>DATFEO010000028.1:0-11580 GCA_035250985.1 Sphingomicrobium sp. | reverse complement strand
CCTGGCGCTGATTATTGGCGTTGCCCTCGGCGCGCTGATCGGCTGGCTCTATGCCGGGCGCGATGCTGCCGCCGCCCGCCAGACGGTCGACAACCTTCGGCTGCAGCTCGACGAGGTCGTTAGGGAACGCGACGCCAATCGCTCCGCCGCGAACGAGCTGGCCGCGTTCCGCGCCGCCCAGGAAGTGCGGGAGAGGGCGTTCGAGGAAAAGATCGCCGAGCTCGTCAAGGCGCGCGAAGAATTATCGGCGCAATTCGCCGAAGTCGGTGGCAAGCTCCTTGAAACCGCCCAGAAGCAGTTTCTCGACCGCGCCGACCAGCGGTTCCGCCAGTCGGAGGAGACTGCAGGCACCAACCTCAAGGCCCTCCTCCAGCCGGTTCATGAGCGCCTGCAGCGCTACGAGGAGGCGGTCGGCAAGGTCGAGGAGGAGCGCCGCAAGGATTTCGGGCTGCTTTCCGGCCATATCGAAGCGATGAAGAGCGGCACCGAGCGCGTTTCCGCCGAAGCCGCCAAGCTGGTCAATGCACTGCGCAATGCCCCGAAGGCCCGTGGCCGTTGGGGCGAACAGCAGCTACGCAATGTGCTCGAAAGCTGCGGCCTCTCCGAACATTGCGACTTCGACACGGAGGTCAGCCGGGCGGCGGAGGACGGCGGCAGGCTGCGTCCTGACGTCATCCTCAAGGTTCCCGGCGGCCAAAGCCTGGTCATCGACGCCAAAGTCAGCCTCAATGCCTACCAGGACGCGTTCGGAGCGGTCGACGAGGCGGAGCGGTCGCTCCACCTCACCCAGCACGCCAATTCCATCAAGACCCACGTCAACGCGCTTGGGAACAAGGCCTATTGGGCGCAGTTCGAGGACGCGCCCGACTATGTCGTCATGTTCATCCCGGGCGAACATTTCCTGACCGCCGCGCTCGAGCAGGACGGCGCGCTGTGGGATTATGCGTTCGAGCGGCGCGTGCTGCTGGCAACCCCGACCAACCTCATCGCCATCGCCCGCACTGTCGCCGCCGTCTGGCGCCAGGAGAGATTGGCGAAGGAGGCGCGGCAGATCGGCGAGCTCGGCAAGGAACTGTACGACCGGCTCGCCAAGGCCGCCCAGGACCTGCGCAAGGTTGGTGCTGGCCTGACCAACGCAGTTAATAATTACAATAACTTCGTCTCGTCATTTGAGAGCCGGTCTTTGGTCACGGCCCGCAAGTTCCGCGACCTCAACATCGAACCCGGCGCACGTGACATCGAAGCGGTGCCGCCGGTCGAGGCCCTGGCCCGCTATGGCGACGACAAGGTCCTGCCGCCGCCCGCGTCGAACGAGGACGACGCCGCGGCCTGATTGGCTGGTATGCCCGGTCGAAGAGGTCCTAGTTGCGCCTGCGCAGCAGTTCGATCGAACCTGCGCTGCTGGTGAGCGTGACACGCTCCGGCCCCTGGGCGCTGACCTGCATCACCTGCTCGATCACAGCGGTCCCCTGTGTTTCCCAGCTCATGTCGCTGCAGGCCATGCGAGTGGCCATCACCGCGCCGGCGTCGATCGTGGAGGCTGTCTGCGTGTAGCCCGCGCCAATGCTGTTGCAGCCGAACTTGGCGCTGAGCCGACCGCCATCGAACTCCATCCAGTAATTATGGTCGCGCGGCACCGGCCGCCCGTTGATCGCCAGCACCAGCCAGCGCGTGCGGTCGAGCGGCGGTCCGTCCATGCCGCCGGCTGGCGGGGCTGGCGTTCCATAATCCGACGGCGGATTCGCATAGTCTGGTGCCGGCGGTGGCGTGACCGCTCCGGGCGGCACTGGCGCCAGCGGGTCATTGGCGGCAACTCCGCCGCATCCGCGATAGAGCCTGCCGTCGACATAGACCTGGACGGTGTCGGGGTAATTGCGGTCGCTCATGCCGTCGTTGCAGCGCGAGTGGGTGATGTTCACCTCCAGCCGCTGCGTCCGGTAGATCTCGCCGGCGACGCCGCTGATGACCTGCGGCGTCGGCTGCGTGACTGTGACGCCGGTGCCGCGATCGTTGAAAACCATGTCGCGGCCGATGGTCAGGTCCCAGAAGGGCTCGGTACCGCTGGCGCGATAATCGTTCGCTCCCGGCGGAACGGGATAGCCAGGCTCCGGATATTGCTGCGGCGGATAGCCTTGCGGCGGATAAGGCTCGGGATAGCCTGGGTCGGGATAACCCTGCGGCGGATAGCCGCCCTGCTGCCCATAGGGGTCCTGGCCATAGGGTGTCATGCAGCCGGCCAGCATCAGCGCCAGCGGCAGCGTCGTCAGTAAGGTCCTCATGCGCGGATACTCCCCACTCAGATTGCGCGTCTCAATTCGATGGTTCCAGCCTCGCTGACCAGCCGCAAGCGTTCGCCGCCGATTTTCTCGACCCGGACGTTGCTGCGCAGGACGCTGCTGCCTTGGCTCTCGAAGGTCGCCGCCGGCTCCGGGCAACCGATCAAGGTCTGCTCGAGGTTGGCGATCGACAGGTGATCGCCGTTCACGGCGTAGGCACCGCCCATGGCGTTGCAGCCAAACTTGGCGCTCAGCGTCCTATCGCTGAACTGCACATAATAATCGCCGGCGCCCGGCACCGGCCTGCCGTTGACCGAAACCACCGACCAGCTGGTTCCGGCGAGCGTGTTAGGGGCGATGGTGCCGCCGCCGCAGCCGCTGACCGTACGGCCGTCGGCCGTGACGCGTACGGTCTGGCGATAAACGAGGTCGCTCATTCCGTCGCTGCAGGGGCCGGCCGAGATGGTCACCTGAAGCTTGCCGCTGCGATAGGTGCCGTGCGCGGGGCGGAAGTTGGGTGGTGTCGGCTCGGCGATGTTCACCTGGCCATAGTCGCCGGCATAATCCATCCGCGCCGGGCGTACGGTCAGCGACCAGCCGGGCTCGGTGCCGACCGCCTTGTAGAGGATCGCGCCCGAATCCTCGGGGTCGGGGAGGTCGCTCGTCCCCTCGATCACCTCGCTGGCGGCATTGCTGTCGTCGAACACGGCAGGGCTCTGCTCAACCGAGGCCTCGGCGTCGGTAAGGCGGTCGGATGGCTCGCCGCAACTGGCGACGAGCAGCATGGCGGCAAAGGCTGAAGCTCGGTTCATCACGACTTTCCTGCCTGATTCCAGCTTGCTCGGACATGAAAGGCCATGACCGCGGCGGCGACCGCGGCATTGAGGCTGTCGGCGCGGCCAGCCATCGGGATCTTGACCAGAAGGTCGCACGCCGCCTCATAATCGGCCGGAAGGCCCTGGCTTTCATTGCCGATCAGGAGGAAGCAGGGTTGCTCGTAATCGGCCTCAAGATAGTTCGTTTCGGTCTTGAGGCTGGTTCCGACCAGCTGACCGGCCCCGGAGCGTAGCCAGGGCAGGAACTCGTCCCAGCGCGCGCTCGCCACCGCTTGGGTGAAGATTGCGCCCATGGATGCGCGAACCGCCTCGACCGAGAAGGGATCGGCGCTGTCGTCGATGAGGATCAGCCCGCCGGCGCCGACAGCATCGCCGGTTCTCAAGATCGTGCCGATATTGCCCGGGTCGCGCAGCGCCTGCGCGACGATCCACAAGGGCGAGGCGCTCCGGTCGATTGCGGCGAGCGCGGTCGACGGCTGGCGGTAGGCACCGAGCAGCATCTGCGGATTGTCCTTGCCGCTCATCTTGCTGAGCAAATCGTTCGGCACTTCGATCGCTTCGGCGCCCTGGCTCTCCGCGGCGGCGATGATTTCTGCCGCCAGCGGATGGGCGGCGCCCTGCGCGGAGAAGGCGAGGATCTCCGGCAATCGGCCGCTGTCACGCGCCTCGGCGAGGATCCTCAGGCCCTCGGCCAGGAACAGGCCTTCCTCGCGCCGCGCCTTCTTGTCGCGCAGCGAGCGCAGCCGTTTGACCATCGGGTTGGAAAAGGCCGTGACCTCTCGCGGCACGGCCTCAATCTTCCCCGAACCGCTCTTCGATGAGCCGCGCGAGTTGCTCGAGCGCGCTTTCCGCGGCGAGGCCCGAGACATGGATGGTGACACTGTCGCCCATGGCGGCGCCGAGCATCATCAGTCCCATGATCGAGGTCCCGCAAACCTTGTTGCCGTCCTTCTCCACCTCGATGTTGGCGTCGAGCTGGCTGGCGAGGTTGACGAACTTGGCGCTGGCGCGGGCGTGCAGGCCGCGCCTGTTGCCGATCAGCACTGTTCGGCTGAGGGCACTCAAGCCGCGGCTTCCCCGAGGATTTCGGATGCGACGGAGATATATTTGCGACCGGCCTCGCGGGCGGCGGCGACTGCTGCGCGTACGCCCATCACCTTGCGCGCGCCTTCCAGCCGGATCAGCATTGGCAGGTTCACTCCGGCGATCACCTCGATGTCCTCGCTCTTCATCAGGCTGATGGCGAGGTTGGACGGTGTTCCTCCGAACAGGTCGGTTAGGATGATCACGCCCCTGCCGCGGTCGACCTTCTGGATGGCGGCGGCGATGTCCGCGCGGCGGGCTTCCATATCGTCTTCGGCGTCGATGCAAATGCCCTCGACCGCCTCCTGCGGCCCGACGACATGCTCCATTGCCGTGATGAACTCGGCCGCGAGCCGGCCGTGGGTCACCAACACTAGTCCGATCATTCACTCACCTGAACTTCTTGATTCGTCCTTGTCTGGACGAATGTCTTCGACGCTATCACTCGGCGCCGAGGCGAGGTCGCGATGACGGATATTTGCCGGAAAGCCGGCCCCGCGCAACCGCTCTGCCATCTCCACCGCTGCCGCGACCGACCGATGACGACCCCCAGTGCAACCGAACGCCACGGTCAGATAGGTTTTGCCGGCGGCCCAATAGCGGGGAATCAGGTCCTTTAGAAGGGCCTCGATGCTGTCCATCGCCTGGGACCAGCCGGGGTCCGCGGCGCAATAGTCGCGCACTTCGCTTTCCATGCCTGTCAGCAGCCGCAGCTCGTCGACCCAATGCGGGTTGCCGATGAAGCGCATGTCGAAGACCAGGTCCGCCGTCCGCGAGACCCCGCGCGCATAGCCGAACGAGGCGATGGTGATGACCGGCTGGTCGCGGTCCTCGCTGTATCGCCGCCGCAATTCCTCGCGGAGCTCGGTGGGCGTCAGGTCCGTGGTGTCGAGGATGCTGTCAGCGGTCTCGCGCAGCCGGGCAGTGATGCCGCGCTCGCGGGCGATGCCGTCCTCGGCGGGACGGTCCGCCGCCAGCGGATGGCGGCGGCGAGTCTCGTCAAAGCGCCGGATCAGCTCCGCGCCGGAGCAATCGAGATAGAGGATTTCCGGCCTCACGCCGGCGATCGAGCGGATGATGTCCGGCAGCTTCCCTGCGTCGAAGCCGCGGCTTCGCGCATCCATGCCCACTGCGATCGGAGCCTGGCGGCCCGATCCTTCTTCGCCGCGGACGAAATCCTCGAGCAGGGCAACCGGCAAATTGTCGACGCAGTCCCAACCCATGTCCTCGAGCGCGTCGAGCACGGTCGACTTGCCCGCGCCTGACATGCCGGTGACCAGCAGCAGGCGGGGCGGGGGGCTTGCTCCTCCCGCGCCCCAGGTCATCAGAACGCGAGGCCGAGCCGGTCGAGCGCCACAGCCACCTTGGATGGGGCGGAGGCGGTCATCGCATCGACGCTGATCAGGGGGATACTGACGTCCAGGACCAGCCTCTCCCGGCTGTCATCGGGAATCCGCTGGATGTCGCTGGTAAGCTCGACGAACAAGGCGACCGGTACGTCGCTGACCGTTTCCATCTCGACGATGCCGATACCCCGGATTTCCAACCGGCCATGAATAGTCGGTGGCGCGGAAGCGATCAGCTTGTTCCCGTCCTTGCGAACGATGGTCTGGTCGTCGCTGACCAGGGTGAAGCCACGGTCGAGCAGGCGAAGCGCAAGGTCGGATTTGCCGGAGCCCGACGGGCCGGAAATCAGCACCGCCCGGCCGTCGAGCGCGACGGTGCTGGCGTGCAGGGTCTCCGAGGACAGTCGCATCATGCCAGGTCGGCCGCCGGCAGCTTGATTGTGAACCGGGCGCCTGACGGCGCGTCGTCGCGGTCTTCCACGTCAATCTCCCCGTCGTGGCCTTCGACGATTGCACGGGCAATCGCAAGACCAAGCCCTGAATGGCGGCCGAAGTTCTCGCTCTTCGGCCTCACTGAATGGAAGCGATTAAAGATCGCTTCGCGCAGCTCCGCCGGGACGCCGGGTCCCTCGTCGTCGATGCGGATCAGGATGTTGTCGCCGACATGGATGGCAGCAATTTCAACCAGGCCGCCGCTTGGCGAGAAGCTGATCGCATTATCGATGATATTGTCGATGGCGCGCGCCAGCCGGCCCGGCTCGCCCATCACCAAAGTGCTGTCGCGCCGCGGCCGGGCGAAAGCGATCCGGACGTTGCCGGTTTCCCGCCGGTCCTCCCAGCCCGAAACCAGATTCTGGATCAGCGGCCCAAGATCAACCGGCTCGAAACGCGCGCGCGCCAACTCGGCATCGGTGCGCGCGGCCTCGCCGACGTCGTTGATCAGGCGGTCAAGCCGGATCACGTCCTGGCGCACGACGTCGAGCAACTGCTTGCGCAGGGCGAGCTCCTTGACCTTCTCCAGGCTGTCGACGGCACTGCGCAGCGACGCGAGCGGGTTCTTCAGCTCGTGCGTGACGTCGGCTGCGAAGGCCTCGATATTGTCGATCCGGTGCCGCAGGGACTGGCTCATGTCCGATACCGCTCGCGCCAGCGAGCCGATTTCGTCGCGGCGTGAGGGCAGGCGCGGCACCTTGACCTCGCGGGCGCGTCCAAGGCGCACGCGATGGGCGGCGAGCGCGATCCGCCGCAGCGGTCGGACGATGGTCCGTGCCAGGAAAAAGGAGAGCAAGGCACTCATCAGCACGGCGAATGCCATGGCGTAGCCCAGCGAGCTGCGCTGCCGTCGCACCGTTCGGGTGAAATCGCGGTCGTTCACCGTCAGCAGCAGCTGGCTGCCGTCCTCGATCGTTCCCGCCACCGAAAAGACAGGCGTAAGCTCCGGCGCGTTGCGGACTTCGTGGGACAATTCGCCAGTCGCCTTGGCTCTTGCGAGCTCGGGCCAGGCTGCCGCCTTGTCCTCGGCTGGCTCGGCGAAATCGTCGGGCTGGTTCTCGCCGACCAACGCATTGAACCCGCGGTCGAGGCCGCGCGCCACCGATTTGCGCCATGGCTGCGTCGCCGGGTCTCGCAGCTCATAGGTCGGGCCGGTTGCCTCCCAGCTGTCGGCAAGCCGTTTCCCGTCCGGCCCGTACAGCCGAACCCGCGTCGTCCCCGAAGCCGCCATGAGTCGAACGAGGATCTTGCGGTCCTGGGGAGGGGCGGCGGATAGCGCCGCCGCCATCAACTTGGCTTCGCGTTCGAGCTGGCCGATTCGCTCATCCTGCAGCTGGTTGCGAAAGGCGTCCAGGTAGAGCACCGACAGGGCGAAGACGACCAGGATCAAAAGGTTGAGCGCCAGGATCCGGTGCGCGATCGTCCACTGCCCCTGCCAGGGCCGGAAACGCCGCATCCTATTCCTCGCCGAAGCGGTAGCCGACGCCATAAAGGGTCTCGATTGCATCGAAGTCCGGATCGACGGAGCGGAATTTTCGCCGCACCCGCTTGATATGGCTGTCGATCGTCCGGTCGTCGACATAGACGTCGTCCTGGTATGCGATGTCGAGCAGCTGGTTGCGCGATTTCACGACGCCAGGCCGCTGTGCCAGGGCCTCGAGGATCAGGAATTCGGTTACGGTCAGCGTCACGTCCTTCCCGTCCCACAGCACCTTATGCCGCGCCGGATCCATGGTCAGCCGACCGCGCTCGATCAATTGCTCCTCGGGGCCATCTTCCGGTGAGCTGGCCTGCCCGCGCTCCAGGTCCTGGCGCCGCAGGATCGCCCGGATGCGGGCGATCAGCAGCCGCTGGGAGAAGGGCTTGGAGATGTAGTCGTCGGCGCCCATGGCAAGGCCGAGGGCCTCGTCAAGCTCATCGTCTTTGGAGGTCAGGAAGATGACCGGCACGGCGCCGACCGGGCCGCCCATCTCGCGCACCCGGCGAAGCAGCTCCATGCCGTCCATCTGCGGCATCTTGATATCGAATACGGCCAGGTCGGGCGGATTGTCGGCAAAGGCTTTGAGGGCCGTTGCCCCATCCGAATAGACGCGCGTCACGAAGCCCTCCGCCTGGAGTGCTATCGATACCGACGTGAGGATGTTGCGGTCGTCATCGACGAGCGCGATCACCTGGCTCATTCGCACCCCTTGGCTGCCGCTGCGATGGATTAGCCAGCGCCAGTTGCAGGGGCAAGCACTCGAAGGCTAGACCCGCCCGCGTTCGACTGATCGGAGCATGGCGTGAAAGGGATCATTCTTGCAGGAGGAAGCGGCAGCCGCCTCTATCCGGCAACGCTGGCCGTTTCCAAGCAGCTGCTGCCGGTCTTCGACAAGCCGATGATCTATTATCCGCTCGGCGTGCTGATGCTTGCCGGGATCCGCGAAGTCCTGATCATCTCGACGCCGACGGACCTGCCGCGCTTCGAGGCGCTGCTGGGTGGCGGCGAAGCGTTCGGCATATCCATCAGCTATGCCGAGCAGGCCGAGCCGAACGGTCTTGCCGAGGCCTTCATCATCGGCCGCGAGTTCGCCGGCGAGGGGCCGGTCGCGCTGATCCTCGGCGACAACATCTTCTACGGGGCAGGGCTGGTGGCGCTGGTCCGGGAAGCCGCGGCGCGCAAGGAAGGCGCCACCATCTTCGCCTATGCGGTCGAGGATCCTGAACGCTATGGCGTGGTCGCCTTCGATGCGGACACCGGCAAGGCGACGTCGATCGAGGAAAAGCCGCAATCCCCAAAGTCGAACTGGGCGGTGACCGGCCTCTACTTCTACGACAATGGCGTGCTCGACATTGCCGCCGGCCTGACGCCCTCGGCGCGCGGCGAGCTGGAGATCACCGACGTCAACCGTGCCTATCTCGAGCGCGGCGACCTCAATGTCATGCGTCTCGGCCGGGGCTTCGCCTGGCTCGATACCGGCACGCATGACAGCCTTCACGATGCCGGCTCCTATGTGCGGACGATCGAAAAAAGGCAGGGCCTCAAGGTTATGTGCCTCGAGGAGATCGCGCTCGAGCTCGGCTATCTGACGCCGCAGCAGGTTCGGAGCCGCGCCGACCGGCTCGGCGACACCGATTACGCCGCCTACCTCCGCCGCCGTTCCAGCGAGATCGGCCTTGCTTGATGTCCGGCGCCTTGAGCTGGAAGGCGTGCTGGAAATCCGTCCCGACCGCCATTCGGATGAGCGCGGCTTCTTCTCCGAAGTGTGGAACGAGGGCGTCTATGCGAAAGCGGGAATCCCGCTCCGTTTCGTCCAGGACAACCATTCCCTGTCGCGCGAACCGGGCGTCCTCCGCGGCCTGCATTTCCAGTCGCCGCCTTTCGCCCAGGACAAATTGGTTCGAGTAACCCGGGGCGCCGTGTTCGACGTCGCCGTGGACATCAGGCCGCACTCGCCGACTTACAGACAATGGCTCGGCATGCGCCTGTCGGCCGCCGAGTGGAACCAGCTCCTCATTCCCAAGGGCTTCGCGCACGGTTTTCTGGCGCTCGAGCCGGATACCGAAGTCCAGTACAAGGTGACCGCGCCCTACAGCCGCGAGCACGACCGGGCGATCCGCTTCGACGATCCGGAAATCGGCATCGAATGGCCGATGGCGCGCGAGGCCCTGATCCTTTCCGACAAGGACCGCTCGGCGCCGCTGCTCGCCGACGTCGAAACCGGGTTCTAGGGCGATGGAACGATTTCTCGTCACTGGCGGCGCTGGCTTCATCGGCAGCGCGGTCGTCCGGCTGCTCGCCGGCAAAGGCAGGCGCGTCGTCAATGTCGACAAGCTGACGTACGCCGGCAACCTCGAATCGCTGCGCGACGTCGCTGAGGCCCCGAATTACCGCTTCGTCGAGGCGGACATCGGCGATGCGCCGCTCATGCTGGCGCTGATGCAGGAAGAGCAGGTCGACGCGGTCATGCATTTGGCCGCGGAAAGCCATGTCGACCGTTCGATCGACGGACCGGGCGTATTCGTCGAAACCAATGTGGTCGGCACGGTCCGGCTGCTCGACGCCGCCCTGGCCTATTGGCGTGGATTGCCTGCGGACCGCCGCGGCAATTTCCGCTTCCACCATGTCTCGACCGACGAAGTCTTCGGCGACCTGCCGTTCGACACGGGGATTTTCCGGGAGGAGACGGCCTATGCGCCGTCATCACCCTATTCGGCTTCCAAGGCGGCCGCCGACCATTTCGTCCGCGCCTGGCACGCGACCTACGGCCTGCCGGTCGTCCTCTCCAATTGCTCGAACAATTACGGGCCGTTTCACTTCCCCGAAAAGCTGGTCCCGCTCACCATATTGAACGCCATCGATGGCAGGCCGCTGCCGGTCTATGGGCGCGGCGAGAATGTGCGGGACTGGCTACACGTCGAGGACCATGCCAGGGCGCTTGAGCAGGTCGTCACGCGCGGCCGGGTCGGCGAGAGCTACAATGTCGGCGCCCGGTCGGAACGGACCAACCTGCAGGTCGTAGAGGCGATTTGCGACCTCGTTGACCAACGCCTCGGCGGGGAGCCGCGTCGGTCGCTGATCAGCTTCGTCGAGGACCGGCCCGGCCATGACCGCCGCTACGCCATCGACCCATCGAAGATCGAGGGTGAGCTGGGCTGGCATGCCGAGGAGAGCTTCGAAAGCGGTCTCAGGAAGACCGTCGATTGGTATTTGGACAATGAATGGTGGTGGCGGCCGATCCGCGAGAAGAAATATGCCGGCGATCGGCTGGGGGCAGCGGGGTGAAGCTGCTCATCACGGGCCGCGAAGGTCAGCTGGCCCGCAGCATCGCCGAGCGTGCCGCCAATCATCCAGGCCTCGACATAATCTTCACGAGTCGAAGCGAAGCAGATCTCTCATCTTCGGGCAGCGTCGCCGCGGCGGTCGCGGCGGTCCGCCCCGAACTGGTCGTCAATGCCGCGGCTTACACCGCCGTCGATCAGGCAGAGGAAGAACCGGCCCTGGCTTTTCGAATCAATGCCGAGGGGGCAGGCGAAGCGGCGGCGGCGGCGCGGGAGCTTGGCGCCGCCTTTATCCAGCTTTCGACCGACTATGTCTTCGACGGCGGCGCCAGCGAGCCGTACCGGGAAGACGCGCCCACGGAACCGCTGTCGGTTTACGGTCGCTCGAAGCTTGCGGGCGAGCAGGCGGTCCGCGCCGCCAATCCCAACCACCTCATCCTGCGTACGTCCTGGGTGTTCAGCCCGTTTGGCCGCAATTTCGTCAGGACCATGGTATCGTTGGCAGCGGATGAGGATGTCCTGGCCGTCGTCAATGATCAGCGCGGTTGCCCGACCAGCGCTCTGGACCTCGCCAAGGCCATCTTGGCCATCGCCGCTCGCTGGCAGGAAGGCGATCGCACCGGTCTGGGAGGGACCTATCACCTGGCTGGGGCCGGCTCGGCCAGCTGGTTCGATCTGGCGTCGGAGGTCATGGCACAGTGCCGCCGCCTGGGCCTGCCGGCGGCCGACGTCCGGCCAATCACCACCGCCGAACGGCGAACCAAAGCAGTCCGGCCGCCTTATGCC
>DATFEO010000025.1:0-4598 GCA_035250985.1 Sphingomicrobium sp. | reverse complement strand
ATGATGAATCAGCAAGGGCGCGGCGACCTTCGCAGCTTCCGACGCCTCCGGGGCGGGACCGTAATAGACGACGCCGGCATCCAGCCTGTCGCCGGCCGCGACCGCCAGCCGGTTGACGAAGCCGCCGCCCCAGCAGAAGCCGACGGCGCCGACCTTGCCGCCACGGCTGCCCTTGGCCAACTCGCCGAGGATCGCCACCGCGTCTGCCACCGACTTGCCGAGGTCGAGCTTGCCGATCATGTCGCGCGCCTGGTCCTCGTTCGCCGGCGTGCCTCCAGCGGGAGACAGGAAATCGACGGCCACGGCCCGGTAACCGCCGAGGGCGACGCGCCGGGCGACGTCGCGGATATGGTCGTTGAGACCGCGATTTTCGTGGATGACCATGACGGTTGGCTTGGGCGATCGGGTCCTGGGCTCGGCGACATAGGCCTTGTAGCCGCCGACGAGCGTCTGGTCGCGCGTGGTCAGCCGCTTGTCGTCGGCCGGCACGATGGCGGCCGCGGCCGGGTCGGCGGCGATGGTCGCGATCAGCGCTTCGGCGCCGGCGGCGCTGCCGGCGATCACGGCCATCCGCGCCATGAAGGTGCGCCGTTCCATGCCTTCGTGCGTGAAGCGGTCGTAAAGCGCGATGGCCTGTTGGCGGATGTCGTCGGTCATGCCGGTTCTCCTATGCCGGTTGTGCGGCCGCTTCCTGCTTCGCTTTCATTTCGGCGATGAGGCCGTTGTCGATTGTCTTGGCGCGCTTGTAGCCCTCTCGTTCGCGAAGCCGCTCGGCATAGGCTTTCAGACTGTCGCGCTCGGGAACGGTTCCGAACTGAAGCCCCCAGTCGACCTGGCTGCCGAGATAGACGTCGGCGGCGGTGAAGCGGTCGCCGCAGGCGAACTGGCGGCCCGCAAAGAGATTATCGAGCACATCGACCACGGTATCATAGGTGTCATAGCCGACCATGCGGCGCTGCTCCTCGCTGGGCTTGAAGCCGCAATAATTGTTGGTCACCGCCTGTTCCAGCGGGCCGGCGGCGAAGAACAGCCAGCGGTAGTAATCGGCTTTTTCTTCGTCCCGCGGCGCCAGGCCGGCGGCCGGGAACACGTCCGCGAGATAGGCGCAGATCGCCGCGCATTCCGTCACCACCTTGCCCTTGTGAACGATCGCCGGGACCTTCCCCATCGGGTTGATCGACAGATAGGGCTCCTGCTTCATGGTCGAGGCGTAATCGAGGATTTCGGTCTCGTAAGGCTCGCCGACCTCCTCAAGCATCCAGCGCACGATCTGCCCGCGCGACATCGGGTTGGTGTAGAATTTGAGCTCTGCCATCGCTCTTCCCCTTTCGATTCGACCCCTAGCACAGACAGAACAAAACAGGAACTTATGCGGCTTCGATGGCCTTCTCCATCAAGCCGATGAGCACCTTCAGTGCTTCGATCCGCACCGGCCCGCGGCCGATCGACCCGAAATGCCGTTCCTCGACGACCGTCTCGTGACCGCGCCGCGCGCACGCCATGTACACCAGGCCTTCTTCGCAGCGGGGGCCAGCGGGCCCGGCGAAGCCGGTAGCCGACAAGGCGATGTCCGCGTCACACTGTTGGAGCGCGCCCTCGGCCATGGCCCTGGCGACCTCAGCGCTCACGGCATCGTTGTGATCGACGAGATCGGCCGGAATGCCGAGCAGGTCCTGCTTCGCCTTGCCGCTGTAGCAGACGAAGCCGCGATCGAAGCCATGGCCGCAGCCTTCGATGTCGGTCAGCAGCGAGGCAAGCATGCCCCCGGTGCAGCTTTCGGCCGTGGCGACCGTCAGCTCCTTGTCGCACAGCCGGCGCATCGCCCGCTCGGCCTGGCGGTCGAGCTCCTGGGGAAGCGCCGGCTCAAGCGTTTCGCTCATCCGCGCTCAGGCGCGCCGGCTGGAGTCGGGCAGGCGCCCTGGCGCTCGGCGGCGCTGCGGTCGCGGGCGGCGCGGAATTCGCTGTCCTGGCTCCAGTCGGGCCATTCGCAGCTGTTCGCCAAGCGGAGGCCGACCGCGTGCAGCAACTTGGCGTCTTCGACCATGCCACTGAAGTCCCAGTCGGGTGAGAATTCATCGTCCGGCTGGTGATACATGTTCGCGCGGTAGTTAGCCTCCCATGCGCGCATGCGCTCGACGCCGCCGTTCACCAGGTCCTCGCCCCTCGTGAAGCTGAGCGCCGGGATCCCGGCCTTGGCGAAGGTGAAATGGTCGGACCGGTAGAAGGTCCCGGTCCCCGCGGCTGGGTCCGGCGTGAAGCGGCGGCCGAGCCTCGCGCCTTCCTCGACCAGCATGTCGAGCAGCCCGAACTTCTGGTTGCCACGGACTGAAAAGTCGCGCGCGGGACCAAGCACGCCCATGACGTCGGTGTTGATGGCGCCGGCGGTCTTTGCGGCCGGATAGAGCGGGTTGGCGGCATAATATTCGCTGCCGAGCAATCCCTTTTCTTCAGCCGTCACCGCCATGAAGACGACCGAACGCTGTGGCCGTGGGCCGGCTGCAAAGGCGCGCGCCTGCTCGATCAGATGGGAGATGCCGGTGCCGTTGTCGATCGCGCCATTAAAGATGCGGTCGCCGTTCGAATCCGGCGCGCCGATGCCAAGATGGTCCCAGTGACCCATGTAGATCACGGTTTCGTCGGGCCGCGCCGTACCGGGCAGGATGCCCACCACATTGTGCGAGTTGACAACCTCGGTCTTTGCATTGCCGTGGATGGTCAAATTCGCCTTGAGCGGAACCGGCTTGAAGTCCTTGCGCTTGGCGGCCGCCTTCATCGCCTCGAAGCTCGTGCCGGACGCCGCGAACAACTGCGCGGCGAGGTCCCGCTGGACCCAGCCTTCGAGCGGCGGGTGCGCGGCCGCTGGATTCGCGCGCACGATGTCGAACATGGCATCCGTGTTGCTGTTCTTGACCGTCGCCCAGCCATAGCTGGCTGGCTCGGTCTCATGGATGACCAGGACGCCCCTGGCGCCAAGCCGCGCCCCTTCCTCATATTTGTAAGTCCAGCGGCCGTAATAGGTCATCGCCTCGCCGCCGAAATCGCCTTCGCCGCCCTCGAAATCGGGATCGTTGACGAGGACGACGAGTATCTTGCCCTTGGCGTCGAGGCCCTTGAAATCGTCCCAGCCGCGCTCCGGCGCCTTGACGCCGTAGCCGGCGAACACCAGCGGCGCGCCGTCGATGGCCATCGCCTTGTCGCCATTGGTCGGAGCGCGCACGGCGATCTGCTCGCCCTGGGTAAGCGGAGTCGCCTTGCCGGCGACGTTCAGCGAAATGTGCGGGGCTGCGGTGAACTCCGAACGCAGCAGCGGCACCGCCTGGGTCCACAACCTTTTGCCGTCCTTGAGGTCGCCGCCCGGCTGGAGGCCGGCCTTGGCAAACTGGTCAGACAAATAGGCAACCGTCTTGGTCTCGCCGGCGCTCGCCGGGGCGCGTCCCTCGAACGCGTCGGAGCCGAGCGTCTGGACATGCTGCGAAAGACGCTGGGGATCGAAAGTGACGGTCTGGGCGGCGAGGGGGGCGGCGATCAGAGCGGCGCCGGCAAGCAACAGGGAACGTTGAATCACGAATTTCCTCTCCACGGAAGGCAGGGGCGCACCTCATGCGCGTCCTGCTCGTTGCTGAAAAGACCCTATTCGGCCTTCGGTTCCGGCTTTGTCCGATACTTGTCGAACCAGGCGATGACCGCCGCCGCCTTGGCCGCCGATTGCGACGGGCGTGCAGCGATGCCGCCGTGGCTCGCGCCCGGAACCTTGACCAGCGCTGTCGGCACGCCCTTCAGCTTCAGCGCCGAATAGAGCTGCTCGGACTCGCTGACCGGCGTACGGTAATCTTCAGCCCCGACAACCACCAGGGTCGGGGTCTTGACGTTGCCCATCAGGCTGAGCGGCGAGCGCGCCCAATAGCTCTGGTGATTTTCCCACGGCAGGCTGCCCATCCAATAGGGTCCGAAGAACTGCACGCCGTCGCTGGTCAACGCCATGCTGGTCCAGTTGATCACCGGCTTTTGCGAAGCGGCTGCCTTGAACCGATCCGTCTTGCCGACCAGCCAGGCGGTGAGGACGCCGCCGCCCGAGCCGCCGGTGACGAACAGATTCTGCGGATCGGCAATGCCGCTCGCCACCGCAGCGTCGACCGCCGCCAGAAGGTCGGCCGTATTGCTATCAGGATAGGTCTTCTCGATGCCGTCGGCGAAGGCTTGGCCATAGCCGGTCGAGCCCCGTGGATTCGTATAGAGCACGGCATAGCCGCTGGCGGCATAGAGCTGGTAGTCGGTCGAGAAATGCGGTCCGTAGGCGGCATAGGGCCCGCCATGGATTTCGAGGATGGTCGGAACGCGGGTTCCTTCCCGGTAGCCAGGCGGCAGCAGGATCCATGACGGCACCGGTGAGCCATCGGGCGCGGTCACCGACAACTCCCGCAGGGTTCCGAGAGACTTTCCGCCGAGCCCCAACTCGTTCAGCCGAGTCAATTGGCGTAGATTGCCGCCGTGCGAAACAGCAACGTCCGCCGGCCGGTCGACGCTGTCGGTCGTGAACGCGATCGCGCCATTGCGGGCCATGCTGAAGCCGCCGCCGGCGTAGGGCCGGTCGAGACTGC
>DATFEO010000006.1:0-3299 GCA_035250985.1 Sphingomicrobium sp. | reverse complement strand
GAAGCTGACGCCAAATGAATTCGACTCGGCCGGGACGGAGAGCAGGTCCATGATCGCGCGCGTGCTGGTGATCGCCGGCTCCGATAGCGGCGGCGGCGCCGGCGTCCAGGCCGACATCAAGACCATCACCATGCTCGGCGGTCATGCGATGACCGCGATCACGGCCATTACTGCCCAGAACACGCAAGGGGTCAGCGCCGTCCACCCCGTGCCGGCGGAAATGATCCTTGCCCAGATCGACGCGGTCGCATCCGACATCGGCGTCGATGCCGTGAAGATCGGCATGATCGGCAGCGCTTTCGCGGCCGAGGTCATCGCCGATCGGCTTGCGCAGATGCAGGGGGTGCCGATCGTCTTTGACCCGGTCATGGTCGCCACCAGCGGCGCGCCGCTGGCCGATGACGCGACCGTCGCTGCGTTCGGCCGGATGATGGACCTTGCAACCATCGCCACGCCCAACCTGCCTGAGCTCAGGCGCTTGACCAGCGAGGAGGATCCGGTCGCCGGCGCGCTCCATCTCGTCGGCCAGCATGGTTGCGCGGTGCTGATCAAGGGCGGCCACGAGGAAGGTGAGGCCTTGGCCGACGCCCTCATCGAAACCGATAACATCACCAGCTGGCAGGGACAGCGGATCGATACCACGTCCACCCACGGTACCGGCTGCACTCTGGCCAGTGCCATCGCCCTGTTCCTCGCCAAGGGATCCAGCCTGACCGACGCCGTTGCCAGCGCCCGCGAATTCGTGCGCGTCGCCTTGCACGCCGCCCCGGACCTCGGTTCCGGCGCGGGACCTGTCGGGCAGGGGGACGTCCGTCTCGACGTCGGTCCGCCCGGTGCGCCGAGGCTCAACCAGGTGACGGTGACCGTCAACGACTATGCCAAGTCGGTGAAATTCTACCGGGCGCTCGGCCTCAAGCAGATCGTCGACAGCAAGGAGAACGGCTACGCCCGATTCGAAACCGCCGGCGGAGCCACCCTGTCCATTCAGGCCGACGCCGAAGAGACCATTTCGCCGACGACTGCGGTCTACCTGGAATGTGACGATATCGACGCGCAGGTCGACCGGCTGGCGCGGTTGGGCGTGCCCTTCGAACATGGCCCGCGCAACCAACCCTGGATGTGGCGTGAGGCACGGCTGCGCGACCCGTCGGGCAACACCATTTTCCTCTACAAGGCGGGCGAACATCGCCGCTTCCCGCCGTGGCGGATGGGCGACTGAGCCAAATATCCACAAAAATTTCAGTGCCCTGCTGGCGGCGACTCGTCTGCCGTTCTAGCCTTGGCGGCAATGGGTCGGCCCTGCTTCAAGATCGAGCGAGATTTCCCGACGCCGCTGGCCGGGGTCGACGAGGCGGGTTGCGCGCCGCTTGCCGGACCGGTGGTCGCCGCCGCCGTCATCCTCGACCGCGAGAAATTCCCGCGCGGAATCGACGATAGCAAGAAACTCGACCTGGAGACGCGCGAAGCCATCTACGGCCGCTTGCAGAAGGTCGCGATTATTGGCGTCGGCATCTGCTCCGTCGAGGAAATCGACCAGCTCAACATCTATTGGGCGCGCATGCTGGCGATGACTCGCGCCGTGGCCGCTTTGCCGCGCGAGCCGGCCTGGGTGCTGGTCGACGGCAATGCGACCCCGCGCTGGGAGCGGCCGTCAAAGGCCATTGTCGCCGGCGACGCCAGGTGCCGCTCCATTGCCGCCGCCTCGATCGTCGCCAAGGTGACGCGGGACCGCATCATGGCCGAACATGCCCGCGACTATCCCGGCTATGGCTGGGAAACGAACCGCGGCTATCCCACGCCTGAGCATCTGCGCGGCATTGCCGCGCTGGGGATTACGCCGCTGCACCGCCGCACTTTCGCCCGGGTCCGAGAGCAGCTGGAAGTGCAGCTGCCGCTGGAAATCGCCGAGCCGAGTCTTTCGAGTCACACCGCTACCGCTTGAGTCCACAGGCCCCGCAAGGCCTCAACATGTTGTGGTTGCGCATGCACGGACTCGTTTCGTTCGCACCGGCCCCGGCAGGGCGTTAACCTCTGATCGCTTGACCGCGACTCCGCCCTGACTCACCCTGCCAGTCCAACTGGGGGACTTGAGCCAGATGAACGTCGTACTGCCCGTAACGGAGCTTCGGGGCCGCTTGCGGCCCGGCCCTAAGCCGGCGAAGCGTGAGCTGCCTCTCGACACGATCCTGATGGGCGACTGCATCGCCGAAATGGCGCGCCTGCCAGACAAGTCGGTCGACATGATTTTCGCCGACCCGCCCTACAACCTGCAACTGGGCGGCGACCTCTTCCGGCCCGAGGGTGGCAAAGTCGATGCCTGCGACGACGACTGGGACAAGTTCGACAGCCTCGGCGCCTACGACGATTTCACCCGCGACTGGCTCGACCAGGCGCGCCGCATCCTCAAGGACGACGGCACCATTTGGGTGATCGGCAGCTATCACAACATCTACCGCGTCGGGTCGCTGCTCCAGGACGCGGACTTCTGGATCTTGAACGACATTGTCTGGCGCAAGGCCAATCCGATGCCGAACTTCCGCGGCACCCGTTTCACCAACGCCCACGAGACCCTGCTGTGGTGCGCCAAGGACGAGAAGGCGCGTTACACCTTCAATTATCGCGCCATGAAGGCGCTCAACGATGATTTGCAGATGCGCTCCGATTGGGTCTTGCCGATCTGCAGCGGCGGCGAACGGGTGAAGGACGCGGCCGGCGACAAGGCGCACCCGACGCAGAAGCCGGAGGCCTTGCTCTACCGCATCCTGCTTGCCTGCACGAAACCGGGCGATGTCGTCCTCGACCCGTTTTTCGGCACCGGGACGACGGGAGCGGTCGCTCGTCGCCTCGGCCGCCGATGGATCGGAATCGAACGCGAGCCGGCTTATGTCGAGGTCGCTCGCGAACGCATCGATTCCACCCTGCCGCTCGATGAAAGCGCGATGGAAACCGTGCCCGACAAGCGAGCCCAGCCACGGGTCGCCTTCGGTCTGCTGGTCGAGAGCGGTATGGTCGCGCCGGGGACCATGCTTACCGACGGCAAGCGTCGCTGGAGCGCGCGGGTCCGGGCCGACGGGTCCATCGAATGCCAGGGCCACAGCGGTTCGATCCACAAGGTCGGCGCGGCGCTTCAGGGCGCGCCCTCATGTAACGGCTGGACTTTCTGGCATGTAGAGCAGGAAGGCGGGCTAATTTTGATCGACGCGCTGAGGCAAAAGCATCTCGCCGGACTTGCTTAGCTCTTGCGCTGCCCGCCGCTGGGCTGGATGAAAGCGCTCGTGAAGCGGTTACTCGCCTGGGTG
>DATFEO010000160.1:0-18866 GCA_035250985.1 Sphingomicrobium sp. | reverse complement strand
GCGCCTCGTCGGCCCCCGCCTGGGTCGCCTGGATCGAGGCGAGGATGCAGTTCAGCTTGGAGTGGGAGTTGATCTTCTGGTCCTGCACCGCCGGGTCGCCGCGGCGGACATGGACGGTGAACAGCTTGAGCCCGCGCTCGTAAACGGCCGGATCGGGTTCCTTATATTCGGGGATGATCACGATGGTCGGCCCGCCGACGACCACGCGCGGATCCTGGTAGGGCGTCGACCGCACGCCGCGCGTCACCATCAGCCGGACATGGACGCCTTCGTCCATCCGGTTGGCGCCGAGCGTCTCATAGAGCCTTTGCGCCAGTTCCTCGCGCGAGAGGCCGATGTCCATGGCGATCGCCTTTGCGCCCTCGAACAGCCGGTCGAGATGGCGGTCGAGGAATGCCGCTTTGCCCTTGTGGATGCGCAGCCCTTCCCAGACGCCGTCGCCGAGCATGAAGCCCGAATCGAACACGGAGACCATTGCCTCGGCACGCGGCTTCAACGCGCCGTTCACGTTGATCAGGATCGAAGCATTCCGCGGGTCCGAGACGTCGTGCATCGCCTGCGTCATGTCAGGGCCCTTTCACCACTTCGCCGCGGGCCATGACGAAACCGACCTGCTTGAGGACCGTCACGTCGGTGAGCGGATCGCCATCGACAGCGATGATGTCGGCGCTCTTGCCCGGCTCGATAGTGCCGATCTCGCTGGCGAGGCCGAGCAAATCGGCGGCGTTGACCGTCGCCGCCTTCAGCGCCTCGATAGGCGGCATGCCGTTCTTGACCATCAACTCGAACTCGTCGGCGTTGCGGCCGTGTTTGCTGACCCCGGCGTCGGTTCCGAAGGCGATCTTCACGCCCGCCGGATAGGCCTTTTGGAGCGACTGGCCGGTGATACCGATCCGCCAGTCGATCTGCTGCTTGACGGCGCCAGTATAGGCATTGGGATCCTTGGCGAGCCTCTCGAGGTAGCCATTCACGGTCGACAAGGTCGGCACGTAATAGGTACCATTCGCCTTCATCATCCGCAGGATCTCGTCATCCATGACCGTGCCATGCTCGATCGAATCCGCACCGGCGCGCAGCGCCAGCTTGATGCCGTCGGCGCCATGGGCGTGGACGGCGACCTTGCGGCCATAAGCGTGGGCGGTCTCGACCAGCGCCTTGGCTTCGTCCTCGAACATGCGGGTGGCGAGGCCGGTGCCGCTGTTGACGCCGCCGGTGGTGGCGAATTTGATGACATCGGCGCCGCGGTCGATCTGGCGGCGGACGACCCGGCGGCAGCTTTCGACGCTGTCGCAGAGGTTCTGAGGTTCTGGCAGATGCGCAACCCTCTCATCGTTGAGCGCGCCGCGCCCATCCATATGGCCGCCGGTGGTCGAAATGGATTCAGCGGCGTCGAGAATTCGCGGGCCCTGGACCCAGCCGGCCTTGATCGCGTCGCGCAGGGCCAGCGTGATGCCGCCGTCGTCCCCAAGGTTGCGGACCGTGGTGAAGCCGGCCAGCAGGGTCTTCATGCCGTTCATCTGCGCTTCGAAGGCCTGCAGGGGCGGGTCGTTGCGGGTGTCGGCCAACAATTCCTGCTCACCGCCGCGATCGCTGTCCAGGTGGACATGGCTGTCGATCAGCCCGGGCAGCACTGTCTTGCCGCTAAGGTCGATGACTTGGCCCGAAGGCGCCGAGCGGCCGTCCTGCACGGAGACGATGCGCCCATTTTCGACGATGATCGTCGACGGCCCGCGGACGGCATTCCCCGGAACGTCGATCAGCCGTCCGGCATAGATGGTGATCGGCGCGGCCTGTGCGGCCACGCTCAAGGCGGCGATCGCCACCCCCGTCAGAACTTTGTGCAATTTCCCGCTCTCCCGAAGTGAATCGGGCGGCAGCTTAGGCGGCGGGACTGCGCGCGCAATCCCGCTTGGGAATTGATGGTCGCTTAGCTGGCCTTGCGGCCGAAGACGGCGCGCTGTTGCCGGACGAACGGTTCCGGCTCGAACAGCGGCGTCACCGGCGCATGCTCTTCCGGATCGTCGTAAGGCTCCAGTTCTGTCGGCTCCGCCTCGAAAGGCTCGCTCTCGTCAGTCAATTCGACTTCGGCGAGAGGCGTTCCGCTGTCGACCGACTCCGATTCCACGACCGGTTCGACTTCCGCCACCGGCTGAGCCTTTTTCGACGAGCGCCGCTTTTTCGCCCGCGGTGCCGGGGCTGGTGCCGACTCCTCGATGGGCTTGGTTTCGGCGACAGGCGCCGGCTCCTCGACTGGCGCAGCCTCTTCGACAAGCTCGGCGAGAGATGGGGCTGGCCCGGCCGGGGGCGCTGGTGCAGGCGCATCGACATACGCCAGCAAGTCGCCCTGGGTCTCGTCTATCACGACCGCAGGCGCGGCAACCGCCGCCACCCTGGGCCTGCGCACGTCAAAGAGGTGGATGAAGGCATAGAGACCGGAGGCGGCAGCGGCCGCCAGGAATGCCGGAATGCCCAGATCCATCCATGCAGCGACGCAGGATGCCGAAATCGTCAAGGCGCAGGCGACTTCGAAGAGGACTCGTCCGCGCGAGTGGTGAAAGCTGTGCATAGGCCTTCTCCTACGCGCCAAAAATACCGCCCGGCATCCTACCTAAGGGTTAACGCGAGTTTCCCCTTGTTTCTGACGCTATTCCCGACCGAATTTCGAAACGCGCCCCGCGCGTTCCGCTACTCGGTCGTGGCACCGTCCCACTCCTCGTCATGGTGGCGGGCGTCGGCCTCCTCCTTGGTCGACTGAACAACTCCATCCTTGTGCTCGGGCGGGCCGTAGAGGGTGTAGAGCTTCAGCGGCACGTCGCCCGTGTTGCGGACATTGTGCCGGGCCCCGGCCGGAACGATCACGCCATTGCCGTCGGCGACATGATAGCTGGTGTCGTCGATGTCGACTTCGCCGCTGCCTTCCTCGAAACGGAAGAACTGGTCGCGGTCCTTGTGCACTTCCTCGCCGATGTCGCAGCCGGGCGGCAGGCTCATCAGCACCAGCTGGAGGTTCTTGCCCGTGTAGAGAACGCGGCGGAAGTCGGAGTTGTCGACGGTCAGGTGCTCGATGTCGTCGTGAAAGCCTTTCATGCCACGCCTCCGTTTAGTTCTTTCGCTTAGATGGCGAGCCGGGCCACGGGTTCAAACGGGAAATTGCGATTGCAGTAATCGGTCGACTGTCCCTCATGCGTCCCTGACCGGATCGTGGCCCCAGTTCATCAGGCTGTAGCGCCAGCGGGACGTGTAGACATTCTCCGGCCGCTGCGCTCTGTGCCGATGGACGTAGCCCACCACCTTGCGCAGGTGGGCATAATCCGCCTCCGACCATTCGGCTTCAGGAGTCTTCAGAATGTCGACGATCCGGCGGCCGCTGGCATGGCCGATGCTTTCAACTGCGCCTTTCCGGCGAAAACCGACACGTCGGCTCTCTTCGGTCTCCAGCCAGTGCTCAAGTTCGTCCGCGGTCATGTTGACCGCAGCGCGAAACTCTTTTCGGATCCGTTTACGGTCCAACCCCGCCATGCGCGCTCAATGCGCAAGGCGGGGTAAGGTTCATGCGTGGCTAGTAGCCGCCCACGGGCCGAATCGGCTCGCCGTTCGGCGACAGCAGGTGCCATGTGCCCCAGCGGTCCTGGACATGCTGGCCGGTGGTGTCCGCCGGCGCGCGGTCGCGGTGGTAATAATAGAGCGGCCAGCCGGCATAGGTAACGTGCGGGGCGCCATGCATCGTCATGGTGCCGAGCAGCGCCGGATTGACGGCCCCGCCGGCGGTCGGCGGCCCGCTGCTGTGCAACGGCGGCCAGGCTCCCAGGCAATCGCCCATGCAGCGGTCCATTCCGGCATGGTTGCGCTGGCCCTCCAGGATGTAGAGCGCGCGGCCGGCCCCATCGACGAGGTAGGTGCCGAACGGCGCCTTGTCGGCGGTTGTCACCAGCGCGACGCCGGCCGTCTCATAGGGGGCCGGCGGCGGCGGCGGATGGTCGTAAGCGCAGGCGCTGAGGCCGAGCGCAGCTGCCCCCAACAGAATTTTCGGGGCGTTCATCGCCTTCCTCCTTTTTTGCAAGGAGGACAACGTTTGGCGGATTTCCGCCGTTCCTTGGTTCACCTGCCGTTCAAGCGGCGCCGAAACGATCAAATGTGCAGGACGCGCCCGTAGGCCGCCAGTACGCTCTCGTGCATCATCTCGCTCAAGGTCGGGTGCGGATGGACGGTGTTGATGAAGTCCGCTTCGACGAGCTCCGCCGTCTTGCCGACTGTATAGCCCTGGATCAGCTCGGTTACCTCCGCGCCGATCATATGCGCGCCGAGTAGTTCGCCGGTCCTGGCGTCGAATACCGTCTTCACGAAGCCCTCGGCCTCGCCAAGCGCGATCGCCTTGCCGTTGCCGATGAAGGGGAACTTGCCGACCCTGACCTCATGGCCGACCTCTTTCGCCCGGGCTTCGGTCAGGCCGACGCTGGCGACCTGCGGGTGGCAATAGGTGCAGCCGGGGATGTTCTTCGCATCCATTGCGTGCGGGTGCACGTCCTTGTTGCCGAGCGCCTGGGCGATCGCCTCGACGGCGATGATGCCCTCGTGGCTGGCCTTGTGCGCCAGCCAGGGCGGAGCAGTGACATCGCCGATCGCCGAAATGCCTGCCACATTGGTGCGGCACATGGCGTCCGTGTCGACATGACCCCTGGTCGTTTTCACGCCCAATTTCTCGAGGCCGATGTCTTCGGTATTGGGGGCGATGCCGACCGCGACGATGCAGTGGCTGAAGCGCGTCTCCTCGACCTTGCCGTCCTTGGTCTTGATCTTGGCGGCGACACCCTTGGCATCGGCCTTCAGGCTTTCGACGCCCGCGGACGTCAGAAGCGTCATGCCTTGCTTGGAGAGGCTCTTGGCAAGGAAGTCGCTGACCTCGGCGTCCTCGACCGGAACCACGCGGTCGAGCATTTCGACGACCGTAACCTTGCATCCCAAGTCGTTGTAGAAGCTCGCAAACTCGATGCCGATCGCACCCGAGCCGATGACCAGCAGTTCGGTCGGCATTTCCGGCGGCGTCATCGCATGGCGATAGGTCCAGATCTTCTTGCCGTCGCTCTTTGCGAAGGGCAGTTCGCGGGCCCTGGCGCCGGTGGCGATGATGATGTGCTTGGCCGTAATCTCGGTCTTCCTTGAATCCGCTGCCGTGACCGTCATCTTGCCCGACGCCGTGATGACGCCCGTGCCCATATGGACCGCGATCTTGTTCTTCTTCATCAGGTGCGTGACGCCCTGGTTCAGCTGCTTGGCGACGGCGCGGCTGCGGGCGACAATCTTGGGGAGGTCGGGCTTCACCTCGCCGGCGACGATCCCGAAGCTGTCGGC
Source organism: Sphingomicrobium sp. (assembly GCA_035250985.1). Lineage (GTDB taxonomy): Bacteria > Pseudomonadota > Alphaproteobacteria > Sphingomonadales > Sphingomonadaceae > Sphingomicrobium. Next base: position 13,517 of record DATFEO010000160.1, on the reverse strand, counting down.
ATGGCGCATGTGGTGCAGCATCTCGCCGGAGCGCAGCAGCGCCTTGGTCGGGATGCAGCCCCAGTTCAAACAAATGCCTCCCAGCAATTCGCGCTCGACGATTGCGGTCTTCAGGCCGAGCTGCGCGGCGCGGATCGCGGCGACATAGCCGCCGGGCCCCGACCCGAGGACGATGAGGTCGTAACTGTCAGCCATGGTCTTCCTCTTTGACCGCGATTGCCCGCGGCTTATCGTTCGAATCGAGCGCAACGAAAGTGAACTCGCCCTCGGCCACGACGGTTTCCTTTTCGCCATCGCGCTGACGCCCGATCGCTTCGGCCTTCAGCTTTAGCGAGGTGCGGCCCCGGTTCAGCAGGTCCACGTAGACGCTGAGCTCGTCGCCGACCGCCATCGCGCCCGGGAACCTGATCGCGTCGGCCGCGACCAGGATCGCCTTGCCGCCGCAATGTCGTGAGGCGAAGCTGCCGCAAGCCAGCCCCATCTGGCCCATCAGCCAGCCGCCGAACACGCCGCCATAAGGGTTGGTGTCCGACGGCATGGCGGTGACGCGAATGACCGGTTCGCCGCTCATGCGCGGCGGCCGGGGAGGACAACCAGGCGCCACCACGCCACGCCCGACCAGAAGCCGATCCAGGTGCAGGCCTGCAGCACGAGCGGATCAACAAGGGGCTGCCGCGGATCGAATACATTGAGCACTAGCCGGAATATCAGCGCGAAGGCGGCTCCGGCGAGGGTGCTGACCAAAAGGTGCGTGATCAATCCCCCTCGCCGGCGTGCGATCATCGCCTTGGCCTTGGGTCGCTCAACGACATAACCAATGACCGCCGCGGGAATGAAAGCGATTGGCGGCGCCCAGAACAAAGCGATGCCGACGGCGGCGCCGATATGGCCGAGCTTGAGCGGCGAGCCGCCCGGGCTGAGCAGACTGGCGATGATCACGCCCGCCACGCCGATCAGCGATGCCGCTATGGCCGCCGCGATCGTCGCCATCAGGCCGCCGGACAGTTTCACGCTCCGGTTGGATGCGAAGAAGTCCGAAGGCTGTACCACTTGCGCTGTCAGTTCCTGTGCCAGTTCATGATCACGCGCAGCGCAATCGCCGAGCCCAGAGCCAGAGGTATCGAGAACAGGAGGCCGGGCGATCCTTCGAGCGGACGGATCGTCCCCCATTTGGCAAAGCTGCTCATCCAGACGCCGTTCTGGCCGCCGAAAAATAGCGGCAACGCGAACCCCAGGATCGCGCCAATAAGCAAAGCCGTGAGCCACTTCATTTCAAGCCACCAATCCTAATGGTTTCTCGCATAGTTCCTTGAAAGCCTTCATCAGCCGCGCGCCGTCGGCGCCGTCGATGGCGCGGTGATCGAAACTGCCGGTCGCCGACATGATGGTCGCGATCTGCAGGCTATCGTTGACGACGAACGGCCGCTTCTCGCCAGCGCCGATCGCCATGATCATTCCCTGCGGCGGATTGATGACCGCTTCGAAATGCTTGATCCCGTACATGCCCATGTTGCTCAAGGACGCGGTACCGCCCTGATATTCGGCGGGCTGCAGCTTCCCTTCCTTCGCCCTGCCCGCGAGGTCCTGCATCTCGGTCGAGATCTTCGACAGCGACTTGTTGTTCGCGTCGAAGATGATCGGGGTAATGAGGCCGCCCGGGATGCTGACCGCGACCGAAATGTCGGCTCGGCTGTACTTGATCAACTGGTCGCCGGCGAAGCTGACATTGCATTCCGGCACCTCGATCAGCGCCAGGGCGAGCGCCTTGATCAGCATGTCGTTGACGCTGAGCTTGACTCCGCGGCTTTGGAGCGAGGCGTTCAATTCGCTCCGCAGCTTCAGCAGCGCGTCCAGCTGCACGTCGAGCGTCAGATAGATGTGCGGGATCTGTTGCTTGGACTCGGTCAGGCGGCGCGCGATCGTCTTGCGCATGTTGGAAAGCTTGACCGCCTCGTGCGGGATTTCGAGCGGCTCGACTTGCGCAGGCGCCGCGGCGAGCGCTGGCGCCGCCGCCTTGGGCGCGCCCATCGCTCCACCGGCCGCCTGGCCGAGGTCGGCGCGGATGATGCGACCGCCGGGGCCGCTGCCCGTCAGCGTCGACAGGTCGATGCCCTGCGCTTCCGCCAGCCGGCGCGCCAGCGGCGACGCCTTGATTCGATCGCCCTCGGCGCGGGCGGGCGCGGCCGCCGGTTGCGGTGGCGCAGCGGGCGTTTCAACCGGCGCTTGCGGCGGTGGTGCGGGTTCGGCTGCTTTGGGTGCTGGAGCGGGCGCTTCCTTCTTTGTGGCCGGCGCTGGAGCCGTGGCCGCCGCATCGACGCTTTCGCCTTCAGCCGCGATCAGCGCGATCGGCGCCCCGACCTTCACCCCATCCGTGCCCTCGGGAACCAGGATCTTCGCGACCGTCCCCTCGTCGACCGCCTCAAACTCCATCGTCGCCTTGTCGGTTTCGATCTCGGCGAGGATATCGCCCGACTCCACCTTATCGCCTTCCTTGACCAGCCACTTGGCGAGCGTTCCCTCCTCCATGGTGGGCGACAAAGCGGGCATCTTGAGTTCGATCGGCATCAGGAGTCTTTCGCTTCAGACGTCGGCGGGCACAAACTCCATGCGGCCAGCAGGGTCAAGTAGTGGTTGACCCGAGAAAGTGCGCGCTTGCCAATCCGCAGGCTTTGGCGCAGCACTTCTGTTCGTGGCAGGGGCAAGGCCAGAGAAGCGGACATATCTCGTCGTCATCGACGACAGTCCGGAGGCGCGCGTCGCGCTCCAGTTCGCCGCGCGCCGCGCCGCCAAGACCGAGGGCGGGGTCGAAGTGCTGGCCATCGTCGAGCCGCAGGATTTCGTCCAGTGGGGCGGGGTCCAGGCGGCAATCGAGGAGGAACAGCGGCTGCGCATCGAAGCCAGCGTCGCCGCCGCGGTCGGTGAAATCATGGACGCCGCCGGCATTCAGCCGCACATCATCGTCCGCTCCGGCGAGCCGGTCCAGGTCGTGCGCACGCTGATCGGCACGCGCGACGATATCGATGCGCTTGTCCTAGGCGCGGCCCCGTCGGGCAATCCCGGCCCGCTGTGCAGCAACCTCACCGGAACCGACGCAGGCAAGCTCCCCTGCCCGGTGATGATCATCCCGGGTTCGCTTACTCCCGAGCGAATCGAGGATTTGAGCTAGACGACGCGCGCGAGGAAATCTGCGATCGGGCGCAGTCCAGCTTCATCTTCTTCATCGAAGCGCGCGTGGCGAGGGCTGTCGATGTCGAGCACGCCCAGCAATTCCCCATCACGGATCAGCGGCAGGACGATCTCGCTGTTCGACGCGCTGTCGCAGGCGATGTGTCCGGGGAAGGCATGCACGTCCTCGACCCGCTGCACCTGCCTCGTCCTTGCCGCAGCCCCGCAGACACCCTGGTCGAAGGTCATGCGGATGCAGGCCGGCCTACCCTGGAACGGGCCGAGCACGAGCTCGTCCCCGACATTGCGGTAAAAGCCCACCCAGTTCACGTCGGGCAGCGTCTCGTAGATCAGGCCCGCAGCATTCGCCATGTTGGCGATGGTATCGGTCTCGTCACCGATCAGCGCTTCGAGCGCCTGGCCGAGATCGCGGTAAAGCGTCGCCTTGTCACCCGCTTCGATCTTAAAGTCGTACATCAGTCGAAACTCACCTTTCCGCGCCCCTGCTTCACCGCGCTGCGTTGCTTCTTGGCTTCAACCCGCTTCGCCCTGGCCGCGCGCGACGGCTTCGTTGGGCGCCGTTTTGCCTGCACCATATGGGCGTCGGCGATCATTTCCGCCAGCCTCGCCCGGGCATCGGCCCGGTTTGCTTCCTGCGTCCGGAAGCGGCGGGCGGTGATCACCAACTCGCCGCTGGCGGTCAGCCGGCTGCCGGCGAGGCGCTTCAGTCTCTCATAGGCGTGTGGCGCCAGCCCAAGCTTGAAGACATCGACCCGCAGCTGGCATGCCGTCGCCACCTTGTTGACGTTCTGCCCGCCCGGCCCGGTCGCGGCGAGGAAGCGCTCGGACAATGCATCCTCGGGCACAATCACCTCGTCAGGCCGCATGGAGGAAATCCAGCCACAGGCCGAAGCTGTCGGGAACCGGCGCGGTAACGTCGATCGGCGGCTTCTTGCCCCTGGGAACGACAATCCGCCAGCTGTGCAGCAGCATTGATCCACTGCGAGCACCATAGACGGGATCGCCGACGATGGCCGCACCCAACCCGCGCGCGGCATGCACGCGTATCTGGTGCGTCCGCCCGGACAAGGGAGTGAACTCGATCAGGCTCTGGCCGTCGCGCTCGGCAAGCTTGCGCCAACGCGTCTGCGCGCCCTTGCCCTTGTCGTCCGGCACCATCCGCCAGCCTTCCGCGGCGGTCGAGACCTTGGCCAGCGGCAGGTCGATCAGGCCGAGGGCCGCCGCCGGCACGCCATCGACGACCGCCAGATAGGTCTTCTCCACCGTTCCGGATTCAAAGGCCTGCTGGAACCTGGCTCGCGCCTTGGGATTGCGGGCGAGCAGCAGGCAGCCGCTGGTGTCGCGGTCGAGGCGGTGCATCGCCACCGGCTCCCGCTGGAAGCCGAGCTTCAGCTCATGCGCCCTTGCTGCCACGCTGTCGCCACCGGCACGCGGCGAGTCCACCGGCAGGCCCGCCGGCTTGTCGATGACGATCGCCTCGGCGTCGATGTAAAGGATACGGTCTTCGAGCATGGCGCCTTTCGTTCGACTGTGGCCCGAGGGACTCAATTGTCACCATTTTTGACGGAATTCAGAACTTTAGGGCTTGTTAACCTTTTCAATGCAGATGTGTCATGGTTAATGGACGCTTCAAGGCTGTTAAGAGCGCGTAACGCTTCTTAGGGCCGCGAAACGGGGGACGATATATGCGGGTGCTGCTGATCGAAGACGAGGCGACCATCGCCAAGAGCATCGAGCTGATGCTCTCGACGGAAGGGTTCAACGTCTACACGACCGACCTCGGCGAAGAGGGCTTGGACCTTGGCAAGCTCTACGACTACGACATCATCCTCCTCGACCTGAACCTGCCGGACATGCACGGCTATGACGTGCTGAAGAAGCTGCGCACGGCCAAGGTTTCGACCCCGGTCCTGATCCTGTCGGGCATCGGCGAGATGGATTCAAAGGTTCGTGCGCTGGGCTTCGGCGCCGACGATTATGTCACCAAGCCGTTCCACCGCGACGAGCTGGTGGCCCGCATCCACGCCATCGTCCGCCGTTCGAAGGGCCATTCCCAATCGGTCATCCGCACCGGCAAGCTGGCCGTGAACCTCGACGCCAAGACGGTCGAGGTCGATGGCTCCCGGGTCCACCTGACCGGCAAGGAATATGCGATGCTGGAGCTGCTCTCGCTCCGCAAGGGCACGACGCTGACCAAGGAGATGTTCCTCAACCATCTCTATGGCGGCATGGACGAGCCCGAGCTCAAGATCATCGACGTCTTCATCTGCAAGCTGCGCAAGAAGCTGAGCCTGGCTTGCGGCGGCGACAATTACATCGAAACCGTCTGGGGCCGCGGCTACGTGCTGCGCGAGGCCGACGGCGACACAGCGACCGAGCCGCAGGCAGCGGTCGCGTAAGACCTATTCTCCGGGGGCTGACGGCGGGGCGGAAACGCTCCGCCGTTTTGTTTTACCGGAACCTTCAGGCCGATCTGGCGTCCAAGCGCCATGGCGGAAGTCGCCGTCATCACTGGAGCCTCGGCCGGCATCGGCCGAGCGACTGCCCGGGAGTTCGCCCGGCGCGGCTGTTCGATCGCCTTGCTGGCCCGCGGCCGGGAGGGGCTTGAAGCCGCCGCGCGCGAAGTCGAGGAGCTTGGCGGCAAGGCGCTGGTCATTCCGACCGACGTCGCGGATGAGCCAGCGGTGCAAAAGGCTGCCGACCAGGTTGCCGACCATTTCGGCAAGATCGACATCTGGATCAACAACGCCTTCGCCGGCCTCTTCTCGCGGTTCATGGATGCGAGCCCGGAAGAATTCCGCCGGGTCGTCGAAGTCACCTTTTTCGGGCAGGTGCACGGGATTCGCGCGGCGCTGAGGCACATGCTGCCGCGCAATTCGGGGTCGATCGTACTGGTCGGATCGGCGCTCGCCTATCGCGGCATCCCGCTGCAATCGGCCTATTGCGCGTCAAAACATGCGGTGCAGGGCCTGGCCGATTCTTTGCGCGTCGAGCTGCTCGCCGAGGACAGTAGGGTCCGGCTGAGCATGGTCCAGCTTCCGGGCGTCAACACGCCCCAGTTCGACTGGGTCCGCACCCATGTCCGAGGCCGGCCGAAGCCGGTCGGCGCGGTCTACGAGCCGGAGGTCGCCGCGAGGGCGATTTGGAAAGCCGCCCATTCGTCCCGCAAGGAATGGATCGTCGGCGCTCCGGCCTACCAGGCGATCCTGGCCGACAAGCTCGCGTCCCCTCTGCTTGACCGCCAGCTGGCGCAAGGCGGGATCGAGGCGCAGCAGGATGCGCAGCCGGTGGAGGCGGATCGCCAGGACAATCTGTTCGAGCCTGTACCCGGCGATCACGGCGTCCACGGCCGCTTCGGCGCCAAGGCCAGGCGGCGCTCGCCACTGCTTTGGGCGAGCGAGAATCGCGGGCTGGTGGCGGGCGGCGCGGCGGTCGCGCTTGCTACCGCGGCCTTCGCCCTGCGGAGCCGGGACAGCGATCGGGATCGCTAGGGCAAGCCATTGATCCGCGTCGTCGCACTTAGAAAGGCGGCCGTGGCCGGCGTCGCCGGCGCCGCGGCCTGGGAAGCGGTGCTGCGAAGCCTGATCCTCGCCGGCGTTCCGACTTTCGACATCGTCAAGTCGCTCGGCACCCTGGTTTTCCCGCAAGGCCCTGCTTCTGCCTGGTGGCCGACAGGGATGGCGGCGCATGTCCTCGTCGGGATTTGCTGGGCGGTCTTCTACGCCTATTTCTTCTGGTCGCGGTTCGACTGGAGGCCGCCGCTCCAGGGCCTGGTGTTCGCGGCCCTGCCTGCCGTGCTCGCGCTGGCGATTGTCTCGCCTCAGCTTGGGCTGATGCAGCTGGATGCGGACGAGGTCCAGCTGACCCGCGACTTGATCATGCCGCCGCTTTCGGCGCTTGAAATCGGTGGATTGGTCCTCGGACACGCCATTTTCGGCCTTGTCGTCGGGGCGATCTACGTGCGGCCGGTCGGCTATAGGAATGAACCAGTCGGCAAGCGGCTGGCGAAAGTCCGGGAGCGGCCGCGGAAGGCCGCCAACGGGCGGCCCCAAGGCGCGGGCTTCATCTTCGCTGCCGGCATCGAATGCAGCTATCCCACTATCGAGCAGGGCAAGTGGCGGCGCGATGAAATGGACGAGATGCGCCACTATCAATGGTGGCAGCGCGATTTCGAGCTGGCTCGGGAAATCGGCATCACGCACCTGCGCTGCGGGCCGCCGCTGCACCTGGTGCTTGGCGGGCCCGGCCGGTTCCAGTGGGACCTGGTCGACGAGCCGATGGCCGAGCTGGAGCAATTTGGGCCCGAGCCGATCGTCGACCTTTGCCATTTCGGAGTGCCCGAATGGCTCGGCGATTTCCAGAACCCGGAGATTGCCAAGGCGTTGGGCGAATATGCCGGCGCATTTGCCGAGCGCTACCCATGGGTTCGTTTCTATACGCCGATCAACGAAATGTACGTGACCGCCCGCATGAGCACGCTCGACGGGCTGTGGAACGAGCAGCGCAAGGACGAGAGCGCCTTCGTTACCGCCGCCCTCAACCTGGTTGCCGCCAATGTCGCCATGACCGAGGCGATCCTCGCCAAGCGGCCCGACGCCGTCTTCATCCAGAGCGAAAGCAGCGAATTCTACCAGGCCTGCTGCCCGGAACCATCCATTGAGGAACGAGCAGCGTTCGAAAACGAGCGCCGCTTCCTCCCCCTCGACCTCTTGTTCGGCCACGAGGTCGGCGACGAAATGCTCGGCTATTTGCAGCAGCATGGCCGGGAGGCCGAGTACCGCCGCTATTTGTCGCGCGAGGTGCCCAAGCGAACGGTCCTCGGGGTCGACTATTACCAGTGGAACGAAAAGCTGGTCGATCGCGACGGCCAGCCTCGCAACCTCGGCGAATTATTCGGCTGGTCGGTGATCGCCGGCCAATATTGGCGGCGGTACCGCCGGCCGATGATGCACACCGAAACCAATTTCGGGAATGCGGCGGAGGCGGCGCGCTGGCTTTGGCGACAGTGGCACAACGTTCAGCTGCTGCGCACCGAGGGCGTGCCATTGATCGGCTTCACCTGGTACAGCCTCACGGACCAGACCGATTGGGAGATCGGCCTCAGGAGGCCGGATGGCACGGTCGATCCGGTTGGCCTGTTCGACCTCAATCGCGATCCGCGGCCGGTCGCGCTGTCCTACAAGCATTTAATCGACCTGCACCGCGACCAGCCAGAATATCGCGAGTGCCCGGCGCTGAAGGAGCTGCTGAACTGATGGCGAGCTTCCTTGCAGCGCATGGCTATGATCCGGGGCCCACGCAGCGGCCGCTGCTTACCGGCGCGATTTCCGGCGTGCTGGCGACGGTGCCCGCGATCCTTGTCCTGCACCTGTTCGGCTCACTCGAGGTCGAGGCGCGCATCCTCGGCACATCGATCGGCGCGACCCTGGCCGCCGGCTGGCTGCTGATGGCGGTGGCCGGGGCTGTCTATGCCCGGCTGTTCGGGCGAGCAGCCAACAATCGAAGCGGCGGATGGCTGTTCGGCGCCGCCTTCGGCTTCGCGGTCTGGGCGGCCGGTGCCGTGCTGGTCCTGCCCCTGGTCAGTGGCGGCAGGGCTCCGGCGGGCGAAGCAGCCCTAGGCGTGTTCGTCTCCCTAGTCCTGTGGGGCGCGGCGCTCGGCATCCTGGTGCCGTTCATCCACCGGCCGCTGCACGCCAGTCTCGAGGAGGTTTCCAAGCGAGCCGATGTCGGTCCGACCGCGGCGGCGGCGAACGGCAGACGTACTTAAGCGTCGACCAAGATGCGCTTCGGCTGGACTCGAAGCGGCGGCGCGCGGCGCTCGTCGACGGCTGGAAGCTCTTCCTCGTCTATCCGCCGCCAGCCGTCGCGGCCGAGGCGTTCCAGCGGCCGGAAGCTGGTCTTGTAGGCCATGCGGCTCGACCCCTCGACCCAATAGCCGAGGTAGACGTGCGGCAGGCCTGCGCGGGCAGCGCGGATGATATGGTCGAGGATGATGTAGGTGCCCAGCCCCTTGCGGGCGCCAGGGCCGACATCAAAGAAGCTGTAGATCATCGACAGGCCGTCCGACTGCTGGTCGGACAGGCAGGCGCCGATCAGCTTGCCCGGCCGACCATCCTTGGCCGGCTCGCGATATTCGACGACATACGTGCGGACCGGGGTCTGCTCGACCATGTCGGCGAAGTCGTGCTCGTCCATGTCGGCCATGCCGCCACCGGGATGGCGGGCGGCGAGATACTTGCGCAGCAGCGCATATTGTTCCTCGGTCGTCCAAGGCCGGCAGGCCGAAACTTCGAGGTCCGCATGACGGCGGATCAGCTTGCGCTGCGTGGCATTGGGGGTGAATTCGGCGGCGAGCACGCGGACCGAAACGCAGGCCGAGCAGTCGATGCAGCTTGGCCGGTAGGCGACCGACTGGCTGCGGCGAAAGCCGATGCGCCCAAGCGCCTCATTGAGTTCGCTGGCATTGCGGCCGTTGAGCTCGGTGAAGACCTTCCGCTCAACCTTGCCCGGCAAATACGGACAGGGCGACGGGTTGGTCACGAAGAACTTGGGAAAGCGAAATGGTGCGCTCACCCGCCCGGCCTCCAATAGGGTTACTCAACCCTTTATGAGAGAGGTAAACGCGGAAGAAAAGACTTTGCTCACCCAAATCTGGGTTAATTGCGGCGACTGTCCCGGCAAAGGACAGATTACAGCCGGAATCGGCTAGTCGAGCTCGGCGCGGTCGACCTGGAAGCCGGCCTCTTCGAGCCTGCGCACCAATGTGTCGATGGCGCGTGAGTCGCGCGCCTCGCATTCGACTTCGATCACCGTGTCCTTGGCCGGCAGGCGGGTGAAGATACGGTGGTGGTTGGTCTCGATGATATTGACGCCGCATTCATGGAACTTGGCGGTGATGGCGGCAAGCGCCCCGGGTTGGTCGTGCGCGGCGATCTTCAGGCGCGCTATGCGGCCGCAGCGGACCAGCTCGCGCACGAGCACGTTGGCCAGGAGGTGCGTGTCGATATTGCCGCCGCACAGGACGGTGCCGACCGTCCGGCCGCGAAAGCGCGGCGGATCCGAAAGGATATCGGCGAGGCCGGCCGCGCCGGCACCCTCGACGACGCTCTTCTCGACACTGACCAGCAGAGCGACCGCATGCTCGATGTCGCGCTCGGCGACGAGGTCTATAGCGTCGACCTTGTCCTTGATGATGGCTCGAGTGAGCTCGCCCGGTTCCTTGACGGCGATGCCCTCGGCGAGCGTGTCGCCGCCGATCTTGCCGGCCAGGCCCTCGACGACGTTCTTCATCGACGGATAGAGCTCGGCCTCGACCCCTATCACTTCGATTCGCGGGTTGATCGACTTGGCGGCGATCGCCGTGCCCGACACCAGACCGCCGCCACCGATCGGAATGACGAACATATCGAGCTCCGGCACCGCCTCGAGCATTTCGAGGGCGATCGTACCGGCGCCGGCGATGACCTGGGGATCGTCGAAGGGATGGACGAAAATAAGCCCCTGCTCGGCTTCCATCTCACGCGCCTTGGCATAGGCATCGTCGAACATGGCGCCGTGCAGAACCACCCGCGCGCCGTGGCTTTCCGTCTGCGTCACCTTCACCGACGGGGTCGGGTTGGGCATGACGATGGTGACCGGTATGCCGAGCCGCCGGCCATGATAGGCGACTGCCTGGGCATGGTTGCCGGCCGAGGCGGCGATGACCCCGCGCCGGCGCTCCTCGTCCGAGAGCTGCAGCAATTTGTTGAGCGCGCCGCGCTCCTTGTAGGCGGCAGTGAACTGGAGGTTCTCGAACTTCAGCCAGATGTCCGCCTCGACGATGTCGGAGATGACGCGGCTTTTGAGCATTGGCGTTTTGATCACGGCGCCGTCGATGCGGACGGCCGCGGCGCGGATGTCGTCGATGGTTGGCCGGGTCGAAGTCACTGCATCCATGGCCGCACCGCCTAGACCTTCCGCCCAAAGCAAACAATGCTATGCCGCGCGGCCATGAAGACGCATTTGCTCGCGCTTGGTGCGCTATTCGCTGCGACCGCGGCGTCCGCCGACACGATCGTCGACAATTTCAACGGCTACCAGGTCGACAAGGAGGGGCGAATCCGCACCTTCAACGGCCTGCTGGTCGGCGACGATGGCAGGGTGAAGATCGTGCTCACGCCCGGCGCACGCCGCCCGGGCCCGGTCGACCGGATCATCGACATGGGCGGCAAGACCTTGCTGCCCGGCCTGATCGATGCCCACGGCCATGTCATCGGTCTCGGATTCGGCGCTCTCCAGCTCGACCTGACCGGCACCGCGTCGCTCGCCGAGCTGCAGCAGCGCTTGAAGGACTATGCGGCGGCCAATCCGGAGGCTCGCTGGATTGTCGGGCGCGGCTGGAACCAGGAGCTCTGGCCGGACCAGCGGTTCCCGACGGCCGCCGATCTGGACGCGGTCGTCAACGACCGTCCGGTGGTGCTTACCCGCGTCGATGGCCATGCCCTGGTCGCCAACAGCGCGGCGATGCGGACGGCAGGCGTGACCGCCGCAACCGAGGCGCCGTCTGGCGGCCGCATCGAGAACGGCCTGTTCGTCGACAATGCGATGAGCCTGATCGAAAGCAAGGTTCCGGCACCGACCGGCGGCGAGGCCGATGCGGCGCTGGCCAAGGCGCAGGACATCCTGCTGGGCTACGGCCTCACCGCGGTCGCCGACATGGGCACGTCAGCCGACGGCTGGCGGGCGATGACCCGCGCCGGCGATGCGGGCCGCCTGAATGTCCGGATCATGTCCTATGCCTCCGCCCTGCCGGCGCTCGAGGCGCTGGGCCGGACCGCACCGACCGACTGGCTGTACGGCGACAGGCTGCGCATGGGCGGGGTCAAGCTTTATGCCGACGGGGCACTCGGTTCGCGCGGGGCGTGGCTCAAGCGCGCTTACGCCGACAAGCCGGACTCCGTGGGCTTGCGGTTTCTCGGCGATGCCGAGCTTCGAGAGCAGGCGGGCAAGGCCGCCGGCATGGGCTTCCAGCTCGCCATCCACGCCATCGGCGATGCCGCCAACGCGCAGGTGATTTCGCTGTTCGAGCAGTTGGGCAATGGCGACCGCCGCTCAAGGATCGAGCATGTCCAGGTCGTCGACCCGGCCGACATTCCGCGCATCGCCAAAGCTGGGATCATTGCCTCGATGCAGCCGACCCACCAGACCAGCGACCGGCTGATGGCCGAAAAGCGGCTCGACCCGCCGCGGCTGGAAGGCGCCTACGCCTGGCACACAATCGCGCAATCGGGAGCGCGGCTCGCGTTCGGCTCCGACTTCCCGGTGGAAAGCCCGAACCCCTTCCCAGGGTTGGCGGCAGCGATCAGCCGGCAGGACATGAACGGCCAGCCGCCGGGCGGCTGGCGGCCGGAGGAGCGTGTGTCGCTGGCGCAGGCACTCGATGGCTTCACGCGCAGCGCTGCTTTTGCCGGCTTTGCCGAGGATCGCATCGGCAGCCTCGAGCCGGGCAAATGGGCCGACTTCATCATCGTCGACCGCGACCCGACCAAGGTCGATGCGCAGGCGCTGGCGCGGACGCAGGTGCTGGAGACTTGGGTGGCGGGCAAGAAGGTATGGGCTAGGGCCGCGGACGCTGGCTCCGAGCGCGGGAAATGAGCATGTCGGCCGTGAGGATCTGCGGCAGTTCCTCGACCTGCCCGCCTGGCTCGTACCAGAGGTAGAGCGGCACGCCTGCTCGGTCCCGGCTTTCTAGGAAGCGCGTGATCGCCGGATCGCCGTTGGTCCAGTCGCCGGCCAGCACCTCGACGCCCGCCTGCCTGAAGGCGTCGCGCACCACGTCGCGATCAATTGCCGCCACTTCATTCGCTTTGCAGGTCAGGCACCAGTCGGCGGTGAAATAGACGAACACCGGCTTGCGTTCGGCAAGATGGCGAGCGACCGCTTCCTCGCTCCAGGACTCGGCGCCAGCAACGGCCCGTGGCGCGCTAGTGGCGGCCGGAAGCTTGCCCAGGGCAGCCGCTGCGACGGCGATCGACAGCGCGAGGGCAACGAAGCCGAAGCGACCGCCGCGACTCTGCAACCCGCCGAACACAAACAGGAGCGCAGCGAGCGCGACGGTAGCCGCCGCGCCAACGACCAACCCGTCCATTCCGCCGACGCGCCACAGCAGCCACAGGCAGCCGGCCGCCGTCAGCGCCATTGGGATGGCGAGAATGCGCTGCAGCCGGGCCATCCACAGCCCCGGTTTCGGCAGCTTGCGCCGCAAGGGCGGGACGAAGGCGACGGTGAGGAACGGGATAGCGAGGCCGAAGCCGAGCGCCGCGAACACAATGACCGAGCCGTGGATCGGCAGC
>DATFEO010000150.1:0-6585 GCA_035250985.1 Sphingomicrobium sp. | reverse complement strand
AATTCGCAATATTCCGGGCCGTAGTCGGTGAAGGTCCAGCCGAAGGCGCCGCCGTAGAAGGCCTTGCTCGCAGCGATGTCGGATACGTTGAACTCGACATAGTCGATGCGGCTGTCGTTGCCCTTGTTACTCATTTTCCTACCTGTCTTTTCCCGATTCCATGAGAGATTTCAAAGTGGCGAGATCCTTCGCCACCCAACCGGCGTCGCCGGCAAATTGTTCCGCGCTCATGCCCGGCTGACGCAGCAGCGTGAACATCACCTCCGCCCCTTCGCCGTTCGGCACGACGCGCAGCGCGTTGTGAACCTCGGTGCCGTCTGCGAGCGTGACGAGATGATCGACGACGCCGAAATCGTTGTCGGGGGCAAAGCGCACGCGGGCTTGGCCGAGCGGCCCCGGCGCCAGCCAGTGATCGCCCTCGCGTGTCAGGCCCGAGGAGAGGCCGGACGCCCAGCGCGGCATGTTCTCGTGCTTGGCCATGAAGGCATAGACCTCGCGCCAGTCGCGGGCGATGGTGGTGTGGATGATCTTTGCTTCAAGTGTTGCCATGCTTGGTTCTCCTGAGCGAGGACGTAGCACGGGCGGCCTCACCGGTCTTGAACGAAACGGCCAGTCAGGCGGCCCGCCGATGGCCGCCAAGCTGGCGGCGGATTTCCGCCGGTGAAAGTGACGTCAGTTCCTTGGCCTCACGCGAAAGATGTGCCTGGTCTGCATAACCGGCATCAAGGGCGAGGATGCCGAGGCCTGCGGATGGCTCGCTGCGGCATGCCCCAAGGAAGCGTTGCAGACGGAGAATGCGGTCGAGGGTCTTGGCGCCATAGCCGAAATGTTCGTGGCAGCGGCGGCGCAGCGTCCGTTCGCTGGTGCCGGTGGCGGCGGCCAATGCGCGGATGGGGTTGTCGGACGAATCATGCCGTTGCGTGAGATGGGCGAGGGCGGCTGCGACATCGCCGGGCGGCGGGGAGACGGCCGGTGAGCGCTCCAGCACCGCTGCCGCAAGGATTTCGGCGCGGCTCGCATCCGGCGCATCGTGAAGCTTGGCATCAAGTTCGCGCGCGGCTTTGCCCCAGAAGGCATCGAGCGGGACGATTTGACCGGTGATTTCCGAAAGCGATGTGCGCAGAAACGACGCGGCGACACCCGGCCGGAAGCGCAGGCCGATGACCTTGGCGCCGGGGGCGATCACTGGAAAGGCGGCGGTCCGATCGGGTCCGGCAACCACGAGGCCGCGATTGGACCAGAGGATGTCGACGCAGCCGTCGGGCACGACCGCGATCGGCGCGGGCGATCCCGCCGGCATCTGGTGGCTCCACAGGCATTCGACATGGCCGCCAAGCGCGGCTGGCGCGGCGCGCTCGCGATAGGTGCCGCGCTGTTTGGCCAGCGTCAGGGGCTCGAGGGAGCCGTGCATGCTTTCTCCTTCGCGACTGTCCTGCCTTGCCTTCAGCATAGCCGATATAAGGAAACATGCAGCAATTCAAAGTGCTACGGCGACCTTTGCGCGTCTGATAAGGCGCGCCGCGCTGGGTGCAGATGGGCCAGAGCGCAAAGCCCTTGGCGTCCTTCCGCACCAAAGGTCGTTGCCGACCGCTGCGGTTCCGATGGCTCGGACGTTTCGCCGCATGGCGCGGCCTTAGGCCGCAAACTTGACACAGATCAACGTTTTCGGCGGTCAAATCGGGCAAGACATGGCTCAATACGCGATATCCGGGATGTCCCACTTATGAACTCTCAATCCGCCGCCAACGCCGCATCCGTCGAACGCCACGAGGCCGAACCGGTCAATGCGGCGCATGTGCGCAAGCCGCTCTACGAAAAGCGCAAGAAGATCTTCCCGAAACGGGCTGAAGGCAGTTTCCGCCAGTTCAAGTGGCTGGTGATGCTGGTGACGCTCGGCATCTATTATCTGACGCCGTGGATCCGCTGGGATCGCGGCGAACATGCGCCAGATCAGGCGGTGCTGGTCGATCTCGCCGCCCGCCGCTTCTACTTCTTCTTCATCGAAATCTGGCCGCAGGAATTCTTCTTCGTGGCCGGCCTGTTGGTCATGGCGGGCTTCGGCCTGTTCCTCGTCACGTCAGCCGTCGGGCGCGCCTGGTGCGGCTATACCTGTCCGCAGACGGTGTGGGTCGACCTCTTCCTGGTGATCGAGCGCTATATCGAAGGCGACCGCAATGCCCGCATGAAGCTCGATGCCGGCCCCTGGACGGTGGACAAGATCGTCAAGCGGGTGGCGAAGCATTCGATCTGGATCCTGATCGGCATTGCCACTGGCGGCGCCTGGATCTTCTATTTCGCCAATGCCCCGACGCTTCTGAAAAGCTTCGTTTCGCTGGAAGCGCCAACCGTCGCCTACATGACCGTCGGCATCTTGACCGCCACCACCTATGTCTTCGGCGGCCTCATGCGCGAGCAGGTCTGCACCTATATGTGCCCCTGGCCGCGCATCCAGGCGGCGATGCTCGATGAGAATTCGCTGGTCGTCACCTATAACGACTGGCGCGGCGAGCCGCGCTCGCGCCACCAGAAGAAGGCCGTTGCCGCCGGGGAGGCCGTCGGCGATTGCGTCGATTGCAACGCCTGTGTCGTCGTCTGTCCGATGGGCATCGACATCCGCGACGGCCAGCAGCTCGAGTGCATCACCTGCGCGCTCTGTATCGACGCCTGCAACGGCGTCATGGACAAGGTCGGCCGTGAGCGCGGGCTGATCTCCTATGCGACGCTGAACGACTATGCCGCCAACATGGCGCTTGCCACCAATGGCGGCACGACGACGATCGACCCGGGCCGGGTTCGCAACGCGGATGGCGCCTTCTCCGACAAGGTCCGCCATTTCAACTGGAAGATCGTCTTCCGCCCGCGCGTGCTCGTCTATCTCGGTGTCTGGACGCTCGTCGGTATCGGCCTCATCTATGCGCTCTTGTCGCGCGACCGGCTGGAGCTCAACGTGCTGCACGACCGCAACCCGCAATTCGTCGTCGAGTCTGATGGTTCGGTGCGCAATGGCTACATGGTCAAGCTCTTGAACATGATCCCCGAGCAACGCACGATCACGCTCGCGATCGACGGCATGTCTTCGGCGACCATGCGCGTCGCCGGCCAGGCGGCGGGCGACGGCCGCACCTTTGCGATCGGCGTCGATCCGGACAAGGTGACGGCGGTCAAGGTGTTCGTGACGCTGCCGAAGGACAAGCTTGGCGAAGCGGCTGACGGTTTCAGCCTGATCGTCGAGGATCCGTCGAGCCACGAGCGCGACGTCTACAAGGCCAACTTCAACAGCCCTGGAGCGGCGAAATGATCACCAAACAGGCAAAGGCACCGCGGCCCTTCACCGGCTGGCATATGCTGGGCGTCATGGTGCTGTTCTTCGGCACGATCATCACCGTCAACCTGATCATGGCCTGGAATGCCAGCCATAGCTGGAGCGGGCTGGTGGTGCAGAACACCTATGTCGCCAGCCAGCAGTTCAACGGCAAGGTGAAGGAGGCGAAGGCCTTTGCCGCCAGCGGGCTCGAAGGCAAGCTCAGTGTCGAGAACGAGGCGCTGCGCTACACGCTGACGCGACAGGGCAAGCCGGAACTGACCGCGGACAAGGTGGTCGCGGTCCTGAAGCGCCCGGTCGAGGAGCATGAGGATGTGACGGTCGAGATGGCGCATCAGGACGAGGGCGTCTTCGTTGCCGCCGCGACGCTGAAGCGCGGCCAGTGGATCGCCGATATCACCGCGACCAAGGGCGACACGGTCGTCTATCGCCAGGCCATCCGCTTCATGGCGCCGGGAGCAGCGCAATGAGCTGCTGCGCTCCTGGAACCGAAATGGCTCTGGAGATCGACAGGGCCGGGCAGGGACTGCCAACCTCGGAAGAGCTCTGGCTGACGAGCCGGTCCCTTGGCGGCGGGTTGCGCCAGACGGACCTCAGCGTACCCGGCGTGCACTGCGGCGCCTGCATCGCGACACTTGAGGGCGCCTTGAAAGCGCGGCCCGAGGTCGAGCGGGCGCGCGTCAACCTTTCGTCGCGGCGGGTGTCGGTGGTCTGGAAGGAAGAACTCGACGGCGCCCGCACCGATCCGCGGGAACTGGCGCGCACCATCCGCGCCCGCGGCTACGAGACCCATCTCTTCGCGCCGGGCGAGGAAGACGGCGACCAGACGCTGAAGCAGCTGGTGCGCGCCGTCGCCGTTGCGGGCTTTGCCTCGGCCAATATCATGCTGCTTTCCGTCTCCGTCTGGTCGGGCGCAGAGGCGGCCACGCGCGATCTCTTCCACTGGATCTCGGCGCTGATTGCCGCCCCAACGCTGGTCTATTCGGGGCGTTTCTTCTATGCGTCGGCCTGGAACGCGCTGAAGCACGGCCGCACAAACATGGACGTGCCGATCGCGCTCGCGATCACGCTCTCCTTCTCGATCTCGCTCTATGAGACGATCACCCATGGCACCCATGCCTGGTTCGACGGAACCGTGATGCTTCTGTTCTTCCTGCTGATCGGCCGCACGCTCGATCATATGATGCGCGGGCGGGCGCGCTCGGCGATCAGCAGCTTGGCCAGGCTGTCGCCGCGCGGCGCGATGGTGCTCGATGCGGACGGCGGGCGCGAATATCGCCCGGTCGACGAGATCAAGCCGGGCGAAAGGCTGGCGATATCAGCCGGTGAACGCATCCCGGTCGATGGCCGCATTCTCGTCGGCGCCAGCGACCTCGATCGCTCGATCGTCAATGGCGAGAGTGCGCCGGCGCCGGTCAAGGCAGGCGACAGCGTCGAGGCGGGCACGCTGAACCTCACCGGACCGGTGACGATCGAGGCGACCGCTGCGGCGCGCGACTCGCTGCTTGCCGAGATCATGGGGCTGATGGAGGCCGCCGAAGGGGGCAGGGCACGCTATCGCCGCATTGCCGACCGGGCGGCGCAATATTATTCGCCGGCGGTGCACCTCCTGGCGCTTATGAGCTTCATCGGCTGGATGTTCGTCAATGGCGACTTCCACCATGCGATGCTGGTCGCGGTCGCGGTGCTGATCATCACCTGCCCCTGCGCTCTCGGCCTTGCGGTGCCCGTCGTGCAGGTCATCGCCGCCGGACGGCTCTTCCAGAACGGCGTCATGGTCAAGGACGGCTCGGCCATGGAGCGGCTTGCCGAGATCGACACGGTGCTGCTCGACAAGACGGGCACGCTGACGGCGGGCGAGCCGCGGCTCGTCAATGGCCAGGATATTCAGCCCTCCGTGCTGGCGACGGCGGCCGGACTTGCCGCTTACTCGCGCCATCCGCTGGCCATGGCCATTCATGATGCGGCGACGGTTGCGCCCGTCGTCAGCGGCGAGATCCGCGAGATTCCCGGTGCCGGCATCGAGGCCCGCACGGAAGCGGGCATCTACAGGCTCGGCAGCCGGGCCTTTGCCTGTGGCGACGCCGGCGAGGCGAGCGGCCAGTCGGAGACGATCCTGTCGCTCGATGGCCGCGACCTTGGCTGCTTCCGCTTCGAGGATCGGCTTAGGCCCTTCGCCCGCGAAAGCATCGAGGAACTCGGTCGCCTGGGCCTGTCGACCGGCATTCTCTCCGGTGACCGCGAGCCTGTCGTGGCGGCCCTTGCCTGCCGGGTCGGCATCAACAGCTTCAAGGCTGAGCTGACGCCGCGTGGCAAGGTGGACGAATGTGCGGCCGCTGCCGAAGGCGGTCATCGGGTGCTGATGGTCGGCGACGGCATCAACGACGCTCCGGCGCTTCGCGCAGCCCATGTCTCGATGGCCCCGGCAACGGCCGCCGATGTCGGCAGGCAGGCGGCGGATTTCGTCTTCCTGCACCAGGGGCTCAATGCCGTGCCGATGGCGATCGACACGTCGCGCCGGGCTGGGCGGCTGATCCGCCAGAACTTCGCGCTGGCGATCGGCTACAACGTGATTGCCGTTCCGATTGCGATCCTCGGCTATGCGACGCCGCTGATCGCAGCGGTTGCGATGTCGACTTCTTCGGTGATCGTCGTTGCCAATGCCTTGCGTCTGCGCGCAGCCACCGGCAATGTTGCAGAGGAGGCGCGCGACGGCCAAGCGCCTGCCGCCCTTCGTCCAGTCGGGAATGCCTCATGAACACGCTGATCTATCTCATTCCCATCGCGTTGTTTCTCGGCGGTATCGGTCTCGTCGCCTTCCTCTGGGCGCTGAAGAGCGGCCAGTACGAAGACCTCGAAGGCGCTTCCTGGCGGGTGCTCGACGATGGCGACGGCAAGCCCGAAAAGAAGTGATTTTGTCAGGAATCGCTTGTCGTTAATCGATTTGAATGCCAAAACATCCTCCGCCGTCGCTTCTCGCGCCAGGGCCTTCGACAGAGCCCGCCGCGAGAGGGCGAAGTTCAATTCGAAGGGCCGGCACCGACGCGCTTATCCCGATCGCGCCCGGCACTTCTGTCCAATGGAGGCAATCACGTGTCACAGGCGGAAATCGGCCTAATCGGTCTCGGCGTCATGGGCTCGAACCTGGCGCTCAACATCGCTGAAAAAGGCAACAAGATCGCGGTGTTCAACCGCACCGTCGAAGCGACGCACAAATTCTACGCGGAGGCCGGCGACCTCCAGGGCCAGATCGTGCCCTGCGA
>DATFEO010000149.1:0-4115 GCA_035250985.1 Sphingomicrobium sp. | reverse complement strand
CGGCGCCTTGCCGACCTGGATTGACGTCAGGCCTTCGTAGCGGGCTATGCCATGGTCGGCATGGACGACCAGGTCGCCCGGAGTCAGCGCCGCCAGCTCGGCGAGGAAGGCGTCGGCGCTCTTGCGCCGCTTCTTGCGGCGAACCAGTCGGTCGCCGAGCATGTCCTGCTCGGTGAGGACCGCGACCTCGGCACTGGTGAAGCCATGGTCGAGCGGCAGCACCATCAGCGCCGCCTCGGTCTTCGCTCCCAGCGCTTCCTGCCAGGTGCGAACCTGCTTCACGGACTTGAGGCCATGCTCCTCGAGCAGGCCGGTCAGCCGCTCGCGAGCCCCGGCGCTATAGCTTGCGAGCACGACTTTATGTTTGTTCTTCCGTAGCTTGGCGACGTGCGCGATGACGACGTCGTAAATATTGGCATTCTGCGCGCGCTCCGGCGCGAAGTCGCGTGCCGGATCGACCCCGAAGTCGATGACGCGATCGCTTTCCGGCTCGTGGAATGGGGAAGCCAGGTGGACCATGCGCTCCGCGATCGCGTCACGCCATTCGTTCGGGGTCAAATAAAGAGCGCTGGGGCTAAGCGGCCGGTAGCTCCCCGGCTCTGCGACCATTGCCCGCTCGCGGTTGCTGAAATAGTCCTGGATGCCTTCCTGGCGGGCGTCGAGCGCTCCATCGACGCCGGCGTCGCGAAGGATGACGTCCTGTTCGTCCAAATGGTCGAACAAAGTGGCCAGCCGCTCCTCGAACAAGGGGAGCCAATGCTCCATGCCTGCCAGCCTCCGCCCTTCGGAGATGGCCTGGTAGAGAGGGTCACCGGTAGCAGTGGCGCCGAATTCCTCACGATAACGCGTGCGGAATCGCTTGATGCTCTCCTCGTCGATCAAAGCCTCGGAGGCGGGCATCAGGGTAAACGCCTCGGCTGGCCCGGTCGTGCGCTGGTCGGCCGGATCGAAGCGCCGCATTGTCTCGATCTCGTCGCCGAAGAAGTCGAGGCGGATGGGATTGGGCTCGCCGGCCGGGAACAGGTCGACGATCGAACCGCGCACGGCATATTCGCCGGCGTCGTGGACGGCGTCGGTCCGTTGGTAGCCATTGGCAGTCAGGAGCCGCTCAAGCGCATCGCGCTCGATCCGCTCGCTTTCGGCCAGTCGACGCGTCAGCTGCCGCACCCGGAACGGCGTCACCAGCCGCTGCGTCGCCGCATTGGCGGTGGCGACCAGCAATTGCGGGCCCTGGCGCGGCGCCTGCAGCGCATGGAGCGTCGCCATGCGCTCGGCCATGACGCGCAGCGCCGGCGAGCTGCGGTCGTAGGGCAGGCAGTCCCAGGCGGGAAGGCTGAGTACTTCCACCTCCGGCGCGAAGACTGGGACGGTGTCGGCCAGTGCCCGCATGGCGGCTTCGTCGGCGGCAATGACAATCGCCCGGCCCCCGCTGCCCGTCCCATGCGCCGCGCGAGCCAGGTCGCCCGCCAGCCACGGTAGGAAACCTGCCGGCACGCCGCTCAGCGTCAGCGGCGCCGAGGCCTTGAGGATGCGTTGCAGGACGTCGCTCACTGCGGCGCCTTCATGTAATCGAGCCGCTGCATTGCCTCCATCATGGGCCCGGTGAAGCGCTCCGGCGGCTCGGCGGTTCCGATCGCCCATGCCATGATGTCCACATCCTGTTCGGCGAGGAGGTCCGCAAACCAGGCGCGCTCGTGCGAATCCCATTTCTGGTGGTGAGCATCAAAGAATCCGCCGATCATCAGGTCCGCCTCGCGCGTGCCGCGATGCCACGCGCGCCAGTGCAGCGCCTTCAGTTCCGCATCGGGAAGCATTGGCGCCGTGTAGGCAAAGCGAAGGCGGCTGCAAAGCCGCCTTCGCAAGTGTGATCAGGGATCGTCAGTTTGCCGCGACGTGGCCCGAATGACCCTTGTGTGCGGCGCAGCTGACCCGGGGGTTGAACTGAGCGAACACACCGTGGGGGTTGTCGCGGTAGATCCACACATGGCGATCATAATGTGGCTCGAACATGTGGGCCTCGTCGATCTTGGTCGCCGGGTCGTCCTGCATGGTGTCATATTCGACGCCCTGGAAGCTGGGCGGCTTCTTGTTCCCGGCCGCGTGCCAGGACTTCTGGAAGACGAGATTCTCGACGGCGACCAACTCCAATGATCCGTCCGGCTGCGGCTCGTAGATGAGGATCGCCGGCTTGCGGAAGTCGGTATGGGTGCCATTGCCACCGACCCGCGGGCTGGGCGGTGCCGTAATGCCCAGCAGGTCTGGACGGAAGAAGTGGATGCCCATGGCGCCCAGTCTTGCCGGCCGGCCCATCATGTCTGCAGTGTCGCAAATGTTCATCGGGTCGCGAACGTAGCCCTCCGCCAGCGCGACGTTCACATCCTGATATTTGGCGGTCAGCGCCCGGACCTCGTCCAAGGTCGGTTCACTGACTTCCGCACGCGCGCCCGTGGCGCAAATGGCAGCCGTCGCCGCCAGAATCGCGGCGCCAATCATCATCCTCATTGTAAATTCCTTGTTCGTCGCGGCGCTGTCGCCGCGGAAGGCGCGCCGATTATTGACGGTTCATGCCCGGCTCAATCGAAATACTTGCAACGGGCTATTCAAATGTGAATAGCTCACCTTGGGGCTATGTTCGCATGGGATGACATCGCCGTTTTCCTGGCGCTCTATCGGGAGCGGACGACGGGCCGTGCCGCGACGGCACTCGGAGTCAGCCAGCCGACCATCGTCCGCCGCATTGCCGCGTTCGAACATGCCGTCGGACTGACGCTGTTCGAGCGGACTCCCACGGGCTTTGTGCCGACCGATGCCGGCGACAGGCTCGCCGAACATGCCGTTCGGGTTGAGCGGTCAGTTTGCGAATTTGCCGCGGAAGCCGGCTCGCTGGCCGCCAGCGGGCTTGACGTCATCCGCCTGACCTTCCTCGACCATTTTGAGCGGCTGCTGGTGCCGGTGCTTCGCCAGTTCCAGGCCCGGTGGCCGGGAATCCAGACCGAGTTGCTGGCTTCCGACCGCGTCTATGACCTGGCGAGAGGCGAAGCCGATATCGGCATTCGCGGCCGCGAGCACCCGAGCAGCGACGAAATCGTGGTCCACGAACTGCCTCCGTGCGGCTGGACGGTATTCGCCTCTGCACACAGCGACCCGTCGGACCGTCCCCACGGTCCCGACGAAGTTAGCCGCTATCCGATCGCTCTTCTCGATAGCTCGGCAGGGCGGCTGCCGGTCTACCATTGGCTCAAGGCCCAGGCCGGCGGGCGATCATCGCCGATCCGCTGCAGCAACTATTCGGCGCTGAAATCCGCCATCGCGTCGGGCGCGGCGGTGTCGGTCCTGCCGTGCACGGTCGGCTTCGGCGATCGCGACCTGGTCGCCTGCTTCCCGCCGATGCCGGAGTTCGATGTTCCCATCTACCTCATCGCTCGCCGCGCGATCCTGCGCCGGCCCCCAGCACGCGACCTGTTCGATTCGATCGCGTCCCATTTTCGGGAGCATCCCACCTTTCTGACCGGCGAGCGCGCCTGAGCATGCGGCCAGAGGTGCTCAACCCGCTGTTCGCCGAAGTGGAAGCGTTGCCCGGCGTCGGCCCGCAAGTCGCCAAGGCACTGAAACGGCTCGACATCAGCCGCGTCATCGACCTTGCTTTCCACCTGCCTACGGGCACGATCGAGCGCGTGCGGGCTGCTGCTGCGAGTGCGGCGCTGCTCGGCCGTAACGTCGTCATCGACTTGACGCCATTCCAAAGCCGCCAGGGCGGACGCGGACCGATGCGGGTCTTCGCCAGCGATTCCGAGGGTAACACCATCACCTTGGTTTATTTCAACAATCCTGGCTGGGCGAAGAAGCAGCTGCCTATCGGAGAGACCAGGATCGTCTCCGGTAGGCTCGATGCCTATGGCGACGAGTGGCAGATCGTTCATCCCGAGGTGCTTGGGGTGGGGAAGGCCGCCGACCTGCCGCTGCGCGAGGCGGTCTATCCGCTGACCGAGGGCATCACCAACCGCCGGATGCGCGAGCTGGCCGCGGCCGCGGTCGAGCGTGCGCCCGAGCTCGCCGAATGGATCGAGCCGTCCTTGCTGGGCAAGCAGGGTTGGCGGGGCTGGCGCGCCTCGCTC
>DATFEO010000148.1:0-8882 GCA_035250985.1 Sphingomicrobium sp. | reverse complement strand
CAAAGGAATCCCAAGCGCCCGGGCGAAGCTGTTGGCGGTGCCGAGTGGCAACAAGGCGAAGACGGTCTCATGGTCCTTGAAGAAATCGATGGTGCTGGAAAGTGTCCCGTCGCCGCCGCCGATCACGACCATCGGCGCCTCGTCGACGGCTTTGCGCACGACCTCGCCGAGGCGCTTCGGGTTTTTGACCGCATGCGCTTCGATCAGCTCGATACCTGCGTCGCCGAGCAGCTTCACTGCTTCCTCGAAGGAATCCGCGCCAACGCGGCTGTGGGCGTTGACGACCAGGATCGCCTGTTTCGGGAGTGTGCTCTTCTTTGCCACCACCGCCTAAGCGGGGGTCCCGCCGTTCAGTTCCCGGAACCGGGGATTCCACGCCGGGTACGCGGCACGGTCTCGGGAGCAGTGTCGTCTCGGCATTTCGCGGGAATGACGATAAGGGGGCGGCATGACATCCGCTTCATTCCCCGCCATCCGCATGCGCCGCGGTCGGACGAGCCCATGGATGCGGGCCATGCTCGCCGAGCATCGCCTCCATCCGAGCGACCTCATCTGGCCGTTGTTCATCTGCGAAGGGCAGGGCTGCGAGGAGCCGATCGGTTCGCTTCCCGGCGTTTCGCGCTGGAGCGTCGACAAGCTGGCCGGCCGCGCTCGGCTGGCCGCGGACGCCGGCATCCCCTGCGTCGCCTTGTTTCCCAATACGCCGGCGACGCTGCGCACCGACGACGCAAAGGAAGCGCTCAACCCCGACAACCTCGTCTGCCGGGCGATCAAGGCGATCAAGGATGCGGTGCCGGAAGTCGGGGTGCTGACCGATGTCGCGCTCGATCCCTACACCAGTCACGGCCATGACGGGTTGACCGATGACAAGGGCGATGTCCTCAACGACCAGACGGTCGTGGTGCTCGCCCAGCAGGCGATGGTCCAGGCGGCGGCTGGGGCCGACATCGTCGCTCCCTCGGACATGATGGACGGCCGCGTCGCCGCCATTCGCCAGGCGCTTGACGCGTCCGGGCATGAGGGCACGGCGATCATGGCCTACGCCGCCAAATACGCCTCTGCCTTCTATGGGCCATTCCGCGACGCGGTTGGATCGAAGGGGCTGCTCAAGGGCGACAAGCGCGGCTACCAGATGGACCCGGCCAACAGCACCGAAGCCCTGCGCGAGGTGGCGCTCGACATCGCCGAGGGCGCCGACATGGTCATGGTCAAGCCCGGCCTGCCCTATCTGGACGTGGTTGCCGCCGTCGCGCGCGAGTTCCGCGTCCCGACCTTCGCCTACCAAGTGTCCGGCGAGTATGCGATGATCGAGGCAGCCGCAGCTGCCGGCGCCGGCGAGCGCGACGCGCTCATCCTCGAGACATTGTTGGCCTTCAAGCGGGCCGGGGCAGCGGGCGTCCTCACCTACCATGCGCTTGATGCGGCGCGCCTGATCTCTGCCTAGGTCAACTCCCCAGCCGCGCCTGCAACCGATCGATGACCTCCGCATGGCGCTGGCTGACCGCACCGGCCTCGGAGGTCGCCGCCTGGATCACCGCCAGGTCGCCCGGGAGGATCCCGCCATTGGCGACAACCCGGGTCGCGGCGAGCGCATCGAGATCGGCCATCGCCCTCGTCACCGGTGCCCGCGCGGCAACCAGTGCGGACAGCGCTTGCTGCGCTTCGATCCAGCTTTCGCTTTGCGCCGCGCCCGCGGCCGCGGCCAGCCGCTCCGCCTGCTCGGCCGTTTCCTGGAAGGCGGCGTCGCCCGCGCGGATTTCCGCCATCAGCTCCGCGATGCGAGCCGTCAGCGCCTGATCCGCCGGCCCGGCGACCACCCCGTCCGGGATCGGCACGCGCGGGTCGATGGATTCGGCCGCTCGCGGCGCCAGTGACGGCCCACCCGTCGGCCCGGCCGCGCAGGCTGAAAGCAGCAGGGTGAGCAGGGCCAGGCGACGGAGCATCGGGCATGTCTAGGGGGTGGGCCGGGGCCATGCAATCGCCCGCCTCGCGGGGGTTGCGCCCCCCAAATCTTGTCCCTATGTGCGCCTCTCTCCCGCGCGCCCGTAGCTCAGCTGGATAGAGCACCAGACTACGAATCTGGGGGTCAGAGGTTCGAATCCTTTCGGGCGCGCCATTTTTTCCCGCATCGGACAAACGAAAACGCCCGGCGGAACCGGGCGTCGATCGGACAGTTCGGGCGGGCTCAGGCGCTAACGGCGTTGGCGGGGCTGGAACAAGCTTCGGCGCGGGCAGCGAAATCCCTGGCAAGCTTGCTGTGCCATTCCCGGGCCTGTGGAGTGATGGCGCGCGCAGCGGCGGTGCGTTCTTCAGCAGCTCGACGTTGGTAATAACGCTGGTTCGATACCATGGAGTCACTCCCCCCGGACGACCCAAGATGCAACGCAATGCCTAACACAGGGTTAATATCCACAGAGTCTGCTCGACTGTGGAGGAATCTGGGCATCGCCTTGGTTTAGTTCGCTTTTCAGCATATATCGGAGCGATGGACAAGCGACTCCTCGGGCCTCTTTTCGTCGCCCTTTGCCTGGCTCCCGCGCCGGCGTCCGGGCAGGCGAGCAACTTCACCGTCGTCAACGGGACGGGGGCGGGCATTTCTTCGATGTCGATCCGCCGCACCGGCACCGCCAATTGGACGTCATTGTCGGCGGCACCGGCGCCAGGCGCCAGCAGCAGCGTCGCCTTCAGCGATCCGGATTGCGCGTTTGATCTGCGTGCTTCGCTTGCCGGCGGCGGCACCGCCGAATGGAGCGGGGTCAACCTTTGCGGGACGACCCAGTTGACCTTGCGGCGGAGGCCGTCCGGCGAAACCTGGGTTGATTACGACTGAGTGAGCGCCGCGCTCGCGGCGGCAGGTTTGCACCAGCCGCCACCGCGGGGGCGGGCTCGGGCCGCACCGCGTCCAGAAGCTTCCCGCCGGCAATGAAGACGACGCCGGTACAGCACAAGGCCAGCAAATAGCCGCCGGTGCCCGGGAATTGCTGCATGTAATGCACGCCGCGCTCCACGGCGCCGACGGCGATGGCGTAGATGACCAGGAAGGCCTCGAACCTGGTCTTGATGGTGAAGAGACGGCCGACACGCTTGAACATGGTCATGGTTAAGCAAACGTTATGCCATTGGCGCAGTTCCGCCATTTTTGAATTAACCAGGCTCGGTAATTGTCAACTAATCCGACAGGAGCTCGCTCAGGTTTAATGCTTCGAGAAGGGCCATCCGGGCGCCGCGAACCGACGCGATGAGCGCCGGCGACTGGAGGTCTCTGGCGTCGATTGCGTCGGGCCAGTGTTGGCCAATCACGCCGGCCAGCAAATCCAGCTTGCGCTCATCGACCAGGAAGCGCGGGTCGACGGTTGTGGGGTCGCAGGCGACGCGCAGGCGAAGGCAGGCCGGGCCGCCGCCATTGGCCATGGACTGGCGGACATCGACGAACTCGACGCGGCGGATGGCGCCGTTCGATGCCAGGTGCCGGTCGATCCATGCGGCGACACTGGGCGTCTCCTTGCACTCGGTCGGCGCGACCAGGGTCATCGCCCCGTCCGGCGGCGTCACCAGCTGGGAGTTGAACAAATAGGAGCGAATGGCGTCGGCAATCGGCACCTCGGCCGCGGGCACCTCGACGATCTCGATGTCCGGCATGAGGCGCGCGAGCTGGGCGTAGAACCCCGGCTTGTCGGCGAAGGCCTGTTCGTGCGCGAACAGGACCCGCTCATTGGCGACGGCGACCACGTCATTGTGGAAGGCACCCGCCTCGATCGCATCCGGTGACTGCTCGACGAACAAGGCTCGTGTCGGATCAAGCCGGTGAAGCCGGGCGATGGCTTTCGAAGCTTCGAGGTGCTGCCGGGCCGGGAAAGCGCCGCCGCTCACGCCATAGACGAAGACCTCGACGCCCGGCTCGCCATGGGAGGGCGCAAAGCGCATGTGGTTGGCGGCGCCTTCGTCGCCGAAGGCCGTCGGCACGGGCTCGTGCACGGCGAAGGCGGGATGGCCGAAGGCGATCCGAAGCTGCGCCAGCGTGTCCGGCCATTCGTGGCTGCGATGCGGCATGGTCCTGAGGTTGGCGACGGTTAGGTGGCACTTGCCGTCCGCCGAGTCCGGCGCCGGCGACACCGTTGCGGCATTGGCGGCCCACATGGTCGAGGCGGACATGGCATTGGCGGCCAAGCCCGGCTCGGCGAGTTCGATCGTGGTTCCAAGCCGGGCAAGCCAATGATCGTTCGGTCGCGGCGGCGGCACGAATATGCCCTGGGCGAGGCCGAGCGCCAGGTTGGCCCGCATCTTGTCGAGGCCCTGCAGGGCGGCCGCGCGCGGGTTGGACACCTCGCCGGCATTGCGCGTCGAGGCCAGGTTGCCGAGGCTGAGGCCCGCGTAATTGTGGCTCGGCCCGACGATGCCATCGAAATTGATCTCGCGGATCATCGGGAAACGGCGATGATCGTGTCGCCCGACCCGACGTCGAGCATCTTCATCGCATTGTCATCGAGCAAAGCTTCGCCGCGCTCGTCGATCTTCACGTGGGCGTTGCAGGCTTTGAAGCTGCCGAGCTGGCCGGTTGCGACCATCATCGACTTGCCGCCCTTGTCCTTGTGGGCGCCGCCGACCTTCAGCCATTCCGCCTCGCGCACCGTGCGGATCTGGTCGGTTGGCGCGGTGACCGTCGGGCCACCGTCGAAGATGTCGATATAGCACTCCCAGACGAAGCCCTCGGCCTGCAGCATCTTCAACGCGGCGCGCCCGGTCGGGTGCGGCTGGCCGATCACCGAGCGGGCGCTTTCCGGCAGCATGTTCACGTAGATCGGCGTCTTCGGCATCAAGTCGGCGATGAATTGCGTGCCGTGGACGGCGTTGAACTCGTCCGCCTCCGGAAATGTCATGCCGAAGAAGCGGCCGGCGAGCGCATCCCAGAAGGGCGAGTGGCCGGCCGGATCCATGACCCCGCGGAGCTCCGCCAGCACCCGCGCACCGAAGCGCGGCCGGTGCTGCTTGATGAACAGATAGCGCGAGCGGGCGAGCAGCATGCCAAGACCACCGGCGCGCTCGTGCGGGTGGAGGAACAGGCCGCCGACCTCGCTCGACCCTTCGAGGTCGGTGCAGAGCGACAATGTCTGGTTGCGGAAGATGCGCCCCAGCTCCTCGCTCTTCTGGGTGAGCGTGGAAATGCGATAGCTGTAAAAGGGCCGGTCGCGGCCGACCTCGCCAAAAATCTGGCAAGTGCCGCGGATCGTCTTGTTATCGAAATCCTCGAGCATGAAAAGGTAGAGATCGTCGGACTGCGTCTCGCCGATCCGTCCGAAGCCCTCGGCGGACCTGGCCAGCTTGTTCTCCAGCGTCTTCTTGTCTGCCGGCAGGTTGGTGAACCCGCCGCCGGTCAGCTTCGCCATCTCGTAAAGCGAGGCGAAATCCTCCTCGCGGGCGGCGCGGATGCGGAAGCTCACGCAGCGCTCCCCGCCAGGCGCAGGATGGTCAGGGCGGACAAGGCCGCGCGCTCGGCCAGGCTGTCGACGATCAGATATTCCTCCATGCTGTGGATCTTGCCGCCCCGCACACCCATGGTGTCGACGACCGGCACTCCGCAGGCGGCAATATTGTTGCCGTCGCAGACCCCACCCGACGGCTGCCAGGCGATGGCCTGGCCGAGGTCGGCACCGGCCTTGCGGACGAGCTGGAACAGTGCCTCGGCCTCGCCGGTCATCGGCTTGGGCGGCCGCCCGAAACCGCCATGCACTTCGATATGCACATCGTGCTGGGTCGCGGTTTCCCCAACGGCATTGGCGATTAGCCGCTGGGCGATTTCCTGATCGTCGGCGGTCAGGGGGCGAAGGTTGACGCGCAGGACCGCATGGTCCGGCACGACATTGTTGGGCGATCCGCCGTCGATCTTCGCCGGATTGACGTTAAGGCCCGGCGTCTTCGAATGGGCGAGGCGCAGGGCCAACTCGGCGGCGGCGACCAATGCATTGCGGCCGTCCTCGGGGTTGCGGCCGGCGTGAGCCGAGCGGCCCTTGACGACGAAGCTGAAATTGCCGCTGCCTGGACGCGCGCCGGCGAGCGTGCCGTCGGGCAAGGCGGCGGGCTCATAGGTCAGCGCTGCACTCTTGCCATGCGCCGCTCTGGCGATCAGCGCCGCCGAGCCAGGCGAGCCGACCTCCTCGTCGCTGTTGATGACGACCTCATAGCCGATGGCGCCGCGCTCCGGGCCGGCCTCGATAGCCTTGAGCGACGCCAGCATGACGGCGATGCCGCCCTTCATGTCGGCGACGCCGGGTCCTCCCAGGACCTTCCCCGGCTCGATCCAGTGGAAGAACTGGAACGGATGGTCGGCGCCGAACACCGTGTCCATGTGGCCAGTCAGCAGCAGTTGGACCGGCGCCTCCGGCCGCACCGACAGGTGAAGGTTCTGGCCATAGGCGATTTCACGCCTGCTCCCGTCGGGATCGATGACTTCAACCGGCGCGGCATCTCCCAGGCGCAACTCGCCCGGCAAGCCCGAGAATTCGTTGGCAAGGACTCCGGCCATGGCCTTCAGGCCGTCGAGATTGGCAGTGCCCGTGTTGACGGCTGCCCAAGCCTCGACCTGGGCCAGCATCGGCTCCGCAGCCGCCCGCTCGACCGCTTCGCGTTCTGTGGAGCTCAATTCCCCCATGACCGCGGCTCTAGCCGGGGAGTAGCGGGAACGCCACACCGGCCGGCTGGACAGATGAGTGTATTAATCGTATAATACACGTGCGAAGGAGCGAATACGATGCTTGAGAATCCAGTCGCAAAGCGTACGGCGATTGCTGCCGCTATCGGCGCGGTCGTGGCCATCCCGCTACCCTTTGTCGGACCTTTCGTCGGCGCCATCATCGGTGGCGGGATCGGCTTCTTTACGGCCGACCAGAAGCGCTGACGCTCAAAGATAATCCGCGAAGGCGTCGAGCACCTCGCGGTAAAGGTCGCGCTTGAAGGGCACTATAAGATCCGTGAGCCGCTCCGGCTCAACCCATTTCCATTCGCGAAACTCGGGCGTTTCAGTGTCGAGGTCGATGTCCGTGTCCTGCCCAAGGAAGCGGCAGAGGAACCATGCCTGGGCCTGGCCGACCCAAGGCTCCTTCCAGACCTTGCCGATCAGCTCGTCCGGCAGCCGGTAGCGGTGAAGGTGCGGCGAGCAGGCGATCTGCTCGACCAAGTGCGGCGGGATGCCGGTTTCTTCCTCCAGCTCGCGCAGGGCCGCGTCCCAGGCGGCCTCGTCTGCGTCGAGTCCACCCTGCGGCATCTGCCAGGCGTCGGCGTCATTATCGATGCGCGCAGCGACGAACACCTTGCCCTCGGAATTGAGCAGCATGATGCCGACCCCGCGGCGGTAGAGATGGTCGTCGTCCTCGCTCATGAGCCGACCTTCGCCAGCTCCCGATTCAGGTCCCGCACCGGCCCTTGCAGTATGTCCACATTGGTCAGGACGACTGCGACTCCGGCCAGATGCCAGTTCAATTCCTGCGCCAGCTCCGGCCGGGCCCGAAGGGACGATGCGATTCTCGCGGCCTCGGCGGCCGGGATTTTCAACCCGCACGTTTCGGGCAGGGAAATTCGGACGAAGCCGACGTGTCCGGTGCCGAAACGGTCCCCGCATTCGCGGCGGATAGCGTCCTGAACGCTCATAGGAATCACCCGGCGCACTTGCTGGCGGTATGGCGATGCGGCCGCATTCAGGCTTATGGGGCCGTAATCCGAAGTCAGGATCACCTCCAGGTTTCGGCGGACATTCGCGTCGTCGATATTGCGCAATTGCTCGCCGCCGAATGTCAAAGCCCAATTCTCGGCATTGGTGCCAATCCCGGTGATCTGGCTTGCCTGGTAGGCGGCAATCACGAATTGTTCGTCGCTTATTCCACTGGCCCCATTCCAGCCGGCGAGTGCCTGCTCGGCGTACCGGCGCGTGACGCCGTAATAGGTCCTGACATCGTCAAAGTATTGCAGCTGGCTTTGCAACTCCGGCACCAGCTGCACCAGCATGCGCTCGGTCTCGCGTTTCTCGATCCGTTCCAGGTTCCAGTTCGCCACCTGCGTGCCAAGGAACACACCGACGACGACGATGACGAACTCGATTGTGATCGCGGTCCAGTTCTGGGCGCGCAGGTTTTCGGTCAGCCGACGCAGGATCATCGAATTGCCCCCGCGGCCACTCTAGCGCCGAGCTTGGCTCCCTGCACCACGAAAAGGTGGCGAAGCCCGCGTCAGGGGCTTACAGTAGCAAGACGAAACTTTGCGTAGAGTAAGGACTGCCTGTGGCGACAGCCACCCATCTTCTCACCGAAAAAGAGGCCCACGCACACCCAGTGCAGGATGCCGTCGTCGTCCGCTTCGCCGGCGACAGCGGCGATGGAATGCAGTTGACCGGCGGCCAATTCACCCTGTCGACGGCGCTGGCCGGCAACGACCTTGCAACCTTCCCCGACTTCCCGGCGGAGATCCGGGCGCCGCAGGGCACGACCTTCGGAGTCTCCGCCTTCCAGATCAATTTCGGCAGCTGCGCGATCGACACTGCGGGCGACCAGCCCGACGTGCTGATCGCCATGAACCCGGCGGCGCTCAAGACCAATGTAAAGGCACTGCGCGAAGGCGGGCTGATCATCGCCGACGAGGGCGAGTTCACCGCCCGCAACCTCGCCAAGGCGGGCTATGAGGCGAATCCCCTTGAGGACGGCAGCCTCGCCAAATGGCAGGTCGTCCATTTCAACATCTCGCAGTTGACCCTCGACGCGGTGAAGCCCTTCGGCCTCGGCAACAAGGAGGCGCTGCGCTGCAAGAACATGTGGACGCTGGGGCTGGCGCTCTGGATGTTCGACCGCGACCGCCAGCCGATCGTCGACTGGCTCAAGGCCAAGTTCGCCAAGGCGCCC
>DATFEO010000143.1:0-4233 GCA_035250985.1 Sphingomicrobium sp. | reverse complement strand
GCGGGGACCGAATAGCTGTGCAGCTCGGTGATGCGCTCAATCAGTCGGTCGGCGCCGTCCATCGTCGTCTTGAACAGCGCCGGGACCTCGGATCCCGTCTCGATCGCGCCTTCCCAGCGATAGATGGAACGGCACGGCTGGAGGATGTTGACGCAGGCGGCGAGGCGTTCCTCGACCATCTGGCGGCCGATGCTTTGGGCCTCGGCCATGTCGGCGAAGACGGCGTAGAGGGTGACCGCGCTCATGGCTGCCTTCCTAGCACATGTGCGCCCCAGGTCACCGAAGCGACCACCAGCGCGCCGACCGCCTGGTGAAGCACCGCCAGCGCGATGTTCATCCCGGTCATGACGACGGCGATGCCGAGCAGGATCTGGGTGCCGAAAGCGCTGTGAATGGCGGCGCTGGCCTTGCGGTCGATCAGCCTGACCTGGCGCGCGAATATGACCAGCGCCGCGACCAGCACCCAGGCCCACCAGCGATGGAGGAAGTGCAGGAGATAGGGGTCGTTAGTGAGCGCGGAGAGGACGCCGCGGGACCAGTCGACGCCGTCGGGGTAGAGCCTGCCCTGCATCGTCGGCCAGTCGCTGGCGACATAGCCGGCGTTGAGCCCCGCGACCCAGGCGCCGAGCAGTAGCTGAATGAAGAGAATGGCGGAGGTCCATGCGGCTGAAGAGGTCAGGCGGGCCGGGCGCCCATCGGCAAGTGCCAGTCGCCGAAAATCGAGCGCGGACCAACTCAAAGCCGCCAGCAGGAAAAGCGCCAACAACAGATGCGCGGAAAGGCGGAAATGGCTGACATCGGTGCGCTCGGTCAGGCCGGAGACGACCATCCACCAACCGACCGCCCCTTGCAGCCCACCCAGGAAAAGCAGGACCGCCAGGCGCCAGCCGTAGCCCTTGGGAATGGCCCGCTTCCAGGCGAACCAGGCGAGCGGGAGCGCAAAGGCGAGCCCGATCAGCCGGCCGAGCAGGCGGTGCACCCATTCCCAGAAGAAGATACGTTTGAACTGGGCGAGGTCCATGCCGGCCGGGCCGTTGATCTCGAGATATTCCGGCGTCTGGCGGTAGAGGTCGAAAGCGCGTTGCCAATCCGACTGGCTGAGCGGCGGAATTGCGCCGCTGATCGGCTTCCATTCAGTAATCGAAAGACCGCTTTCGGTAAGGCGAGTGATGCCGCCGACCACGACCATGGCGAAGACCAGCGCAGCGACCACGAACAGCCAGCGCGACAGGGCCATCGGCCGGGCGGGAGAGGGCGAGTCCATGCTGCGCGCCTATGACGGCGGCGAAGGCCTCTGCCAAGGCGAGCGAAAAATCAGTGGATGTGATATTGTATCTTTGTGAACGTTACGCTATCTCATCGCCACGCGATGCAGGTAATGACCATCTCGACCAGCCGGCTCGACCGGGTTGCCATGGGCCTGTCAGGCCTGTGCCTGGTGCATTGTGTCGCGACCACGGTGCTGCTGGCGCTGCTGTCGGCCGCCGGCGGTATCCTCGGCTCGCCGATCGTCCATGAAGTCGGACTCGGCCTCGCCATGATCATGGGCGCCTATTCGCTCGGCCGCGGCATCCTTGAGCATGGCTATTCCATGCCGAGCGCGGTCGGAGGGCTGGGCCTTGGGGTCATGGCCGGAGCGCTGACCCTGCCGCATGACGGCATCGAGGCGC
The DNA here is from genome assembly GCA_035250985.1 of Sphingomicrobium sp. Lineage (GTDB taxonomy): Bacteria > Pseudomonadota > Alphaproteobacteria > Sphingomonadales > Sphingomonadaceae > Sphingomicrobium. The sequence continues at coordinate 2,563 of DATFEO010000143.1, read as the reverse complement.
TCTATACAGTGGTCGGCGTCGCCATCCTCGCGCTTGGCCACCGGCTGAACAGCATCGCGGCGGACTGACCGCCAACGCTTGTTCCCGACGTGCTTGCGGCCTATCTCCGTCCCGTGACCCGTCACGACCATCATTTGCACCAGGGCGAGTCGCTCCGCGACGCCGCCAAGGCACGCCTGACCCAGCGCGGCGAGCAATGGACCGACATGCGCCAGGCGGTGTTCGACGCGCTGGCGGGCTTCGGCAAGCCGGCGTCGGCCTATGACATCGCCGAGGAAGTTTCGAAGAAGCAGGGCCGGCGCGTCGCCGCCAACAGCGTTTACCGGATCCTCGACCTGTTCGTTTCGTCCAACCTGGCCATGCGGGTCGAAAGCGCCAACGCCTATGTCGCCAACCAGCATCCCGGCTGCCTGCACGACTGCATCTTCCTGATCTGCGACAATTGCGGGCAGACCACGCACATCGACGACGACAGCCTGTCGAGCGGCGTGCGCGAGGCAGCGGCCAAGTCCGGCTTTGCCGCGACCAGGCCAGTGATCGAGGTCCGCGGCAAGTGCGGGGACTGTTCCTGATCATTTTCTGAGGAATTGCTGAAAAGCTTTGCCCGTGGGTGACTTGGGCGCGGCTTGGCGGTAAGGCCCGCGGCAATGTCAGACCGTCCCGAAACCCCGTTGCTCGACAAGGTCCAGTTCCCCGCGGACATCCGCGCGCTCGACAAGGCGCAGCTGCCGCAGCTGGCCGACGAACTGCGCCAGGAAGTCATCTCCGCCGTCTCGGTAACCGGCGGCCACCTGGGCGCCGGCCTCGGCGTGGTCGAGCTGACGGTCGCCGTCCACTATGTGTTCGACACGCCACGGGACAGGCTGGTCTGGGACGTCGGCCACCAGGCCTATCCGCACAAGATCGTCACCGGCCGCCGCGACCGGATCCGGACTTTGCGCCAGGGCGGGGGGCTCAGCGGCTTCACCCGCCGCAGGGAGAGCGAATACGACCCGTTCGGCGCCGCCCACAGCTCGACCAGCATTTCCGCCGCGTTGGGTTTTGCCATCGCCAACAAATTGAGCGGCGATCCGGGCCGGGCGATCGCCGTCATCGGTGACGGGGCACTCTCCGCCGGTATGGCTTATGAGGCGATGAACAACGCCGAGGCGGCCGGCAACCGGCTCATCGTCATCTTGAACGACAATGACATGTCGATCGCGCCGCCAGTCGGCTCGCTTCGCAACAGCCTCGCTCGGCTCGTCAGCTCCAGCAAATATCTGGGGCCGCGGCGCTGGGCGCAGAAACTGGCGCGCGCCATGCCGGAGCCCCTGCACCTGGCCGCTCGCAAGGCCGAGGAATATACGCGCGGCTGGGTGACCGGTGGGACGCTCTTCGAGGAGCTCGGCTTTTATTACGTCGGCCCGGTCGACGGCCATAATGTCGAGGCGCTGGTCGAGGTGCTGGAAAATGTCCGCGATGCCGAGGAAGGGCCGATGCTCGTCCACGTCGTCACCAAGAAGGGCAAGGGCTACGGTCCGGCCGAGAACGCCGCCGACAAATACCACGGCGTCGTCAAGTTCGACGTCGTCTCCGGCAAGCAAGACAAGGGCCCCGGAGGCGGGCCGCCGAGCTACACCTCCGTCTTCGCCAAGGCCCTGACTGCGGAAATGGAGCGCGATGAGAAGATCGTCGCCATCACCGCGGCCATGCCGTCCGGCACCGGGCTCGACAAGGTTGGCGAGGCCTTCCCCGACCGCACCTTCGACGTCGGAATTGCCGAGCAGCATGCGGTCACCTTTGCCGCGGGCCTGGCAGCGCAGGGCTACCGGCCCTTCGCGACCATCTATTCGACTTTCCTTCAGCGCGCCTACGACCAGGTGGTCCACGACGTCGCCATCCAGAATCTGCCGGTGCGCTTCGCCATGGACCGTGCCGGGCTGGTCGGGGCCGATGGCGCGACCCATGCCGGCGCCTTCGACCTCGCTTATCTCTGCACTTTGCCGAACTTCGTGGTGATGGCCGCGGCCGACGAGGCAGAGCTGGTCCATATGGTCCATACCGCCGCCCTGCACGACAGTGGCCCGATCGCGGTGCGCTATCCGCGCGGCGAGGGGATCGGCATCGAGCTGCCTGACGTCCCGCAGGCACTGGAGATCGGCAAGGGCCGAATGATCCGCGAGGGCAAGAAGGTGGCGATCCTCTCGCTCGGCACACGCCTCGCCGAAGCACTGAAGGCGGCGGACCAGCTCGACGCCATGGGGCTGTCGACCAGCGTTGCCGATCTGCGCTTCGCCAAGCCGCTCGACGAAGCCCTGATCCGCAGGCTGCTGACGACGCACGAAGTCGCGGTGACCATCGAGGAGGCGTCGATTGGCGGACTCGGCGCGCATGTGCTGACCCTTGCTAGCGACGAGGGGCTGACCGACGCCGGCCTCAAGATCCGCACAATGCGCCTGCCCGACCGCTTCCAGGAGCATGACAAGCCCGAGAAGCAATATGACGATGCTGGCCTCAATGCGCCGCACATCGTCGAGACGGTGCTGAAGGCGTTGCGCATCAACAGCGCCGGCGTCGAGGAGGC
>DATFEO010000122.1:0-17193 GCA_035250985.1 Sphingomicrobium sp. | reverse complement strand
CGCATCGCACGACTATCCACAGCGCGTGCGCTATCTGGCGACGGAAGCGGGCCTCGACGCGGAGGTCTCGCTTGCCGATGGCAGCAAGCCTAACAAGTGGAGCTACCGCCGGACTGCGGGCCTCACTAAGTAACCGCGATGACAGAGACTTCCGAAGCTGGAACCAAGAGACGTTCGCGGTTGCGCTGGGTGACCCTGGGCGAGGCCATCGCCATCGCCGCGCTGATCCTCTCGGGCCTCGGCCTGTGGCACGAATTGAACAAGAAGGCCGATCCGCCGAAGGTCATCGTCGAAAAGCCGGACGCCATCCCGCTGGCATTGCGCGGCCGGGTGACGGATGATGGCCGCGAGCTGCAGATTTCGCCGATCGAGGACAGCCATGCTCTGCAGTCGCTGACGGTAACCGCAGCCGGCACGAAAATCGAAGTGGGGAACGACGGCGAACTCAGCGCCAACGCCATCGAAAAGGCGCTTGGCAAGACGGAAGGCCGCGACGGCACGCATCGTGTCACGGTCCGCATTGCCGCCCGCTATGTCGAAGCCGGTGCGGACAAGACCGCGACCGGCTCCTATTCGCTAACCTACCGATGGGAGGGCGGCGGTCTGTTCGGTGGCCGCTCGCTGAGGTTTGTGGGCCTGAGCCGCTAGCCGACGATTTCGTCCTCATTGAAGAAGAAGTCGATCTCGATCTTCGCATTCTCGTCGCTGTCCGAACCGTGGACCGAATTGGCCTCGATCGATTCCGCATAGGTCTTGCGGATCGTGCCTTCGTCGGCGTTGGCCGGGTTGGTCGCGCCCATGATGTCGCGGTTGCGCTGGACGGCATCCTCGCCCTGCAGCACCTGCACGACCACCGGGCCGGAGGTCATGAAGGTGCACAGGTCGTTGAAGAACGGCCGTTCCTTGTGCACTGCGTAGAAGCCCTCGGCCTGCTCGCGAGTCATGCGGATGCGCTTCGAGGCGACGACGCGCAGGCCGGCCTCCTCAAGCATTCTGGTGACGGCACCGGTCAGGTTGCGGCGGGTGGCATCGGGCTTGATGATCGAAAAGGTGCGGGTAACCGCCATGGAAAGCTCCATTGGATTTGACGAAGTCCGGGAATGCGCGCCCTCTAGGTTGGGCGCCGGATTGATGCAAGCAACGTTGAGCGGCCGAGGGCAGGCGGACTAACCAATGGCAAGGCTGCGCATTGGCTCGTAAATCCGCTATGAACGTGGCAGGGGGTGTGCCGCATGAGCCTCGAGCAGGAAATTGGTCCAAAGCGCTCGGACACTCTCACGGTTTTCCTCAGCTACGACCGGGACGACGAACAAAAGGCCCAGGCGCTCGTCCGTGCCCTTGAATCCAATGGCTTCAGCATCTGGTGGGACGGGCTGATCGGTGGCGGCTACGCCTATGCCGACCGGATCCAGGAGGCCCTGAGCGAATCCGACGTGATTGTCGTCCTGTGGTCGAAACATTCCGCGCAGTCCCATTGGGTCCGCGACGAGGCCAGTTTCGGCCGCGACCGCAACCGCCTGGTTCCGGTCACCATCGACGGCACGAAAGCGCCGCTTGGCTTCCAGCAGCTCCAGAACATCGACCTCAGCCGCTGGCACGGCAGCGTCGGTGCGCGCGAGTTCAAGCGGCTGTGCCGCTCGATCCGTTCGATCGCCGGCGCACCTGCGCGGGTGGCCGATACGGGCGCCCCTCCACGCCTGTCACGGCGCCAGGCGCTGGTCGGCGCCGGGGCGACGGCAACTATCCTGGCCGGTGGGGCGGCCGGATACTACTGGCTCCGGAGTGACGGCGCCGCGCTCGCGACCAGAATTGCCGTTCTTCCGTTCCAGAACCTGAGCGGCGACTCCAACCAGGATTATTTTGCGGACGGGCTTGCGGAGGAATTGCGCGCCACGCTGAGCCAGGCGGAACAGCTCGAGGTCGCCGCCCAGACGTCTTCGGATTCGGTCCGCGAGCGGAAAGGCAATGCCAAATCCATGGCCAAGGCGCTGAATGTCGCTTTTCTCATCGAAGGCAGCGTGCGCCGTTCGCCGGAGTCGGTTCGTGTTTCGACCCGCATCGTCGACGGCAAGAGTGGGTTCGACAGATGGTCGCAGACCTTCGACCGCAAGGCGTCCGACAGTCTTGCGGTCCAGAGCGACATCGCCGCCTTCGTCACGGACGCGCTGCTCGCGGACCTCGACAAGGCCAAGCGACCCTCGGAACGCATTGGCGGGACGAAGAAGGCGGATGCCTTTGACGCCTACCTGCACGGCGTGGCGGCCTACCGGCTGACATCGGGCAAGGAGAGCGACCTTGAAGCGCTGAAGGATTTCGAGCGGGCGGTCGCCATCGACCCCAATTATGCCGCGGCTTATGCCGCCCTGTCTCGCACCTTCACCGTCTTCGCGAACAATTATGCGAGCAAGGCAGAGATACCCGGCTATTACCGCCGCGCCATTGCGGCGGCCCGGTCCGCCGTCCGGCTCGCGCCCCGGATGGCCGCTGGCCATTCGGCACTCGGGTTCGTCCTGTTCAACGGTCAGCTCGATGCCCGAGGAGCGGCCGCGCCTTACCAGCGCAGTTACGAGCTCGGCTTCGGCAATGCGGAGATCCTAAGCGCTTATGCCAACTTCGCGGGACGCATCGGCCGGTTCGATGACGGCCGTGAGGCGATTGCCCGGGCACAGGAGCTCGACCCGCTCAACCCGCTCGTCTTCCGCAATGCCGGCTTCCTCGAATATGCGGCTCGCAACTTCGCCGCCGCCGAAAATCAGTTCCGGACCGCCTTGTCGATCAATCCCAAGGCCAGGAATGTCCACGCCACCCTGGGCGACATCGCCCTGATCCGGGGCGACCTGAATGCCGCCCGCGCCCACTTTTCGGTGGAAGGCGATGAAGCGTCGCGCCTCAGGGGTCTCGCGATCGTCGACATGAAACTGGGCAAAGCTGCGGCGGCGGAGGCCGCTTATGCCGGCCTGCTGAAGGAAGGCGGGGATACAGTCCACTACCAGCAGGCCCAGGTGCTGGCCCAGTGGGGCCGGAAAGACGATGCCCTGGCACAATTGGAACAAGCCCTGGCGCTGCGCGACGCGGGGCTGGTCCGGTTGAGGAACGATCCGTTGCTCGACCCGGTACGGGAGGACGCGCGCTTTGCGAAGATCGAACAGACCATCGGCTTCGCCTGAAGAGAGAAAGGGAGAGTAGCCATGATCAGGAAGCTAGTGACGATCGGAGCCTTGGGGTTGGTCATCGCCGTTTCGGGATGCCGGAATCCGGACGATCGAGCCACGCAGGCCGGCGGTACCGAACAGGTCATCCTGCCCTGAGCGACGGCCGCGTTCGCGTCCAAGAATCCAACAGAAGGAGGATCAACCATGTTCAGGAAGCTGGTGGCGATCGGGGCCCTGGGGCTGATCATCGCAATTTCGGCATGCGAGCCCAACCCTCGAAACCCGGACGATCGGGTCGCAGCCGGATTGTCGATCAACTAGCCTAGGCCTTCTCGACCCATTTGCCGCCGTCGTTCGCCCAATAATGGCGCTCGACGCCTTCGCGCCCGGCCAGCAGCTTCCAGGCCAGGCGCGCGGCTTCCAGGGTCGCGACGTCGAACAGGAAGAAGGTGCGCTCGAACCCCAGCGCCGAATCCCGCCATTCGCCGTCGGCGATGAGTATGTTGCGGGCCAGGTTCGGCGCGTCGTCGGCGTTCGACAGCAGGATCGGCTGGCGCGAATCATCGCTGCCGCCGGCGATGGCGTGAGGCAGGAAGCTGGCCGCGCCCTGGTCCCACAATTGCCGGTCGAGCCGGGACAAGAGCGCCTCGTCGCCGGCGACGACCAGCAGGCGCTGGTTTTCACCGAGCAGGCGCCCGGCGATCGCCGCGATCACGCTTTCGAGACTGGCTGCGCCGAGCTGGTAGAAGTCCACCCGCACCGGCGCCTGCCCTCAACCCTCGACGTTGGCGGCAATATATTCGTCGAGCAGGCGGACGCCGAAGCCGGTCGCGCCCTTGTCGTAGGTCGGCTTGGGCTTGTCCGACCAGGCCATGCCGGCGATGTCGAGGTGCGCCCATTTGACGCCGTCTTCGACGAAGCGCTGCAAGAACTGGGCGGCGGTGATGGAGCCGCCCTCGCGCGGGCCGACATTCTTCATGTCGGCGATGTGCGAGTCGATCATCCGGTCGTAGGCCTCGCTGAGCGGCATGCGCCAGAGATGGTCGCTCGATTTTTTTCCGGCGGCGAGCAGCTGGGCGGCCAGCTCATCGTCATTGGCGAACAGGCCCCCGAACTCATGGCCAAGGCTGATGACCATCGCCCCAGTCAGGGTGGCAAGGTCGATCATCACCTTGGGATTGGCGACCTTCTGGGTCCAGGTCATGACGTCGCACAGCACCAGTCGCCCCTCGGCGTCCGTATTGATCACTTCGGCCGTCTGGCCCGACATGGTGGTGACGACGTCACCCGGCCGCTGGGCATTGCCGTCGGGCATGTTCTCGACCAGTCCGCAGACGCCGATGACGTTGGCCTTTGCTTTCCGCAGTGCCAGCGCCTTCATCGCCCCGGCGACGGCTCCGGCGCCGCCCATGTCCCATTTCATCGCTTCCATGTTGGCGGCAGGCTTGATCGAAATGCCACCGGTGTCGAACGTCACGCCCTTGCCGAGGAAGGCGACCGGCGCTTCGCCCGCCGCACCGCCATTCCAGCGCAGGACCAGCAGCCGTGGCTCGCGAACCGAGCCTTGGGCGACGCCGAGCAGTGCGCCCATGCCGAGCTCGGACATGGCCGCGCCGTCGAGCACCTGGACCTCGAGGCCCGTTCCGTCGATGCTTGCCAAAACGCGCTCGACGAAGCTTTGCGGATAGATGACGTTCGCCGGCTCGGTGACCAGCTCGCGGGTCAGCAGCACGCCCTCGTACACGGCCTGGTAGCGGCTTTCCCAGCTTTTGGCGGCGCCCTCACCGCCGCCAACGATCGTGACCTTCTTCAGGGTCGGCTTCTGCTTTTCCTTGAGCCGGGTCTTGTAGCGGTCGTAGCGGAAGCTTCTCAGCGCCGCCGCCAGTGCGACGCGGGCCGCGGCATCGGCATCATAGTCGAAGCCGCCAAGGTCGATGACCGCGTGCGTCTCGCCCGACAGCAGCAGCCGCGCGGCGGCGACTCCGCCCAGCTTCTCGGCAGCCTCGGCCGGCGTGACCCCTTTTCCAGTGCCGACGACCAGCAGGCGGTGCGGATTGTCGCCGTTGACGATATGCTCGACCACCGAATTGGCCTCGCCATCGAAGCGCTGGCGCTTGATGGCCGCTTCAACGGCATTGCCGGCGGGCCCAAGCGAGGCGATGCCCGGCCGCTCGCTACCGGCGGACGGAATGACAAGCGCATAATCACCGGCCGGGCGCGTCGCGGCGAAGCTGATTTTCATGAGGAAGGAAATCCTTGGAATTGGTCGAGACTTGGACGCGCCCTTTAGGCCGCGCGGCCCGCGATGCAAAGTGCGCGAACCGGGACATGGCGGATTGCCGCTGATGAACCAAGGTGCAATAGCATGCTGCCAGAGATCGAACGGGGTGTGCTCCTAGCGTGAAAGCGACAGGTATCAGCTGGACGGCACTCCCATTGTTCCTCGCGCTTCCCGCCGCGGCCACGGCGCAGGAAATTGGCCAGCCTGCCTCCGAGCCGGCGCCGGCGGTCGGCGAGCAAGTGATCGAATTCAGCGCCGATGTCGTCACTTATGACAGCCGCGAGGACATCGTCACGGCCACCGGCCGCGTGCGGATGCAGCGCGACGGCAATTTTCTCGCCGCCGACCAGGTCACCTGGACTCGCACTACTGGCGAGGTCCGCGCCGTAGGCAATGTCGTCGTCGTCTCCCCGGAAGGCGACAAGGTGGTCAGCGACAATGTCGTCCTCACTGATTCGCTGCGCGATGGCACGGTCGAAAACCTGCTCGTCGTGCTTGAAAGCGGCGGCCGCATCGCCGCAACGCGGGCAACGCGCACCGATGGCCTGACCGTGCTCGAGAATGCCGTCTATTCGCCCTGCCCTGTGCTGACGCCGGCCGGTTGCCCAAAGAACCCAAGCTGGAAGATCGTCGCCGCCCGCGTCGTCCAGGATCCGGTCAACAAGCGGATCAAGTTCCAGGGTGGCCGACTGCAATTGTTCGGCCTGACGCTGCCGCTGCTGCCCGTGTTCAGCATCGGCACGGACGGCGAGGGCATCACCGGCGCGCTCGTGCCCGATTTCGCCATATCCAGCGCCAACGGGCTGGAGGTGGCGCTTCCCTATTATTGGCGGATCGCACCCAACCGCGACCTCACGGTGACGCCCCACATCTATACCAAGACGCTGCCGGCCATCGAGGGACGATATCGTGCGCTGACGGGACTAGGCGCTTTCCAGGTCGGAGCCTTCCTGACCTACGGCGAAGCGGCCGATCCCGACCCGAACGCCATCGATCCCGAAAGCGATGACCGCCTGCGCGGCTATTTCGAGGCGAACGGCAAGTTCCAGCTCGATCCTTACTGGAGCATCACCAGCTCGCTCCGGGCCGCCACCGACAAGACGGTGACCCGCCAGTACGACATCACCCGCGACGCCGAGTTGCGCAATTTCGTCGAAGCCGAGCGGATCAGCCCCAACAGCTATGTCTCGATCAGCGGCTGGGCCTTCCAGGGCCTCCGGGTCGACGATGAGCAGGAAGAAATCCCGATCGCCCTGCCGGCGCTCGACGCCCGTTTCCTGCTCGACGACCGAATCCTTGGCGGCCAGGTCGAGCTGCAGGCGAACAGTCTCGCCATCCTTCGCATTGATGGACAGGACACGCAGCGTGCCTTCGCCAGCGCCCGCTGGGATCTGCGCACGTTGACGCGCATGGGACAGGAATTGACCCTGACCGCCTTTGCGCGCGGCGACGCCTACCACAGCGATGAAAATGACGAGACGCCGGTCGTCATCTACCGTGGCGTTGAAGGCTGGCAGTTTCGGGGCATTGGCGCCCTTGCCGCCGAGCTCAAATGGCCGCTCATTGGGCCGGCTTTCGGCGGCACGCAGCGCCTGGTCCCGAGAGTCCAGCTGGTCCTCACCCCGCCGACACCGAACCTCGAGATTCCCAACGAGGATGCGCGTTCGGTCGACCTCGAAGACAGCAATTTGTTCGCGCTCAACCGCTTCCCGGGATACGACCGGTGGGAGGACGGCTCGCGCGTGACCTATGGCGTCGAATGGTCGCTCGACCGGCCGAACGTCGCCATTAATACGATCGTCGGCCAGAGTTACCGGCTGACGCGCAATCCTGGCATTTTTCCGGATGGGACCGGGCTTACCGACCGCTGGTCCGACGTCGTCGGCCGCACCCGGATCCGGTTCGGCCGGTTCGTCGACGTCACCCATCGATTCCGGATGGACAAGGACAATCTGGCGCCTCGCCGCAACGAGGTCGACCTGACGGTCGGCGGCGACGAGACCTATGCCCAGATCGGTTACCTGCGGCTCAACCGGAACATCAGCGCCGCAGTCGAGGATTTGCGCGACAAGGAAGAGCTGCGCCTTGCCGGCCGCCTTAAGTTCGCCCGCTATTGGTCGATATTCGGCGCCACGGTCCTCGACCTCACCGGCCAGGACGAGGACCCACTGTCACTGGCAGACGGCTACGAGCCCGTGCGCCATAGGTTGGGCATCAGCTACGAGGACGAATGCCTGGAACTTGGAGTCTCGTGGAAGCGCGACTATGAGCGCCTCGGCGAGTTCAAGAAGGGCAGCACCTTCGCGCTGCGATTCGCGCTGAAGGGCATTGGCCGCTAATCCTGCGTTCAGCGGCTTGCACCTAACGGCAAATCCGGCAATCGATTGACCAACAAAGGGATTTTGAGGGGTGGCAGTGATTAGCAATATGACCAAGGCGGGCACGATTACGGCGCTGGTCGCGCTCTTCGTCGCGGCCGCGAGTGCAGCGGCGCAGGATCAAACGACCAACGGCGCCGGCTTGCTGAACCTGCCAGCTAACCCCACTGTATTTGGTTCCAACCTGCCGTCAGTCGTCAAGGCGACGGCCATCGTCAACGGCGAGGTTATCACCCAGACCGACATCGACCAGCGCGTGGCGCTGCTGGCGATCGCCAATGGCGGACAGATCCCGGCCGATGAGCTCGATCGCCTCCGCCAGCAGGTGCTGCGCAACCTGATCGACGAGACGCTCCAGATCCAGGCTGCCAAGGCCGCCGAGATCGAGGTCACGGAAGCCGACATCGACAAGACCGTCGCTCGGGTCGCCGGCAACGTAAAGCAGACTCCCGAGCAGATGGCCCAATATCTCCAGGCCAACGGGTCCTCCATGCGCTCAATCCGCCGCCAGATCCTCGGCGAGATCAGCTGGCGCCGCCTGCAGAGCGCCAAGATCGAGAGCGGCATCAGTGTCGGCGATGAAGAGGTGAAGGCGGTGATCGCCCGGCTCGAAGCCTCGAAGGGCACCGAGGAATATCGCGTTGGCGAGATCTTCCTGGCGACCACGCCGGCGAATTCCGAGCAGGTCATGGCGAACGCCCGGCGAATTCTCGAGCAGCTGCAGCAGGGTGCGTCCTTTGTTGGCTATGCCCGTCAGTTCTCGGAAGCCTCGACGGCTGCCGTCGGCGGCGACCTCGGCTGGGTTCGCCCCGAACAGCTGCCCGAGCAGCTCGGCGAAGCCGTTCGCACGCTGAACCCCGGCCAGGTTGCGATCGTCGGCCTGCCCGGCGGCGTGTCGATCGTCGCCGTGCAGGACAGGCGCAAGGTGCTCACGGCCGACCCGCGCAATGCCGAGCTCAACCTCAAGCAGGTTTCCGTAGGCTTCCCGGCAGGTACGAGCCGCGCGGTTGCCGAGCCGATTGTCGCCCGCTTTGCCCAGGCCGCGCAGAATGTCGGCGGCTGCGGCGGTGCCGAGAAAATGGCAGCGGACTTTAACGGCGAGGTCGTCCAGTCGGACGGGGTGAAGATGCGCGACTTGCCGCCGGCGCTCCAGGAAATGATGCTGCCGATGCAGGTTGGGCAGGCGACGCGGCCCTTCGGCTCACTCGAGGAGGGCGTCCGTGTGCTGGTCATCTGCGGGCGGGACGAGGTCGACCCCAGCATGCCTACCTATGACCAGGTCCTTGCTCAAATGAACGAGGAGCGGGTGAACTTGCGCGCCCGCCGCTACTTGCGTGACCTGCGCCGCGACGCAGTTATCGACTTCCGCTAAGGCGACACGCTAAGGGGCTGGAACCATGTCTCCGGCCCCTATTGCCCCTCTCGCCGTCTCTTTCGGCGACCCGGCCGGTATCGGTCCGGAAGTCGTCGCCAAATGCTGGGACCATCGGTCCGCGTTCAACCTTCCCGTTTTCCTCGCCGTCGGCGACGCACGATCGTTGAGCGCGGTGTGGGACGGCCCGATCGTCACCATCGATGATCCGCGCGACGCGGACGCAGCCTTCGATGTTGGCCTTCCCGTCATCCATATCGCCGCGGCCGAGGCCGACATTCCTGGCCGTCCCAGCGTCGCCGGCGCTCATTGCTCGCTCGATTCGCTTGAGATTGCGGTCGGGCTGGCGAGATCGGGCTCGGCAGCAGCGGTCGTGACCGGGCCGGTCAGCAAGCAACAACTCTATGCCATCGGCTTCGCGCATCCAGGCCAGACCGAGTTCGTCGCCGAACGCTGCGGAGTCGCGTCGGAAAACGTGGCGATGATGCTTGCCGGTCCGACGCTTCGGACCGTGCCGGTCACCACCCATTTGCCGTTTGCCGAGGTCCCCGCGCGACTGAACCCGGCGCTGATCGAGGCGCGCGGGCGAGCGACTCTGCGCGGCCTGCAGCGCAATTTCGGGCTTGCCGACCCGCGCTTGGCCGTTGCTGCGCTCAACCCTCATGCCGGCGAAGGCGGCGCGCTCGGCACCGAGGAACAGGACGTCATTCTCCCGGCCATCGACGCCCTCAGGGCGGAAGGCTGGCAAGTGATCGGTCCGCTCCCTGCCGACACCATGTTCCACGAAGGCGCGCGGTCGCAGTATGACGCGGCACTCTGCATGTATCACGACCAGGCGCTGATCCCCTTGAAGGCGCTGCACTTCGAAGACGGCGTCAACATCACGCTTGGCTTGCCGATCGTCCGGACTGCCCCCGACCATGGCACGGCCTTCGACATTGCCGGTGAGGATCGTGCCGACCCGCGGGCGATGGCGGCCGCGATCCGCATGGCCGCCAATTGCGCCGTGCACCGGGCCGAGGCCGGATGACCGCTGGTCCGGCGGAGCCCCTGCGCGACGTCATCGCTCGCCATGGGCTGCAGGCGACCAAGTCACTCGGACAAAATTTCATCCTCGATCGCCAGTTGCTGGCGCGGATCGCCGCCGTTCCAGGTCGGCTAGAAGGCGCGACCGTCTATGAGGTCGGCCCGGGCCCCGGCGGCCTGACCCGAGCCTTGCTGGACGCGGGTGCCAGCGTCGTCGCCGTCGAGCGGGACCGGCGCTGCCTGCCGGCTCTGGCCGAGCTCGAAGCTGCCTTTCCGGAGCGGCTGCGAATTATCGACGGCGATGCGATGAAGGTGGACGAGCGGAAGGAAGCCGGAAACGGCGTCCATGTCGTCTCCAACCTGCCCTATAATGTCGGCACGGCCCTGCTGTTGCGCTGGCTCGGCGGCGAAGCCTGGCCGCCATGGTGGCAATCCCTCACGTTGATGTTCCAGCGCGAGGTCGCAGAACGCATCGTCGCCGTACCTGGAAGCGACCATTACGGACGGCTTTCGGTGGCGGCCCAGTGGCGAAGCATGCCCCGCTTGGCGATGGCCGTACATCGCTCGGCCTTCGTCCCGTCTCCCAAGGTGGCGTCGGCGGTCGTGCACATCGTGCCGATCGCCATGCCGGAAGGCGTCAGCGCCGCAATGATGGAGCGGGTAACTGCCGCGGCCTTTGGTCAGCGGCGGAAAATGCTGAGGCAGAGCCTGAAAGGCCTGCCGGGCGCGCTCGATGCCCTTGCCGCGATGGATATTGACCCGCAGCGGCGGGCCGAGACGCTCGGCGTTGGCGATTACGTGGCTCTGGCGCGCGCTCTTAGTTCGTCTTCGGCGTAGCCGGCGGCTTGGCCTGCGCAAGGGTCGGCCCGCGGGCGATGACCGCGCTCAATTCCGCAACCTCAGGGCAACCTTGCGTGCAGGCCTTCTGCAGCTTGGCGAGCACCTCCTGGGCTCGGGCCGTCGCCCCGAGCTCGACCATCGCCGTCCCCTGGAGCGCCAGGGCGCCGCGGTCGGTCGGTTCAAGCGCCAGCGCCTTGTTGGTCAGGCGAATTGTCTGGCCGTAGAGCTTTTGCTTCATCGCCACCTTCGCCATGGCGACGAAGGCGGCGCGATTCCGGGGATCGACTGCCAGCGCCGTCTCGAGCGCATCGTCAGCCTCAAGCAGCTTGCCGGCGGCAAGCGCGGCCTCACCTTGCTTCAGCAATTCCATCGACTTGGACGTAATCTGGTCGTCCGGCTTCTGGCCGACCACGGGCACCGCCAGCGAAGAGGCGGCAAGGCCGAAAGCGAGGACCAAGGGCGACAGGCGCATCAACATCTCCAACACTTTGTGTCGCACGCTTAGCATGAGCGCTGAAGCCTTGCGACGAAAAACCCGTCCGTGCCGTCGTGGCCCGGCGTGAGCAGCCGCCCTTCGCCGTCCTTCCGGCCGAACGAGCCAGGCGCATCCTGCCCCGACCAAGATGAATGGCGCCCTAAGAAGGCGGAAATCTGGCCGGCGCCTTCGCGCTCCAGAAGCGAACAGACGGCATAAACGAGGGTTCCGCCGGGCGCGACCAGCCGCGCCGCGATGTCGAGCAATCGCGACTGAAGCTGGGCGACCCGGCGCAGTCGCTCGGGCGTCAGCCGCCACCGGCCTTCTGGATTGCGGCGCCAGGTGCCGCTGCCCGAGCAGGGCGCATCGACCAGCACGAGGTCGGCGCGCTCATCCCAGTCAGCCAGTTGCTCCGCCTCTCGCCCGGGGTCGAGCAAGCGGGTGCCGATTGCGGCGCCCGATCGCCCGGCGCGCGGCGGCAGTTTGGCGAGGCGGGCGCGGTTGGTGTCGCAGGCCAGGATTTCGGCTTGGTTCGCCGTCGCCGCCGCCAGCGCCAGGGCCTTGCCACCCGCCCCAGCGCAGAGATCGATGATTTTCATCCCCGCGGCCGGGGCGCAGGCGAGCGCGATCACTTGAGAGCCTTCATCCTGTACCTCAACCAAGCCACTGAGATAGCTAGGATTTTGGTCAATACGACTGTCTGGCGGCAGGCGAATTCCCCAGGGACTAAGGGGCGTTGGCCTTGCCCCCTCGACCGCCGCCAGCATGGCCTCGCGGGTGGTGCTCGCAACGTTCACTCGAAGGTCGAGCGGCGCGCGGTCGAGCAAAGCCGGCCATTCGTCCGATGTTACCAGCGATGATAGCTCGCCCTCGATCCATTCTGGCAGCAGGCTCGCTTGTGCGCCCCGTTCACCCGCTGCGATCGCTTGCGGCCCGTGCGCCGAGGCGTCGAAAGAGGCGGCCAAGTCTTGATCGTCGGCCGCAAGCCCAACCATTGCGGCGCGGCCGTTGGCCGGACGCTCGCCCGACCGGCGGATGGCACGGAAGACCAGGTCCCGCACGGCGCGGCGGTCCTTCGAGCCGGCGTAGCGACGCACCTTGAAATAGCGGGTGACGATGGCGTCGGCTGGCGGGCCGTCGTCGCGCGCCGAGGCAATGACCTCGTCCAGGATCTCGATCGCCGCCTGGACACGGGCCGCAGGTGTCACAGCGCCCTACCTGGTTGGGTAGTTGGGTGCTTCCCGGGTAATGGCGATGTCATGGACATGGCTTTCGCTAAGCCCCGCATTGGTGATGCGCACGAAGCGCGCGCGCTCCTGCAGCTCGCCGATCGTCGCTGAGCCGGTATAGCCCATCGCCGCCTTCACCCCACCGACCAGCTGGTGAATGATGTCGCGGACCGGTCCCTTGTAGGGCACCCGTCCCTCGATCCCTTCCGGCACGAGCTTCAGATGGTCGCGGATATCCTGCTGGAAATAGCGGTCGGCCGAGCCCCGTGCCATAGCCCCGACCGACCCCATGCCGCGATAGCTCTTGTAGGCGCGGCCCTGGTAGAGGAAGGTCTCGCCGGGCGCTTCGTCGGTTCCAGCGAGCAGCGAGCCGACCATGACGCTCGCTGCGCCCGCCGCCAACGCCTTGGCGATGTCGCCACTCGTGCGGATGCCGCCGTCGGCGATAACCGGCATGCCGTTGGCCGCCGATGCCGCCGCCATGATCGCCGTCAGCTGCGGGACGCCGACGCCCGCGACGATTCGCGTCGTGCAGATCGAGCCTGGGCCGATGCCGACCTTTACAGCGTCGGCGCCGGCATCGCTGAGCGCCCTGGTCGCCTCGGCTGTTGCGACATTGCCGGCCACGATTTGAACGCTGTTGGACAGGCCTTTCACCCGCTCCACCGCCCTGGCGACGTCCATGTTATGCCCATGCGCCGTGTCGATGACGATGCAGTCGCAGCCGGCGTCGATGAGCGCTTCGGATCGTTCGAAGCCGGCGTCGCCGACCGTCGTCGCGCCGGCGACGCGCAGCCGCCCTTCCGCGTCCTTGGTGGCAAGGGGCGAGGCGACGGACTTCTCAATATCCTTGACGGTGATGAGGCCGACGCAATGATCCTCCGCGTCCACGACCAGCAACTTCTCGATCCGGCGTTGGTGGAGGATTCGCTGTGCGTCCTCCTGGCTGGTTCCGGGCGCAACCTTGGCAAGATCGTCCTTGGTCATCAGCTCGCTGACCGGCTGTTTCGGGTTCTCGGCAAAGCGCACGTCGCGATTGGTAAGAATCCCGGCGAGCTTGCCCGACGCCTCGACGATCGGGATTCCGCTGATCTTGTTAGCGGCCATCAGCTCCAGCGCCTCGGCAAGCGTCTGCTCGGGCCGCATGGTGATGGGGTTGACGACCATGCCCGATTCGAAGCGCTTGACCGCGCGGACCGCGGCTACCTGCGCATCGACGTCCATGTTGCGGTGAAGCACGCCGATGCCGCCGAGGTGTGCCATGGCGATCGCCATGTCGACGTCGGTGACGGTATCCATCGCCGAGGAGAGGATCGGGATATTGAGCGGGATTTCGCGGGTCAGCAGGCTGCGCGTATCGGCCTGGCTGGGAAGCACGCTCGACTCGCACGGCTGCAGCAGCACGTCGTCAAAGGTCAGTCCAAGGGGAATATCGGGAGCGTTGATCAGGTGGGCCATATCGGCCCATGCCAAGGATCGGCCGATTCGCCAAGGGGCGGCTAGTGTCCGCTGATCTGCGGAACCCGCGCGAAAGAGGGCAGGATGGAGCGCGAGGCCGCGCGCCGGACCAGCTCGACGTGCAGATTGGCGTCTTCGACAGCACCGCCCAATTCGGTGTTCGGTCGAAGCTCGTCTTCAGGGTCGTGATAGGCCGCCGCGAGGAACGCTTCGAACTGCTTCATATTGCTGAAGCTGCCCCCGGCCATGATCATCGGCACGCCGCGCTCGGCGAGCGCCCAACCATCCTGCCGCTTCAGGAACGATGCGGCTTCGTCGTCCCCGTCCCAAGCTCGGCCAGCGGCCAACGCTGCTTCGCGCACCAGCAACTCCAGTGCGGAACCCTTGGTCCCAAGCATCGCCACCGGCGCCCCCTTCGCGGCAATGGCGATGGTGTCGAGATTGAAGCCGGCAATGATGGCGTTGAGCGGCAACGGCGGCCTGTCGGCGAACGCCTTGGCGCCCAGCAGGCCCCATTCCTCGGCGCTGGTCGCGACGAACCAGACGTCCCTGTCCAGTTTCATCTTCGCGACCCGCTCGGCGACCGTGATCAACGCCGCGACGCCGCTGGCATTATCGACCGCCCCGTTGCAGATCCGGTCAGGAGCCCCGTCGGGTCTGCAGATGCCAAGATGGTCGTAATGCGCCATGACCACGACCGCGCGGCCGTCAGGGGCCTGGCCCGCCACCTGCCCGACGACGTTGTGGGCCGTGAACGGGCCACGCTTGTTCATCTCGCCGATGAAGTGGCGCTGCGCCGATGGCAGCTTGACCGCTTCGCCCGGTATGGCGGTCGGCTCTCGGTCGACCTTGAAACCCTGCAGGAACCCGCCTCCCGCCGGCCTCAGCCCGGCGGCGCGGAAGCGCCCGGCGATGTAGGCGGCGGCCTTCATCTCTCCCGCGGTTCCGGCCATCCGCCCCTCGAAGGCGTCTCCGGCGAGCACGGAAATGGTGAAACGCATTTCCGCCTCCGTGACGGCCGGCGTCGGCACGGGCCGCGGCGTCGCGCAGGCGCCGAGCAGCAGGAAAAACGGCAACAGCCTTTTCAACGGCGATCCAGCAGCCGCCTCGCGGCCTCGACGTGCATCCGTTCGATCATCGAGCCTTCGAAGCGCTCGGCGCCGCCAGTCGCCGCCGCGACCAGCCGCTCGGCGCGGGCGACCTCCTCCGCGCTCGGCTCGTAAGCGGCATGGCACAAGGCGATCTGGCGGGGATGGATGAGTGACTTGCCGTCGAATCCGTGGTCGCGGCCTTCCTTCGCTTCGGCCTTGAAGCCCTCGTCATCGTCCAGCGCGTTGAACACGCCGTCAAACACCGCGATGCCGGCGGCGCGGGCGGCGAGGACAATGATCTGCAGCGCCATGTGCAGCGGCCGGCGACCAGCGCCAGGCGGCAGGCGCAAGTCCGCTGCCAAATCGTTCGTCCCGGCAATCAATCCGGAAGCATCGCGCGCCGCCTCGTGAACGGCGACCAGGCCCTTGGCGGTCTCGATCATCGCCAGCACCGGCTTGCCGGTCTGGTTGCGGACGAAGGCGATTTCTTCCCGGCCCACCGCTCTGGGGACGACGATAACGTCCGGCTTGCAGGCCATGACCGCGCTGATGTCCTCGCCATACCAGTCGGACCCGGACGAGTTGATGCGGATGGCCACGGGCATTGGCCAGCCCTGTTGGAGGGCCTCGATGGCCGCCTCGCGCGCCGTTGCTTTGTCCTCCGGCCTCACCGCGTCCTCCAAATCGAGGATGACGAGGTCGGCCTCGCTTTCCCGGGCATGCGTGATGGCGCGCGGATTGCTGGCCGGCAGGAAGAGCAAGGACCTCAACGCGAACAGGTTGAGCGGCGTTTCTTGGTCCGTCATGCCGATTTCCCTTCCCTCAAGCCACTTGCCTTTGCATCATGTCGCCGGATTTGGGGGAAGAACATGGCGGAATACTTCCTGATCGCCTTTGCCGTCCTCGTCGTGATTGTCATCATGATGAGCGTCAAGATCGTTAGCCAGGGCTATCGCTATACGATTGAGCGCTTCGGTCGTTTCGTGCGCGTGGCCGAACCGGGGCTGAACCTGGTGACGCCCTTCGTCTACCGCGTCGGCCACAAGATCAACATGATGGAGCAGGTGGTCGACATCCCCGGCCAGGAGATCATCACCAAGGACAATGCCATGGTGGCGGTCGACGGGGTGGTCTTCTTCCAGGTGATGGACGCCGCCAAGGCCGCCTATGAGGTCAGCGACCTGTACCTGGCCCTGATGGCACTTTCGACCACCAACTTGCGCACCGTCATGGGCTCGATGGACCTCGACGAGACCCTTTCCAAGCGCGACGAGATCAATGCGCGCCTGCTCGCCGTTGTCGACCATGCGACCGAGCCGTGGGGCGTGAAAATCACCCGTGTCGAGCTGAAGGACATCCGCCCGCCCTCGGACATCGTCAATGCCATGACCCGGCAGATGAAAGCGGAGCGCGAGAAGCGCGCCTCGATCCTCGAAGCCGAAGGCGCAAGGGCCTCGGAAATCCTGCGCGCCGAGGGCGAGAAGCAGGCCAATATCCTCCAGGCCGAGGGCCTCCGCGAGGCCGCCTTCCGCGAGGCCGAGGCCCGCGAGCGCGCCGCCGAAGCGGAAGCCAAGGCGACGACCATGGTTTCCAACGCCATCGCCGGGGGCAATGCCCAGGCGATCAACTATTTCGTCGCCCAGAAATATGTCGAGGCGATCAGCGAGTTCGCCCGCTCGCCCAACGCCAAGACCATTCTCTTCCCGGTCGAAACGACCCAGCTGATCGGCACGTTGGGGGGCATTGGCGAGCTGGCGAAGGAACTGCTGGGCGGTGACGGCGCCAAGTCGACCATTCCGGCGCGCAAGCCGAAAGCCGAGCCGGGCGTCCCGGGAACGGGCCAATAATGTTCGGCGACCTCGAACCCGGCTGGCTGTGGGCGATCGCCGGC
>DATFEO010000120.1:0-37892 GCA_035250985.1 Sphingomicrobium sp. | reverse complement strand
AACCCCTCGTCGATCAGCGCCTTGGCGACATCGATCGTCGTAATGCCTTCCGCGAACCCGCGATCGCTGAAGATCGCTTCATGCATGCAGGGGCCCGAGTGAGCGAAGGGCGCGTCAAGCACATCCTCGAGGCTGCGAAGGATGTAGTTGGCGTTGAGGACGCTGTCTTCGGCAACCCGTCGCAGGCCGTCGGCGCCATGGCTGAGGATATAGGTCAGCGCGCGCGTGAACATGCCCATCTGGCCGTGGAAGGCGGTCATTCGGCCGAAGGTGCGCGGATGTTCTTCGCCGGCGCTCTCTTCCTCGACCAGCTTGTAGCTGCCGTCTGGATATTTGGACGCGTACGGCAACGGGCCAAATGGAGCCAAGGCCTCAGACAGCACGACTGGTCCCGAACCCGGGCCGCCGCCGCCATGCGGGGTCGAGAACGTCTTGTGGAGGTTGATGTGCATGGCGTCGATGCCGAGGTCGCCCGGCTTCACCTTGCCGACGATCGCGTTGAAGTTGGCGCCGTCGCAATAGACGAAGGCCCCTGCGGCATGGACGGCGTCGCTGATCGCCTTCATGTCCGGTTCGAACAGGCCGCAGGTGTTGGGATTAGTGATCATCACCGCGGCGACGTCGGGTCCGAGACGGGCTTTCAGAGCCTGGAGGTCGACGCGGCCCGCCTTGGTCGCGGGAATATCTTCGACCCGATAGCCGGCAAAGGCTGCGGTCGCCGGATTGGTGCCATGAGCGCTCTCCGGCACAAGAACGACCTGGCGGGCATCGCCGCGAGCTTCGAGCGCGGCCCGGATGCAGAGCAGTCCGCAAAGTTCACCGTGTGCGCCGGCCTTGGGGCTCATCGCGATTCCGTACATACCGGTGAGGTCGAGCAGCCAGAAGGCCAGCCGGTTGATGCACTCGAGCGCGCCCTGCACCGTTTCCTGTGGCTGGAGGGGGTGGATGTCGGCGAACCCCGGCAACCGCGCGACTTTCTCGTTGAGGCGCGGATTGTGCTTCATCGTGCACGAGCCGAGTGGGAAAAGGCCAAGGTCGATCGCGTAATTCTGGCGCGACAGACGGGTGTAATGACGGACCGCTTCGGGCTCGCTCAGACCCGGCAGGTCGATACCATTGCGCTCCAGGCCGCCAAGGCGCGACGCGCTTGTTTCGGCAGCTTCGAGGTCAATGCCGGTCTGGTCGCGGCTGCCGATTTCGAACAGCAAGGGCTCTTCAAGCATCAGGGCGCGGTTGCCGGTGAGGGTCGGCGCAGTCCCGCCCTCGGCAGCGGACGGTGCGGAGGGGCGCCAGCCGGAAGGATTGACCGGCTTCGCGCCCTGCACTTCGGTTTCGGTGGCGGACGTCACTGGCATACCTCCTTCAGCGCCGCTTCCAGAGCGTCGATGTCTTCGTTGCTGACGGTTTCCGTGACAGTGACCACCAGCCCGTTCGCCAAGCCCGCTGCACTGGGGTAGAGCCGGCCGAGCGAGACCCCGCCCAATATTCCCTTTTCGACCATGGCATGGACCGCGGGCCGCGCCTCGACCGGCAATTCCAGCGTGAATTCGTTGAAGAAGGCGTCGTTGACCAGCCGGACGCCGGGAATGGCGGAGAAACGCTCGGCGGCTTCGCACGCGCGCGCGTGATTCAATCTGGCGAGGCCGGTCAGGCCCTTTTCGCCGAGCAGGCTCATGTGGATCGAGAAGGCCAAGGCGCAGAGGCCCGAGTTGGTGCAGATGTTCGATGTCGCCTTCTCGCGGCGGATATGCTGCTCGCGGGTGGAGAGTGTGAGGACGAAGCCGCGTTTGCCCTCGGCGTCGACGGTTTCGCCGGCCAGGCGGCCGGGCATTTGCCGGACAAACTTCTCACGGGTGGCGAAGAGGCCGACATAGGGGCCTCCGAATTGCAGGCCGACGCCAATCGACTGGCCCTCGCCGACAACAATGTCGGCGCCCATATCGCCCGGCGCGTTAATCAGACCGAGCGCGACAGGCTCCGTATTGACGACCACCAGCAGGGCGCCGGCGGCATGTGCCGCCTCGGCGACTGCGCTCAAATCGGCGATCCGGCCGAGAATGTCCGGGTACTGAATAACGACGCAACTAGTCTCGCCGTCGATCGCCGCAATCAGCCTTTCGGCGTCGGTCTCGGCGGTCAACTCGGGCAGCGCCGCGTCGAGCAAGTCGCCGGTGAACTTCGCCATGGTCCTGCAGACGGAGAGATAATGTGGGTGCAGGCCGGAGGAGATGACTGCCTTCTTCCGGCGGGTGATGCGCCGCGCCATGCCGATCGCTTCCCAGCATGCGGTCGAGCCATCGTACATCGACGCATTAGCGACCTCACAGCCATAGAGACGCGCAACCTGGCTCTGGAATTCGAACAGGACCTGCAACGTGCCCTGCGCAATCTCCGGCTGGTATGGCGTGTAGGCGGTCAGGAACTCGCCACGCTGGATGATGTGGTCGACGCTGGCCGGAATGTGGTGCCGGTAGGCGCCGCAGCCGAGGAAGAAGGGCACGTCACCCGCTGCGACATTCTTTACCGCCATGGCCCGCATCTGGCGCTCGACCGCCATTTCGCTAGCGTGCAGCGGCAAGCCCTCGATTGGGCCCGAAAGCCGCGCCTTTTCGGGCACGTCGCGGAATAGCTCTTCGACCGAGCCGGCGCCTATTGTCTCCAGCATTGCAGAGCGATCGGCGTCGCTCAGCGGCAAATAACGCATCAGTTGGGCTTCCTCATCATGAAGCGAAGGCGGACATAGTCGGCAATGTCGGATCCGACCCGCTCGGCGACCGCTTCGGCGACGGCCTGGCGTTCCTCGTGCGGAACGCCGGCACGGTCGAGCCAGCCGGCGCGGAAGGTGGTGACCCAGGCGGCGACGCCATGCTCCAGCTCGGTCGGGCGCTCGATCAGGCTAGCTTCGATGTCCTTGAAGCCGGCCTGCTCATAGAGGGCGGCGAATTCCTCCGGAGTTGGATACCAATTGGCGGCATAGGTCGGCGGTCCATAGCCGCGCGCGACCAGCTCATCGTCGAGCGCCTGCCGAAGCCTCGCCAAATTCCCCTGCCCGCCCATCTCGCCGGCGAAGCGGCCGCCGGGCTTGAGCGCGAACCAGATGGCGCGAGCCGCCCGCTCCTTGTCGAGCACCCAGTGGAGGGTGGCATTCGAGAAAGCGGCATCGAAGGCTTCGCCGAACTTCAGCTGCGCCGCATCCATCAGACGCGCGTCGAGCCCTTTGGCCTTGGCGGCAGCGATCATGGACAGGCTGTTGTCGATGCCGACGACGTCGGCGCCGGCCTCCTTGATCTTCAACGTCAGCGTCCCGTCGCCGCAGCCGATGTCGAGGATATGCTCGCCGGGTTGCGGGTCGAGCAGCTCCAGCGCCGCATGCCCCAACTCCGGCACGAAGCCGCCGACGCGGGCGTAATCCTCCGCATTCCACTGCGAGGTCGAGGCGGGAGTGTCGGTCAGAGTGTCTTCACCCATTCGCGATAGGCGGCCTCGTCCATCAGGTCGTTGAGTTGCGACTTGTCGGCGATTCGGACCTTGAAGAACCAGCCCTCGCCTTCGGGGTCTCGGTTGATCAGCGCCGGGTCGTCAGCCAACGCCGTATTGCCCTCGATCACCTCGCCGGCGACCGGCGAATAGACGTCTGAGGCGGCCTTGACGGATTCGACCACCGCCGCCTCGTCACCCTTGTTGAGCGAACGGCCGGATTCGGGGACCTCGGCGAAGACGATGTCGCCCAGCGCCTCCTGTGCGTGGTTGGAAATTCCGACCGTGCCGACGTCGCCTTCGACTCGGATCCATTCATGCTCGCCGGTGAAGTGCAGGCTCATGATTCAGGCTCCCTGTTTGCGGTGATAGCGGTGGGGGACGAAGGGCATTGGGGTAACTGTCGCCTCGAACAACTTGCTGCGCTGCTCGAGCTTGAGCGCCGTGCCGGGTGCGCTGAGCGGCGTCGCGACATAGCCCATGGCGATTGGCCGCTGCAGCGTGGGGGAGAAGGTGCCGCTGGTCACTCGGCCGACCTCATTGCCCTCGCCATCGAGGATCAACGCACCCTCGCGCACCGGCTGGCGGCCCTCGACATTGAGGCCGACGCGCTTCTGCGCGGCGCCACTCTCCAGCTCGGCGAGGATTCGCATGTCGCCGGCGAAGCCGCCTTCGGCGCGGCGGCGCTTGCCGATCGCGAATTGCAGGTCGGCCATGACCGGCGTCGTGCTGGTGTCAAGGTCGTGGCCATATAGCGGCAGCCCGGCCTCCAGCCGCAGCGAATCGCGGGCTCCAAGCCCGATCGGCTTCACCGCATCATGTGCGATGAGCGAGTTGGCGACGTGTTCAACAGCAGCGGCCGCTACCGAAATCTCGAAGCCGTCCTCGCCCGTGTAGCCGGAGCGGCTGATCCAGGCAGGCATGCCGCTGATGGTGAAGGCGTCGCCCTGCATGAAGCCTAGCTCCGACACGCTGGGCACCAGCGCTTCGAGAACCTCCGAGGCGCGAGGTCCCTGCAACGCGAGCAGCGCCTGCTCCTTCATATGATCGAGGACGACACCTTTCGGCAGGCGACGCACGAACTGCTCGATGTCATCATGTTTTGTGGCGCCATTGACGACAACGTAGAAATGGTCGCCGCGCCGGGTTGCCATTAGATCATCGAGGATTCCGCCTTCCTCGTCGAGCAGCATGGAGTAGCGCAGCCGCCCGTCCTTCAGCAGCTGCAGTTCGCCGGGCAGCAAGGATTCCAGCGCCGCATCGACCCGGTCGCCGTGAAAAGTCAGCTGTCCCATGTGGCTGACATCGAACAGGCCGGCGTTGGTGCGAGTCCAGAGATGCTCGGCGATGACGCCTTCATACTGGACCGGCATCGAATAGCCGGCGAACGACACCATGCGAGCACCATGTGCGCGGTGCCATGAGTCGAGCGGCAGGACCTGTAGGATTTCAGTCGTCTCAGCCATCCGCGCGCTCCTCAAAAGGCTCATGCAAGGGCCCGGGCCGAAGCCCGCTTCCTTGACCAGAACCCCCTTCTGTCGCTGCGACCTGAGAGCTTTGCCCCTTCGGTGGTCCTCCAAAGCCTTGGCGATGGAGAACTCTTTCCAGACTGTCTTGGCGCGCGCGGTCCCTGGTGCCTGAGAGATTCCGGGGGCGGTTGCTCCTTCGGCGATCCGGAAGAAATCCGGACGCTCTCCCGTGCGCGCCTCTCCCCGGCAAAACCGGGCGATAGACGCAGCTGCCTTGGCCGCGCCTTCGATTCGAGTCAATCGACGATGAACAGCTTGGCACCCGTGGCGGTGGAAGAGCGATGCGCCGCGTCGCCGAAATCAGAGACCTGATACGACATGCCCGCCGTCAGGCATATCTTGCGCCCGTCCTTGAGTTCGCTCTCGATCTCGCCTTCGAGAACCAGCAGGACATGGCCTCGATCGCACCAGTGATCAGCAAGATAGCCAGGCGAATATTCCACCATACGCACGCGCAAATCGCCGGCTGTGAAGGTTCGCCACCAGGACAGGCCGGTTTCGCCGGGATGCTCGGTACGCGGGACGGCCGACCAGTCGGTCGTAGTAAAGGCTAGCTCGGGCAGCTTCATCGTGTCGCGTTGTAGCGCAGTTGGTCCTGGGTGAGCTGGAAGCCGATCAACTGCTCGAACGTCGCCTTGGCGACCGCATCGCGAATGGCCGGATCGGCGAGCGGATCGATCGCGGCGTCCGGATCTCCCGCCCGGCGCTCGCGAGTCAGTTCACGCCGGACGTCCTCAGGAAGAACCACGGCGCCGCGGGCGACGCGCCCAATTACCTGGGCGTTTGTTTGAGCACGGACGCTTCCGGCCGGGAAGTTGAGGGCAACATAGCCGATCTTCTTGGCGACAACGTCGCTGCCGCCCTGCGCGATGACATTGTAATAAGGCAAGGTCACCTGCCTCGCCTCGGCGGCGTCGCGGCGCGTTGCGACCACGTCGAACGTCGCCGTCGAAACGACATTTGCGGCATCTTCCGTGCAGGTCGAGCGCAGGTTGGTGATCGTCGCGACGACGTCGATGGCCGCGGCATCGGTCCGCCCTTGCGGGCTGAACAAGGTAATGTCGCCGGTTCCGGCGGGGATTCCCACCTGCGGGCAAGTGGAGCGGGTCACGTAGATGCCGCCAGCCTCGACCGACCCCTCCTTGTTGCAACCCGAAAGAAGCGCGAGAACGGCAAGAGCGAGGAAACCGGACTGTACAGGGCGCAAGGCATTCATCCTTCGGGTGAGCAATCGATCAGGGCGCAGTCATAGGAAGGGCCTTACAAGCCTGCAAGCGATGCCTTACATGGCCCGCCGATGGCCAGTCGCCCTGCCTTGAAGGTCCTGATTGCGGCGCCGCGCGGATTCTGCGCGGGCGTCGACCGTGCCATTCAGATCGTCGAGCTGGCGATCGAGCGGTTTGGCCCACCAGTCTATGTCCGCCACGAGATCGTCCACAATCGGTTCGTCGTCGACCGGCTGCGCGGGCTTGGCGCGGTCTTCGTCAAGGAGCTAGACGAAGTGCCGGACGGGCGGCCGGTCATTTTTTCCGCTCATGGAGTCCCCAAATCGGTGCCGGCCGCTGCACGCAATCGCGGGCTCGACTATCTCGACGCGACCTGCCCCCTGGTCAGCAAGGTGCACCGGCAGGCCGAGCGCCTCATCGAGGCCGGCCGTCACATCATCTTCATCGGTCACGCCGGCCATCCGGAGGTCATCGGCACCTTCGGCCAGGCGCCCGAAGGGGCAATGACCCTGGTTGAGACGGTCGCCGATGTGGCCCGGCTCGACCCGGAGGACACGGATAACCTGGCATTCCTGACCCAAACGACCCTGTCGGTCGACGACACGGGGGAGATCGTCTCTGCGCTGAAAGCGCGCTTTCCGTCCATCCAGGCGCCGCGCAGCGAGGACATTTGCTACGCGACCACCAACCGCCAGGCGGCGGTCAAGGCAATTGCGCGTGCATGCGATCGCATGCTGGTGATCGGCGCTCCGAACAGCAGCAACTCTCTGCGCCTGGCCGAAGTCGCCGAGCGCGAGGGGGTCGAAGCGCGGCTGATCCAGCGCGCCGCCGATATCGATTGGGACTGGCTTGGCACTCCGGCGACGGTCGGCTTGACCGCCGGCGCGTCCGCTCCCGAAGTCCTTGTCCGCGAGGTTGTCGATGCCCTCAGCGAGCGATTCGAGGTGACCGCGGAAGAAGCCGACCACAATCCCGAGCGAATGACTTTCAAATTGCCGCGCGAGCTGGTTGCTTAGCGCTGATGGCCGAGCTGCCGCTGGTGGAAATCTTCACGGACGGCGCCTGCCGGGGGAATCCCGGTCCGGGCGGCTGGGCGGCACTGCTGCGCCTCGGGGAGAAGGAGCGCGAACTATCCGGCGGGGAAGCGCTGACCACCAACAACCGGATGGAGCTGACGGCAGCGATTCGCGGGCTCGAGGCGCTGAAGAAACCCTGCCGAGTCGAGCTGCATACCGACAGCCAATATGTTCGCGACGGAATCACACGCTGGATTCACGGCTGGCAGCGCAATGGCTGGCGCACGGCCGACAGGAAGCCCGTCAAGAATGCCGAGCTCTGGCAGGAATTGCTCGACGCCGCCAAGCCTCACCGAATCGCCTGGCACTGGGTAAAGGCCCACAGCGGTCATTCCGAAAACGACCGAGTCGACGCGCTGGCCTGCGCCGAGGCCGACTCCCGCCGCTAACGGGTCACCGCGAAATCGGCCGGGTCGATCCCGGCCAGATCGGATGGCATCGAATCGCCGCGAATCAGGCCCGCGCACAGCATTGAGGCGGCTGGCGCTGTCTGGATTCCCATTCCGCCCTGGCCGACGCACCAGAAAAACGCAGGGTGGTCCGGATCGAAACCGAACTTCATGCGGCGGTCTGGCGTAAAAGTACGAAGGCCCGCCCATTTCCGCTCGACTGCCTCGACCGGCCACTCCACCGCCTTCTCGAATCGATCGATGGCCGTTGCCACGTCGATTTCCTCGGGCGCGACATCGCAGGGCTCGATTGGCGTTTCGTCGAGAGGGCAAACCCAGACGCTGTTGTCGCCCTCGCCCTTGAAATAGAAGCTCTCGTGAAGATCGGTGACGAACGGCAGGTCCTTGAGTCCAGTCCGGCCAACACGGAGCTGGACCACCGTGCGCCTCTTTGGTGTGAGGCCGATTCCGGCGACTCCGGCGCGCGCAGCGACCTGCTCGCCCCAGGCGCCGGCGGCATTCACCAGGAGCACTGCGCCCACCTCACCCGCGCTGGTCTCGATCGTCCAGCCTTCGGAAGACTCGCGGGCGCTCAACAACTCGGCGTCCGTCCGCACCGTCCCGCCGGCGCGGCGCACCGCCGCCAGGCAGGCATTATGAAAGGCCGCCACCTCGATGTCCGCGCAAGTGCCTTCGTGCCAGGCGCCGGTCCATTGCGGGCGAAGGCCGGGGATCAGGCGGTCGAGTTCCGCGCGGTCGAGATGGACGGGCCGGTAAGGCCCGGACAGGTCGCCCAGGTCGTCGAAGTCTTCGCTGCCTGCGTGCGTAAGATGCACGGCACCTCGTGTCCTGAGTAGCGGCGCTTCGCTGCCTGGCCAGCGTTCATCGAACATTGGCCGGGACGCGAGGGTCAGCCGCCGCTCCGGAGTGTCCCCTCCCAGGCTTGCCTGCCAGAAGGCCGCTGAACGTCCCGTCGCGTGGCGCCCACAGAGGTCCTCCGCCTCGATGATCAGGACTCGGCGGTCGCGAACCAGCCGGGCGGCGAGGCTCGCGCCGGCAATTCCACCACCGACGATGACGATGTCATAAGAGTCCATGACAGCGGCTGGTTACGGTTTGGAAAGCCGCGGCGTCTAGGGGGGTGTCATGATGAATGCGGGATTCACCGAACTGTTGCTTGCCGTACTGGCGATCCTGCTGGTCGTCGCGGCCGTAATCGACGTGCGAACGTTCACCATCTCGAATTGGCTGAACGGTGCAGTGGCGCTGATGGCGCCGCTCTACTGGTGGTCGATCGGCCTGCCCTTGTGGCCGGATGCCGCAATCCAAGGCGCGGTCGCGGCTGCGGTCTTCGTGGTTCTCGCGGCGACATTCTACCTCGGCATGATGGGCGGCGGCGACGTAAAGTTGGCCGCCGCCATCGCCCTTTGGTTCTCGCCGCTGACGACTCTGAAGTTTCTTGTCATCATGTCGCTCGCCGGCGGCGTGCTGACACTGATCGTGCTGCTGCTTCACAAGAATCGCGAAAATCCGCCACTGGATGACGACGGAAAGCCGGCCAAGCCGGAAGTTCCGTACGGCGTCGCCATCGCAGCGGGCGCCCTTTGGATTCTCGCCCAACGCTTTCTTAACCAATTTGCCTGATTTGTGAGGACGATTGAGGGGACCCTTTAGGGGAGGCGTGATCGCCATGGACGTCAAGAAAGTAGCCCTGCTCGTTGGAGCGCTGGTCATTGCGGTTGTCACCGCGGTCATGGCCAAGAACATGTTCGCCGGCGCAGGAGCCCCTGAGGCCGCTGCCGCCCAGGTTCCGACCGGTCCAAAGATCCTGGTCGCCCGCAAGGCGCTGCCGGTAGGCACGATCATCGACCAGGAAAGCCTGGTCTTCCAGGCTTGGCCCAAGGAGCTGGTTCAGAACGCCTACTATCAGGAAGGCGCTCCCGAGTCGGACATGACCAAGCTGCTCGGCACGGTTGTCCGCAACCCGATCACTGCCGGCCAGCCGGTCACCCAGGGTGCGCTTGTCGGTCCCAACGACCGCGGCTTCCTGGCTGCGGCGCTCGGCCCGGGCATGCGTGCCGTCACGGTTCCCGTTTCGACCACCAGCGGCGTCGCCGGCTTCGTCTTCCCGGGCGACCGCGTCGACGTGATCCTGACCCAGGAGGTCGCTGGTGGCGGCGACGGCCCGGCGTTGAAGGTTTCCGAAACAATCGTTCGCAACCTGCGCGTGCTGGCAACCGACCAGCGGATCGACAGCAAGAACGAAGAGGGCAAGACGGTCGTCAAGACTTTCTCGATGGTGACGGTGGAAGCCACTCCGCGGCTGGCCGAGAAGGTCGCTGTTGCCCAGTCGCTCGGCACGCTGTCGCTGTCCCTGCGCTCGATCGCCGACAACACGGCTGAGCTCGAGCGCGCGGTAGCGAACGGCGAGGTGAAGCTGCCTGCGGGCGCCAATCCCGCCGATGAGCGCCGACTGCTGCTGGCCGTCGCCAACCGTCCGCAGGACAATCACACGACTTACACGACCGGGGGTGAGGTTTCGCGCTTCCAGCGCAGCAGCATCCCGGCCCGTGTTGCGCAAGCGCCGACTGCCGGTGCCGGTGGAGCCGCCTCCGTGGCGGTCCCGGCCGGCCCCGTCGTCCGTGTCGCTCGCGGCAACGCAGTAACCGAAGTTCCGGTGGGAGCCCGCTAAGATGAAGAGCATCACCAACCGCAGCCGCGTTCGCCTGGGTACCGCCCTTGCCGCGCTGGCAATCGGCCTCGGCAGCATCACCGCCGCGGCTCCCGTTTCGGCCGCTCCGCGGGCCGGCACCTTCCGCCCCAGCCAGCAGGTCCTGCTGTCGACGGGCGAAGGCCAGGTCGTGCGCCTACCGTCCAGCGTTGCGGACGTCTGGACCTCGAACCCGGCTGTTGCCGACGTCTACGTCAGCAATGCGCGCCAGATTAACCTGTTCGGCAAGGACTCCGGCGAGGCCACGGTGATCGCCACCGCCGCCAACGGCTCGGTCGTCTATTCGGCCAACGTCCGCGTCAGCCAGAACATCACGTCGGTCGACGAGATGCTGCGCGCGGCCATGCCGCAAGCGGACATCAAGGTGCTGAACGCCGGGCAGATCGCCGTGCTGACGGGCACGGTGGCCTCGCCGAACGAGGCCGCTCAGGCGGAGCAGCTGGTGTCGGCGATGCTGAACCCAGGCGTCGACATGTCGAAAGCCGGCGCGATGTGCAAGGTGTGCGTCGTCAACCGTCTCAATACCGCGACGCCGCTGCAGGTCACGCTTCGCGTCCGCATCGCCGAGGTCAATCGCAGCGTCGTCAAGTCGCTCGGCATCAACCTCCTGTCGCGCGATACGACCGACGGTTTCCAGTTCGGCGTCGCCCAGGGCAATGCCGGCACGTTCGGCACGCCGAGCGCCGGCGATACGCCTTCCGTTCCTAAGGGCTTCGCAGCGATTGCGGGCGGAACCACGCTCGGCGCCGCCGGCCGCCTGTTCGGGCTCGACCTGATCGGCACGCTGGACCTGGCCGCCAAGGATGGCCTGGTGACCATTCTTGCCGAGCCGAACCTCACCGCGCTCTCGGGCGAGACCGCCAGCTTCCTGGCCGGCGGCGAGTTCCCGGTGCCGATCTCGCAGTCGCTTGGCGCCGTGACCATTGAATACAAGCAGTTTGGTGTCGGCCTGGCCTTCACGCCGATCGTGCTTGCCGATGGCCGCATCTCCATGCGCGTCCGTCCGGAAGTCAGCGAGCTCAGCAACGAGGGCAGCATCCGCCTCAACGGCTTCAATGTGCCGGCGCTGACAACGCGCCGGGCGGAAACGACGGTGGAACTTGGTTCCGGCCAGTCGTTCATGATCGCCGGCCTGCTGCGCGATGCGCACACCAATGACGTCAGCAAGGCGCCGTTCCTCGGCGACCTGCCGATCCTCGGCGCCCTGTTCCGGTCGACCAGCTTCCGTCGCGCCGAGACCGAGCTCGTGATCATCGTCACGCCGTACCTGGTTCGGCCCGTGTCGACCCAGATGGCGCTGCCGACTGACGGTTATCGCATGCCGACCGACGGCCAGGGCCTGATCGGCGGGCAGTCCTACAGCGGCACATCGGGCCCGCGCCCGGCCGCGACGGCGCCCGCTCCAGGCATGACTGCCGGCGCCGCCGCCACCGCAGCCCCTGGCTTCAAGCTGTGACCCGCACTGGGAAGGAAATGAAGATGCGCACCCGTATCGCAATCGTGCTCCTGGCTTCCGCCGCTGTCGCTGGCTGCAACACGCCGACGGTCGACGATCCGGCCCGAGGCCTAAACGCGGTCAACCAGCCGGTAGTCAGTCGCACCGACCTCGCCATGGACCTCGCCGCCCCGGACGGCAGCGTGTCCGCTACCGAGCAAGCCCGCCTGGACGGCTGGTTCGCCGGCCTGGGCCTTGGCTACGGCGACCACGTCTACGTCGATGGCGATTATGCCAGGGGCGCAGGCGCGGATGTCGCCCGGGTCGCCGGCCGCTATGGGATGATGGTCAGCGCCGGTTCGCCGGTGACCAGTGGCCCCGTCCAGCCCGGCACGGTCCGGGTGGTCGTCACGCGCACGCGCGCCAGCGTTCCCGGCTGCCCCAATTGGGACCGGCCTGCCTCGCCGGATTTCGAGAACCGGCAGATGCCCAACTTCGGTTGCGGCGTCAGCTCCAACATCGCGGCCATGGCCGCCGACCCGCAGGACCTGCTCTACGGCCGCGAAGCCGGACCGGTCATCGATGCGGCTTCGGCGAGCAAGGCTGTCAACTCTTACCGCGCGCAAAAGCCGACCGGCGAGAATGGCCTGCAGGCGATCAACACCAAGGGGGGTAACTAATGAACGCTCCGTTCCAGGCGCGCGCTGGCCTGCGCGATCCGTTCACCGCCTTTGTGTGCGACGACGCTACCGCCGACATGTTGCGGCCGGTCGCGGTCGAGCATGGCTGGTCGCCGGAAAAGGTCAACAAGGGCGGGCTGCGCAATGCCGTGCAGTCGCTGTCCGTGTCGGCGAGCCCGAACATCCTGTTCGTCGACCTCTCGGAATCGGCCGACCCGCTCAATGACATCAATGCTCTTGCAGAAGTCTGCGAGCCCGGCACGATCGTCATCGCCTCGGGCCAGGTGAACGATGTTCGCCTTTACCGCGACCTAGTCGCCAGCGGCATCCACGATTACCTGCTGAAGCCGTTCACGGTCGACCAACTGCGCGACACGTTCGCGCATGCCCAGGCGATCCTCTCCGGCCCGCGCGGGGAAGCGCAGGTTGAAAAGCCGCACGTCATGGCCGCCGTCATCGGCGTCCGCGGCGGCGTCGGCGCCTCGACCATTGCCACCAGCCTTGCCTGGCTGCTCGGCGAGAAGGCGCAGCGCACGACTGCCCTGCTGGACCTCGACGTCCACTTCGGCACCGGCGCGCTGGCGCTGGACCTCGAGCCGGGCCGCGGCCTGACCGACGCAATCGAGAATCCCAGCCGCATCGACGGCCTGTTCATCGAGCGTGCCATGGTGCGCGCCAATGAGCGCCTGTCGGTCCTGTCGGCGGAAGCACCCATCAACCAGCCGCTGGTGACGGACGGCACGGCCTTCTTCCAGCTGCAGGAAGAAATGCGCAATGCATTCGAGTCGACCGTGCTCGACCTGCCGCGCCATATGCTGATCCAGTATCCGCACCTCGTCCACGACGCGCATGTCGCCGTGGTGGTGAGCGAGCTGACTCTGGCGGCGACGCGCGACACGATCCGCATCCTCGCCTGGCTGAAGTCGAACGCGCCTCAGACCAAGGTTGTGGTGGTCACCAATCGCAACCCTTCGGGCGGCGCGCTGGAGATCAGCCGCAAGGATTTCGAGCAGTCGATCGAGCGCGACGTCGACGTGGTCTTCCCCGACGATGGCAAGCTTGCGGCGCAGGCCGCGAAGCTCGGCAAGCCGATGGCGGAAGTCGCCGGCGGCAAGGTTTCCGCGCCCTTCTCGACGCTGGCGAACATGGTTCTCAGCCATGCCAGCGAGGATGGCGCAGCCGCCGAAGTCAAAGGCGGCGCCAAGAGCCTGGTCGAGAACCTCAGGACCATGCTTGCCAAGCCGAAAGACAAGGCTGCGTAAACAGTTACCGCTGGCCGCGACTTGTCACGGCCGGCCGTAGGAACGGACGGACCCAAGATGCTGATGCCGATCCTCTTTGCCATGGCCGTGCTTGCGGTGCTGGGGCTTGCCTATCTGGCTCTGAGCGGCCCCTCGCCCGCCAAGGCGGTGAAGCGCCGCCTGGAGCTGCTGCGCGAGCGGCATGGCGATTCCGTCGCCGCGAGCGCCCAGGCCCAGATTCGCAAGCTGTTCGCGAACCGGCAGAACAACAGGGTCGAGAGCGCGCTTTCGACCCTTATCCCGAAACCGGCGCTGCTGAAGCTGCGGCTCGAGCAAACCGGCAAAGAGATTTCGCTCGGCAAATATGCCTCTGTTTCCGCCGGCCTGTTCGCGGTCATCGCCGTCGGCCTCAAGCTCAAGGGCGCGCCCTTCCTGCTGGCCGCCCTCTTCGGCGCTTTCGTCGCCGTCGGCCTGCCCCACCTGGTCATCGGTTTCATGATCAAGCGGCGCATCGCCAAGTTCAACTCCAACTTCCCGGATGCGATCGAGCTGATGGTCCGCGGCCTGCGTTCAGGTCTGCCGATCACTGAAACGCTCGGCATCGTCGCCCAGGAAATTCCCGGACCGGTGGGCATGGAGTTCCGCTCGGTCGCGGACAAGATGAAGATCGGCCGGACAATGGAGGCGGCGCTGCAGGAAGCGGCCGACCGGCTCGGCACGGCCGAATTCCAGTTCTTCGTCATCACTTTGGCGATCCAGCGCGAAACCGGCGGCAACCTCGCCGAGACGCTTTCGAACCTCGCCGACGTGCTGCGCAAGCGTGCGCAGATGAAGCTGAAGATCCGCGCCATGAGCTCGGAGTCCAAGGCCTCGGCGATGATCGTCGGCTCGCTGCCGTTCATCGTCTTCACGCTCGTTTGGATGATCAACCCTGGCTACATGGACGACTTCTTCACCGACCAGCGACTGATGGTGGCCGGACTCGGCGGCCTCATCTGGATGAGCATCGGCGTGTTCATCATGGCCAAAATGGTCAACTTCGAGATTTAGGGATCGTGTAATGCAGGCTTCCGGCCCCACCATTCTCGGCTTCGACGTCATCTGGATCGCGACGCTGCTGTCGGCCGTCGCGACCTTCGCCGTGCTGATCGCCATTTACGCCGCGACGACCGTCAAGGATCCCATGGCTCGCCGCGTCAAGGCGCTCAACGAGCGCCGCGAGCAGCTGAAAGCCGGCATCGTCGCTTCGACCAACAAGCGCAAGAAGCTGACCAACAAGAACCAGGCGGCCGACAAGGTCCGCGGTCTCCTCGGCAGCTTCAAGATGATCCAGGACGACCAGCTCAAGAAGACGCAGATCCAGCTGATGCAGGCCGGTATCCGCGCCAAGGACCTGGCCTATTTCATCATCCTTGCGCGCTTCGTCATGCCGGTTGTCCTGGGCATCGCCGTCGTGCTTGGCCTCTATGTATTCGACCTGATGCCGGACTGGGGTTGGTTCAAGCGCTATGCCGTCACCGCCGCAACCCTCGTCGGCAGCTACAAGGCGCCCGACCTGTGGCTCAAGAACCGGGTGACGAAGCGCAGCCATGCGGTTCGTAAGGGCCTGCCCGACGCGCTCGATCTGCTCGTCATCTGCGCCGAAGCCGGCCTGACCGTCGACGCCGCGTTCGGCCGCGTCGCAAGGGAATTGGGCAAGGCCTATCCGGAACTGGGCGACGAGTTCGGCCTGACCGCCATCGAGCTCGGCTTCCTCAACGAGCGTCGCCAGGCGTTCGAGAACCTGGCGACGCGGGTCGACCTGGAGGCCGTGCGTGGCGTCGTCACCACCATGATCCAGACCGAGAAATACGGTACGCCGCTGGCCTCGGCACTGCGCGTCCTGTCGGCCGAGTTCCGCAACGAGCGCATGATGCGCGCGGAGGAAAAAGCGGCCCGCCTGCCGGCGATCATGACCGTGCCGCTCATCCTGTTCATCCTGCCGACCCTGTTCATCGTCATCCTGGGTCCGGCAAGCTGCTCGATCAGCGACAGCTTCATCAACGGCTAACCCGCTAGACCTGGGGGGTGGACCGCCGTCGCGCTGCTGCGCGGCGGCGGTTCCGCTTATGGAACGGTTGTGGCGCTGCATCGCTTTAGCTCCCGAAACCATTCAGGGGACTGACGATGATCGCATTCACCTCCGACCAATGGGTGATCCTGGCTTTGGTCTTCACGCTCGGCCTGCTGATCGGCGCCTTTCTGTTCGCCGGAAGCGGCCGCAAGTGGAAGCATCGTTACCGTAACGAGGAGCAGCGCCGCGACGAGGCGGAAGCGCGCCTCCGCGCTCGTGAAGATGAGTGGGCCGCGCGCGAGAAGGAATGGCGTGAGCAGGACAGCCTTCGCGGCGCGGCGATCAAGGACCGCCGCGAGGCCGAGGCCGACCGCCCGCTATGAATTATTCGCCGCCGCTAGGTGTTGGCGGCGACGAACTTCTCGAGGACCGGCGCGATCTGCTCGCGCCACTTGCGGCCGTTGAAGATGCCGTAATGGCCGACACCCTTGGCTAGCAGATATTGCTTCTTCGCCTGCGGCAGCTTCGCGGCGAGGTCCAATGCTGCCCGGGTCTGGCCGACGCCGCTGATATCGTCGCGCTCACCCTCGATGGCTAGCAAAGCAGTGTCCTTGATCGCCTTGGGATCGATGAATCGGCCGCGATGCATGAATTCGCCGTTCGGCAGCAGGTGGCGCTGGAACACGACGTCGACCGTCTGCAGATAATATTCGGCGGCCATGTCGCAGACCGACAGATATTCAGCGTAGAATTCGCGAGTGGCCTCGGCGCTCTCGTCATCGCCGTCGACGAGATGCTTGAACATTTCCCAGTGGCTGATGAGGTGGCTGCCGAGGTTCATGGTCATGAAGCCGGCAAGCTGCAGGAAACCCGGGTAAACCTTTCGCCCCGCGCCCGGGTAGATCATGGGCACCGTAGCAATGACGTTGCGCTGGAACCAGGCGTGCGGCCGGTGCGTGGCGAGCGTGTTGACCGCGGTCGGCGCCTTCCGCGTGTCGATCGGCCCGCCCATCATCGTCAATGTCCTCGGCCGGCAGGGATTCCTGTCGGCGTTCATCAACGCAACGGCGGCAAAGGCGGGTACCGCCGGCTGGCAAACCGCTAGCATGTGCGCGCCCGGCCCAACGGCCTCCAGGAACTCGATCAGGTAGTCGATATAATCGTCGAGGTCGAAGCCGCCTTCCGAAAGCGGCACCAGCTTGGCGTCGCGCCAGTCGGTGATGAAGACGTCATGCCTGGGCAGCATGCGCTCGACCGTGCCGCGCAACAGCGTCGCATAGTGGCCCGACATCGGCGCGATGATCAGCAGCTTCGGCTGATTCTTAATCTCCACCCCGCGGCCTGCGGCTGATTTGCGGAAATGCTTCAATTGCCCGAACGGCTTGCGGAGGACGACTTCCTCGACAACGGCAACGGATTTTCCGCCGACCTTGGCCTTGTCGATTCCGAAATCCGGCTTGCCGCGCGACGCGGCGGCATGGGCAAAAACGTCCAGCGCCGCGGCGGCGATCGGTCCCATCGAACCATAGGACAGGGGATTGGCGGGATTATTCAGCCATCCAGCGCCCATCGACGCGACCCTGCTTGCACCGGCCAGCAGCGACCGCTGCACCTCATAGGCGTCGTAGAGCATCCACCATCCTTGGGAAAATTTCGGTCACGGAATTAACGAGACTGGGGCCGATCGCGTCCACTTGCAAGGACAATGCTGCGCCGCACCTGCCGCGTTGCGGCAATTGAGGCTTGGCTGCCACACTGCTAGGCGGAAGAACCATGGCGATCTCGACCGACGCTCCCAAGGGCAAATCGCTTCAGGGCCTTGGCATGGTTTGGCGCTTTGCACGCCATTACCCGGGGCATATCGCCGCCGCAGCTGTCGCCCTTGTGACCGCGGCAGTGGCGACGTCCGGCGTCCCCTACGCCTTCAAGCTGATCATCGACCGAGGCTTCTCCGGAAACGGCGACATCGGCCGCTGGTTCGAATATCTGCTGCTGCTGGTAATCGTCATGGCGCTCGCCACGGCGGTCCGCTTCTATTTCGTCTCGTGGATGGGCGAGCGCGTCGTCGCCGACATCCGATTGGCCGTCCACCGCAACCTCCTGCGCCTGGCGCCGGGCTTTTTCGAAGAGAACCGCCCGGCCGAGATCACCAGCCGCATCACGGTCGACACGACGATTATCGAGCAAGTTGTCGGAACCACGATTTCCGTGGCGCTACGCAACCTCGTCATGGGCGTCGTGTGCGCCGTGATCCTGTTCGTGCTGGCGCCCAAGCTCGCCGGCTTGATCCTGCTCGGCGTACCCTTGGTCGTCTTGCCGCTGACATTGCTGGGGCGAAGGGTAAGATCCATATCCCGCAGCAGCCAGGACCGCATCGCCGACGTTGGCACGGTGACCGGCGAAGTCCTCGGCGCGATGAAGATTGTGCAGGCGTTCAACCAGCAGGGCCGCGAGGCCGAGCGTTTCACGAAGGCGACGGAGTCGGTATTTGCCACCGCCAAGCGGCGGATCGCGCTTCGGGCGCTGATGACTTTCACTGTCATCGCCCTGATGTTCTCTTCGATCACCTTCGTCATCTGGCAGGGCGCGATCGACGTCGCGGCCGGCCGCATCACGGGGGGCACCATTGCGGCTTTCGTGCTCTACGGGGGCTTGCTGGCGGGCGCGTTCGGCGCACTTTCAGAGGTCTATGGCGACTTGCTGCGGGCCGCCGGCGCGTCGGAGCG
Source organism: Sphingomicrobium sp. (assembly GCA_035250985.1). GTDB lineage: Bacteria > Pseudomonadota > Alphaproteobacteria > Sphingomonadales > Sphingomonadaceae > Sphingomicrobium. The sequence goes on along the minus strand of DATFEO010000120.1, from coordinate 19,329 downwards.
GCTGAACCAGCTGCTCACCGCCGAACCGACCATCAAGGCCCCGGCACGGCCAAAGCCATTACCGGAGCCCGCTCGCGGCCTGCTCGAATTCCGGTCTGTCGAGTTTCGCTACCCAACCCGCCAGGACGTATCCGCACTGCACGATTTTTCCCTGGCGGTACGCCCGAACGAGAGGCTGGCCGTGGTCGGCCCATCCGGCTCTGGCAAGTCGACCATCTTCCAGCTTGCCCAGCGTTTCTACGACCCGCAGCGCGGCAGCGTGCTGATCGACGGCGTCGACCTCAAGGACGCGGACCCGGCCGACGTCCGGTCACGCATCGCCATGGTGCCGCAGGAAACGGTCATTTTTGCCGCCTCCGCGCGCGACAATCTCCGTTACGGCAATTGGGACGCGTCCGAGGACGAGCTTTGGGAGGCGGCCCGCGACGCCAATGCCGAGACGTTCCTCCGTGCACTGCCCGAGGGCCTGGATAGCTTCATGGGTGAAGGCGGGGCCCGGCTGTCAGGCGGGCAGCGCCAGCGGATTGCCATCGCCCGAGCCTTGCTTCGCCGCGCGCCCTTGCTCCTGCTCGACGAAGCGACCAGCGCCCTCGACGCGGAAAGCGAGAAGCTGGTCCAGGACGCACTGGAGCGGTTGATGGAAGAGCGCACGACCATCATCATCGCCCACCGGTTGGCGACCGTCCGCGCCGCCGACCGGATTGTCGTCCTCGACCATGGCCGCATCGTCGAGGAAGGCAGCCACGCCGCGCTGACTGCCGCCGATGGCCTCTACGCCCGCCTGGCCCGCCTCCAGTTCGACGGCCTGGCCGCCTAACACGGCGGCCGGGTGAGCGAACCTATCCGCAGAAGAATCGCCGAGGTCGCTATCGCCACCAGCATCGATCAAAGTTTCTCGAATACACACCACTGGAAGGACTGCTCGCTGCCCCACGGGGTGACGTGGGTTTCGCGCCAATGATCGATCATGCGGAATGCGCCACCGAGCTCCGCGGCGAGCGCTGCGGCATCGTACCGCTGGACCGGCAGCCCGCTGCATTGCTCGGGCCCATCCGGGGCGAAGGTCGCAAGGACGACATGGCTGCCCGGGCGCGTACCCTCGGCCAGCGCGCGCTTGTATCCGGTGCGGCCAGCAGCCTCGGTCAGGAAATGGAAAACGGCGCGGTCGTGCCAAACGTCGAAAGTTCGGTCGGGACGCCAGTGGCGGATGTCGGCCACTTCCCAATTGACCTTGCCAGCCCTCTCTCCGAGGCGCTGTCTGCTGGCCTCGAGCGCCGGCTCCGAAACGTCGACCAAGGTCAGATCTGACCAGCCCCTATCGAGCAGGGCATCGGCTAGGGTCGCCGCCCCTGCCCCGACGTCCACCAGCGACTTGGCCGGACCGGCCCCTAACCGATCAAGTGCGTCGAGCGAGGGCGCTGGCGATGCCTGGAACCAGCTGACCTCGTCCGGCCGCTTCGCCTCATAGACCTGCCGCCAATGTTCGCGCGGTTCCATGATCAAGCCCTAGGCGCGAACAGCACAAACAAAAAGGCGGCCCGTTGCCGGACCGCCCCCTTCGTCCCAACCGGTGGACCGGTCAGAAAGCGTGCATATAGGCCTCGTTGCCGACGAACCCCATTTTTTCGACATGGGCCTGCTTGGTGACAGCGAGCACCTCGTCGACCAGGCCGTATGGCGCGTCCGCTTCGGGCTGCAGGTGCAGCTCGGGAATCGGATTCATTTGCTGCGAGATGTCGAGATATTGGCGGAGCTGCTGGAGGTTGACCGGCGTGCCGTTCCACAGGACGACGCCCGCCGCCGTAACGACCAGGCGGTTCTTGATCGGGTCGACCGGCGGCGGCGTCTGGTTCGCCTGGTTGACCGGCAGGTCCAGCTTCACAGCGTGGCTCTGGATCGGAATGGTGATGATGAACATGATGAGAAGGACCAGCATGACGTCGATCAGCGGCGTCGTGTTGATGTCCATCATCGGTTCGCCTTCAGTGTTGTCACTGGTGGTTTGCATCGCCATGGCGATATTCTCCTGGCGTTAGAGGCGGGTCGTCACGGACCCGGCCGGCGGCTCGGAGATGAATCCGACCCGCGCGAAGCCCGCGCGCTGCATGGTGAAGATGGCGCCGCCGATGCACTTGTACGGCGTGTTGATGTCCCCGCGGATATGCGCTTCCGGCATGTTCTCTTCGGTGACGTTTTCAACGCCGCCGACGTCCTCGATCAGCTGCTCGAGCTTCTTGACGGCGCGGTCGAGCAGCTCTTCGTTGGTGACCCTGGTGAGGTTCCAATAGACCTCGCAGGTGCCGCCGGGGCCGCCACGAACCGACAGGTTGACGTTTTCCGGCTTGGTCTGGGTCGGCTCAAAGCGAACCGAGGGCAGCTGGACAGGAACTGTCTGCAAGACGACCGGAACGGTAATCAGGAAGATGATCAGGAGGACCAGCATCACGTCGACGAGCGGCGTGGTGTTGATGTCCGACATCGGTACGTCTTCGCCCGAGTCGTGCTCGCCTACTTGCATTGCCATATCTTGGCTTCCTCGAAACTACTTTGGGCCCTTGACCCGGAACCGGCGCGATCTGGGACGCCGGTCCCGGGCTTCGGGGATTAGCTCACGCGGTCGGTCGTGCGGACCGGCTCGGCCGGAGCCGCGGCCGGGCGGGCAGCCGCCGCCGGAGCCTTGGTGGCCGGGCCAGCCATGCGCGGCTTCACCGCGCCATTCGACATGATGTAGCCGTGAATGTCGTTGGTGAAGGCGGCGAGGTCCTCCATGATCGACTTGTTACGGCGGATCAGCCAGTTGTAGGCGAGCACCGCCGGCACCGCGACGACGAGGCCGAGCGCGGTCATGATCAGCGCCTCACCGACCGGGCCGGCGACGGTGTCGATCGAGGCCTGGCCCGACGCGCCGATCTTGATGAGCGCGCGGTAGATGCCGATGACGGTGCCGAACAGGCCGATGAACGGAGCGGTCGAGCCGACGGTGGCAAGGAAGGCGAGGCCTTCGCCGAGGCGGGCGCCGATCGAGCCCTGCGAACGGGCAAGGCTGTTGGCCATCCAGTCATGCTGGTCGATCGGATCGGTCAGCTTGCTGTGTTGCTCCTGGGCAACCAGCGCGTCGTCGACGATCGCGCGGTAGGCGCTCTTCGTCTCGAGCTTGGTCGCAGCTTCGCGCAGGTTCGGCGAGTTCCAGAAGCTGGCGCGAACCTTGTTGCCCTGATTGATGATCTTCTGCTGCTGCAGCAGCTTGGTGAACAGGATGTAGAAGCTGAACACCGACATGCCGACCAGGATAATGAAGACCGACCAGGAGATGAGGCCACCTTCCTGGAGAGCCTGCATCAGGCCATACGGGTTCTCACCGGCCGGCGCCGCAGCGGCAGCAAGCAAAAGAGCTGGAGTTGCCATAATTTCAGTTTCCCTTCGAAATTCGTCAGTTGATAGCGTTGCTCAAGAGGTCATGGGCGTCACTGGTCCACCACCTGCCAGGTGATGGTTGCGACGTAGCTGTCATGGGTCGGGTTGCCGTCGCTGCCGACCGCCGGGGTGAAGCGGGCGCGGCGGCTAAGCACGCTGCAGGTCGCGCGGTCGAGCGAGCTGTTGCCGGCCGACTTCTGCACTGAGCAGCCCGTCACACGGCCCTGGGCGCTGATTTCGAGACGCACGCGAACCGTACCGCCAATCCCGGCCTCGAGCGCGGACTCAGGATAATCATCCGGCTGGATCAGGCCCTGGAGGCTGCCCCTCGCCTTGGCGGTCTGGACAACGCGCGGTGGCGGCGGCGGCGGCGGCGGGGGCGGCGCGGTCGGCACGATGACCGGCGGCGGCGCGGTAATCTCGCGCTGTTGGAGCACGATCGGCGGCGGCGTCGTTTCGATCCGCACGATCGGCGGGGGAGTCATGGGCGGCGGCGGAATCTCGACCTGCTCGGGCGGAGGCGGCGGCTCCTCGGGGGGCGGCGGCTCTTCCTCGACATCGAAGGTCTTCAAATCTTCGGCTGCTTTTTTGATGACGTTGTAGGCCAGGCCAGTCACGATGGCATAGCCGAGAGCCAGATGGATGAGCGCAACGATGATAATCGCCAATGTGCGATTCGAGCTCATCTCCTTGCGTTGGGCGTAAGACATTAAGCCACAACTCTCCTCAGTACCCGTGGCGGAAAACCACGGAAAAGACCGGGCTCACGACGCGCGCCCTGCCAGGTTGGAACCTGCTCATGTATCAACATATCATGAGCAGAATGCGCGCCTCCTTAATTGAGGCAAAATGGCGGCGCAACGAATTTTGTTCCGGACCGAGGTCATCGAGCTGGGCCAGACGGCGGCGCAAGACCATCAAAAGAGGCAATTTCCACGCCTACCGCGCGCGCGTCCTGATAGATATCCGGCTTGGCGCTCTTGACCCTCAGCGCCCTGACCCCGCGCATCGCGGCCAGGCGGCTGTAAATGGCATGGACCAATGTCTCCTGCAGGTTGTAGCGTCGCTCGCCGGCGATGCGGAGGATCTCACTGCGCACAAGGTCATAGTCCCACGCCTGATCCGGATTGTCGTCGGCCGGCGCAACCGCGTCTCCCAGCCAGATCTCGACGGTGACCAGAAGCCGCTGCGGCGTGCCGACCTCGAAGTCGTGGAAGCCAATGTCGGCCTGCAGCTCCAGCTCCTCGAGGAGGATGCGGCTCGATTTTACCGCCAGTTCGCGAGGGACCATGCCGTCCAGTTTCACGACTTCGCTCATTCTCGCTCCGCATCGTCATAGGGCGACAAAAACTGGACATCCCGCGACAGCGACCAGAAGCGCTGGCCGGCATCTAGAGTAACGACCTGGCCGGTGACCGTTTCGGCATCGACCAGGTAGCGCAGCGCAGCGATCACGTCGTCGGGCTCGACCGCGCGGCGCAGGGGATTGAACGCGTGCATCGCCGCGAAGTTCGTATCGTCCTGCCCGGGCGAAGGAAGCATCAGTGCCGGGGCGATACCATTGACACGTATCCCATCGCCGGCGAGCGAGCGCGCCGCGAGCTCGGTGAAACCGGCCAGCGCCTGTTTCGACAGGGTGTAGCTAAGAAAGTCGGGGTTGGGCGCCGCGAGCTTGGCGTCGAGCAGGTTGACGACGAGGGCATCGCCGCCCCCGTGGCGCGCGGCCAGCGCCTCGGTCAGCAGCACCGGCGCGCGGAGGTTGACCGCCATATGCGCATTAAGCTCGCCGGGTTCCAGGCTGCCGAGCGCATCGGGCGCGAAACGCGCGGCATTATTGACCAGCAATCGCACTGGCGGCTCCCCGGCGGCGGCTGCGAAGATGCGCTCGGCGCAATCGGCTTCGGCAAGGTCGGCCGCGACTTTGATCGTGCCAGCGGGAACTGAATCATCTTCATGGTGGCAATGAGCGACGACCGTCCAGCCGTCGGCGGCCAGCGCCTCGGCGATTCCGCACCCGACCCGTTTGGCGGCTCCGGTGACGATGGCGGTCCGTGATTCCATCGCGCGTCATTGCGTCGCCGCGCCGGCGATGACAACAGGGGATGGATGCCCGAGATCCGCCCGCCGATCACCGTCGCCGGCCAGCCGCTGGCCGCGCTTGCCGCCGCTATCAGCGAGCGCCGGACGCCACCGGTCGAGAGCTGGGACCCGCCGCATTGCGGCCATTCGGGCATGCGCATCACCAGCGACGGGACCTGGCTCCATGATGGAACGCCGATCGCACGACCGGCGATGGTGCGGCTGTTCTCCACGGTCCTGCGGCGCGAGGCCGACCGCAGCCATGTGCTCGTCACGCCCCACGAAAAGCTGGCCATCGACGTCGAGCTAACAGCGTTCCGGGCGGTCGCCATGACCCATGAGGGGGAGGGCCAGGGTCGGCGGATCGCCTTCGAGCTCGACAGCGGCGATGCAGTCATCGTCGGCGAACGGCATCCGCTGCGAATGATCGACGAGACGCCGCGCGTCCTGGTCCGCCACGGGCTGGAGGCCGTCCTGGCGCGTCCGCTTTATTACGAGCTTGCCGAGATCGCGCTCGCAGAAGGTCACAACCCACCCGGAATCTGGAGCGACGGATGCTTCTTTCCGCTGTCGGCATGAGCTTGCAGGATCGCCTCCGCGCCTCGCTGGCGCTTGAGCGGCGGGGCGGCCTGCTGGCCGGCGACCTGATCGAGGGCGCGCCGGACGCTGGCCGCGAGGCCGCGGTACTGGTGGCGATCACCGACCGGCCTGAGCCAGGCGTGCTGCTGACGGTTCGCCGTGAGCATTTGCGCACTCATGCGGGGCAAGTCAGCTTTCCAGGCGGCCGGCTCGACCCTGGCGAGGATGCGATCGCCGCGGCCCTTCGCGAGGCGGAAGAGGAGATCGGCCTGCCGGCCGACCAGGTCGCGCTATGGGGCGAAGCCGATCCCTATTGCACGGTCACCGGCTATCGGGTGACGCCCGTGGTCGGAACAGTTCCGCCAGACCTGCCGCTGGCTCCGCACGAGCATGAAGTAGCAGGTTGGTTCGAGGCACCCTTGTCCTTCCTGCTCGATCCCGCCAACCAGCGGCGCATGAGCGCTGAATATCAGGGACGCATGCGCCACTATTACCAGATCGACTGGCAGGATCGCCGCATCTGGGGCGCGACAGCGGCAATGCTCGTCAACCTGACGCGGCGCATGGAATGGTCATGAGGCTCGACGCGGAGCGTTGGCGGAAGAAACGCGGAGTCGCCCGAATCCTCAAGGCGCTCGGCTCCAAGGAGGGCCTGCTCCGTTACGTCGGCGGCGCGGTGCGCGACGAATTGCTGGGGCTTCCAGTCAGCGATGTCGATTTCGCCACGAGGCTTCGGCCGGACGAAGTCATCGAGCGCCTGGAAAAAGCGCACATCAAGGCGGTGCCGACCGGTATCGACCATGGCACGGTCACCGCCGTCGCCGACGGCCACCCGGCCGAGGTGACAACCCTGCGCGCCGACGTCAGCACCGACGGCCGCCGCGCCACCGTCGCCTTCACCGACGATTGGATGGCCGACGCGTCGCGGCGCGACTTCACGATCAACGCGCTCTACGCCGACCCCGAAAGCGGCGAGGTCCACGATTATTTCGGCGGGCTCGACGATTTGAAGGCGCGGAGGGTGCGCTTCATCGGCGACCCGCTGGTTCGCATCGCCGAGGACCATCTGCGTATCCTGCGCTTCTTCCGATTCCACGCTCGCTTCGGAAACGGTCCGCCCGACGCCGCGGCAATCGCGGCCTGCACGCAGCGGGCCAATGACTTAATGGCACTCAGCCGCGAGCGGATCGCCGACGAAATCCTGAAGCTGCTGGCCCTGGGGAACCCGAGCACAACGGTGGCCCTGATGATCGAGCGCGGCATCTTCCGGCCGGTGCTGCCCGAGATCGAGAGCGCGAGCCGACTGCGGGCGCTGATCGCGGCTGAGGCGGAAGGAGGGTTCGAGCCGGATCCGCTTCGCCGCCTGTCGGCCTTGCTGCCGCAGGACCCCGAAGCCGCCGAGAAGATCGCGGCGCGGCTGAAATTGTCGAACAAGGCGCGCAAGCGAATCGGCCTGGCTGCCGAGACTGGACTGGGCGAAAACCCGTGTGCGCTGGCCTATTGGATCGGGACCGAGAGCGCGCAGGATCGATTGCTGCTTGCGGGCCAGACAGGGGACGCGGCGGCGCTGACCGGCTGGCCGGTGCCGCGCCTGCCGATCAGCGGCGGCCAGCTGATCAAGCGCGGAGTCCCCCAGGGGCCACTGGTGGCGAAAACCCTGCAGTCGATCGAACGGCAGTGGGTCGCCGCCGGATTTCCCGACGGGGACGCGTTCAGGCAGATCGTCGGGCAGGCGGTCGCGGCGGCCTAAGTTGCGCCTTGGCCGCGGCATGTCGGGCTGCACCGGTTTGGCCGAAGACAAGGGGTGTTTTCAGAGAGTGGCGAGCTGGCGGTTATTGGCCCCAGCATCGCTCGGGGGGTTTCGCAAATTGCCTCGCGGGGGCGCGGTTCGGTTCCGTTGCGACCGGCCGCCCTCGGCAGCGCCAAGGGTCGGTGAATCTACCGATTCCATCACTCGCGCGCGTGCGCGAAAAGACGGGCATGCGCACCTTGCTCATCGCGGCGGTCGCATCCCTGGCCGCCACTCCCCTCGCCGCTTATCCGCACGGCCTTCGGCATTATGATGACCTCGGCAAAACGGAGGTCTGGGATAGCCTGCAGGAAGACATCGTTCCGATTGCGAGCAACCAGCCATATTCGCAGCTTCGCATCTGCGCGTTTCGCAAGCATGTGAGATTGTTCGGCGGCAGCGTGCGCTTCGCGGACGGATCCGAGCAGCCACTGCCCGAGGACATTTTGATCCCGGCAAGCGGCTGCCTGCGGAAGGTGATGCTGTCCGGCGGCCGGCGGCCGATCCAGTCCGTGCATATGTTCTATTGGGCGGAAATCTTCGGGCCGATGGAAGCAGACGTCAAAGTCTACCTGCGCTGATCCTCAGCCGTGCCGGCGGCTCTTCCAATATTCGAGCGCGGCTTCCGGCTCGAGCGGCTTAGCGAAATAAAAGCCTTGGCCGGAAGCGCAGCCGAGGGTCGCCAGCGTCGTTGCCAGCTCGACCGTCTCAACGCCTTCGGCGGTGGTCGACATATTGAGCGCCTCGGCCAGGCTCAGCACAGCGCGAACGATGGCGACGCTGTCGGGATCAACCATCATGCCAGTGACGAAGCTGCGGTCGATTTTCAGCACATCGATGGGCAGGCGCTGCAGGTATGCCAGGCTCGAATAGCCCGTTCCGAAATCGTCCATCGCGACGGTAGCGTCTAGCGCCTTGAGCGCCTCGAACACGCGCTGCGCGCGCGCCGGGTCCTGGACGATCGAACTTTCGGTCAGCTCAAGGGTCAGGCGATTGCCGCTAAGGCCGCTCGACCTGAGCGCGCTCTGCACCACCGCGGCGATATCGTCCCGAGCGACCTGGATCGCAGACAGGTTCACGCCGACATAAACCGGCAGCGGCTCTCCTACCTTGCAGTCCCAGTCGGCCAATGTCGCCGCCGCCCGGTCCATTGCCCAGCGGCCGAGGGTCAGGATCAACCCGCTTTCCTCCGCCACCGGGATGAATTCGGCCGGACTGATCTCACCGCGGTCGTCATGGTCCCAACGGGCGAGGGCCTCGAAGCCGGCGACCTCGCCGGACTTGAGGTCGATGAGCGGCTGGTAAAAGAGCTTCAGCTGATCCTTGTCGAGCGCGCGGCGAAGCTCCGTCTCGATCGAGAAGCGCCGGCGCGCGGCGCTGGCTTCCTTGGGCTCATAGATCTGCGGCTTGCCGGCGCTTTTGGCCTGTTTCACCGCGAACTGGGCATTGCGGAACAGCTCTTCGGGGTCCTGGTCCTTGTGCATGATGGCGACGCCGATGGCGCATTCGACCCGGATTTCCATCTCCGACAGCTTGAACGGCGTCGTCATGGCATCCTGGATGCGCTTGGCGGCCGCTAGAGCGTCTTCAATGCCCTCGCGCAGCGACACCAGCACGCCAAATTCGTTACCGCCCGTGCGGGCGAGCTGGTCGCCGGCCCGAAGCGCCGAGATCAGCCGCCGGGCAAAGGTGATCAGCAGCTCGTCGCCGGCAAGGCTGCCCATCGATTCATTGATGCGGCTGAAGCGGAGCATGTCGACAACCAGAACAGCATGATCGAGGTCACGTGCGCTGCTCTCGCCGGCCTTTTCGATAAATTCGGTGAAGGCCAGGCGGTTCGGAAGGCCGGTCAGGCTGTCGCGCAGCATTTCCGCGCGCAGCGCCCGCTCGGCCTGCAACTCGACGGTGCGGTCGACCAGGCTCAGCAGGCAGCGCGGCCCGTCCGCCTTGCGCCGCGATGGAAGCGGGGCGAGCTTGATCCTGAAGTAGCGCGCCGATACCCCCTCGCCATCGCGGAATTCGAGCTCGTCGGCATCGCCATCATCGAAAAACTGCTGCAGCAAATCGGCGATGGGGCCCGATTGCAGGCAGGGCTTGTCTTCGGCGTCGACGCCGGAAATGCAGGTGGAGGCGGCAACGGCATCGGCGAAGCGCTGGTTATAGGAGAGGAGCGACAAAGCGCCCTGTTCCCCGCGCTCGATGACTGCGGAGGCAATCGGCAAGGCATTGAGCAGCGCAGAATGATCCGCGCTGCCGCGGCGCGAGCTTTTCCCAAGTTGGGCCGCGGGTGCGCGAACGAGCGCCTCCGCGCGATGTGCGGCAGCCTGCATGACGCCCGGATTAAACGGGACAGGTTAATGTCCTGTTGCGACGCCGAGTTAATGGCAACAATTGTTGGTTATTCTAACCTATGTTTGGCAATCTTGTTAAATATCTGAAATCTCAGCTAAAACGGTTGTTTCTAGGGAACCCGAGCGGCGGCATGCGTCCAGCCGCCCCGCGGGCCGCCCGCCATGGCGTTAAATCGGGTTCCGTGCGCACCCGGCCACTCTCACCGCCCAAAACCCAGCTGAGGCCTTCGGCGAGGCTGAGCGTAGTCGCATCGGCGAGGCCGCCATCCCGGTAACGCTGGAGGGTCACGCCCTGGCCGCGGGCGAGTTCGGGAAGCTCCGACAGCGCGAACACCAGCAACTTGCGATTCTCACCGATGACCGCGACGGCGTCGGCTCCTTCGTCGATCCGCCGCACGACCGCGACGCGAGCGCCGGGACGCAAGTTGACCAGCTGTTTGCCCTTGCGTGTCTCGGCGATGGTCGCCTCGCCGCTGGTGACGAAACCGCGGCCGTCGCTGGCGGCCGCCAGCAGCTTCATCTCCGGCTTGATGACCATCAGGGTGACAATGCCGACCTCAGCCGGCAGGTCGATCAGAAGGCGGACCGGCTCGCCGAAGCCGCGGCCGCCGGGCAATTTGTCACCGGCCAGCGTGTAGACCCGGCCGTCCTCTGCCGCGAGCAGCAGCTTGTCGGTAGTCTGAGCGTGGAAGATGGTCGCCAGCGCATCGCCTTCGCGGAACTTGAGCGTCTCGGCATCGTCCAGGGCGACGTGGCCCTTCATTGCCCGGATCCAGCCGCGCTGCGACAGGATGACGGTAATCGGCTCGCGCTCGATCATCGCCGACCAGTCGATCTCCCGCGCGGCGGTCGCAACCTCCTCGATCCGAGTCCGGCGAGCGTCGGCGAACTTTTCCTTCATCGCGTTGATGTCGCGCTTCAGGCGCGTGCGCTGGCGGGCCGGGCTTTCGACCAGCTTGATGAGATCGTCGCGCTCCTTGGCCAGGCCCTCGCGCTCCTTGGCGATCTCCATCTCCTCGAGCCGGCGCAGGCTGCGGAGGCGCATGTTGAGGATCGCTTCCGCCTGGCGGTCCGATAGCGAGAATTCGGCCATCATCACAGCCTTGGGCTCGTCTTCGGTGCGGATGATCTCGATCACGCGGTCGAGGTTGAGGAACGCGGTCAGGAAACCGTCGAGCAGCTCCATCCGGTCGTCGATCCTGCCGATGCGCGTCCGCGACCGGTTGAGCAGGACGTCGATCTGGAAGGCGAGCCAGGCAGTCAGCGATTGCTTTAGGCTCATCACCCCCGGTGTCCGGCTGGCGTCCAGCACGTTGAGATTGAGCGGGAAGCGCACTTCCAAGTCGGTGAGGCGGTAGAGGCTCTCGAGGAGCAGCTGCGGGTCGACCGTGCGGCTGCGCGGCTCCAGGACGATCCGAACCTGCTCGTCACTTTCGTCGCGCACGTCGGCCAGGATCGGCAGCTTCTTGTCGGCGATGAGCGCCGCGGCTTGCTCGATCAATTTTCCCTTCTGCACGCCGTAGGGGATTTCGCTCACCAAGAGATGCCAGCCCCCGCCCTTCTCCTTCTCGATGCTGATGGAAGCGCGAAGCCGGAAGCTGCCTCGGCCGGTGGCGTAGGCAGTGGCAATCGTCTCGCGGCTGTCAACCAGGACGCCGCCGGTCGGAAAGTCCGGGCCGCCGACGAAGTCGATCAGCGCCGCATCCTCGGTATGCGGATTGTCGATCAACTGGATGGCCGCGTCGGCCAGCTCGCCGACGTTGTGCGGCGGGATGCTGGTCGCCATGCCGACGGCAATGCCGCTGGCGCCATTGGCGAGCAGGTTGGGGAACAGGCCGGGAAAGACCTCCGGCTCCTCCTCCTCGCCATTATAAGTTGGCCGGAACTCGACGGTGCCCTCGTCAAGGCCAGCCATCAGCTGCGCCGCCACCGCCGTCAGCCGCGCCTCGGTATAGCGATAGGCGGCGGCATTATCCCCATCGATGTTGCCGAAATTCCCCTGGCCGTCGACCAAGGGATAGCGCAGCGCAAAGTCCTGGGCGAGGCGGACCATCGCGTCATAGACGGACTGGTCGCCATGCGGATGAAACTTGCCGATGACATCGCCGACGACACGCGCCGATTTCTTGTACGCGCTGGCTGGGTCGAGCCGAAGCAGGCGCATCGCCCAGAGCAGCCGACGGTGGACCGGCTTCAGGCCGTCACGGACGTCGGGAAGCGAGCGCGCCTTGATCGTCGACAGGGCATAGACGAGGTACCGCTCGGACAAGGCGGCGTCGAAGGGCGTGTCGATGGTGGTCGAGGGGAGATCGTCGGCTTGCATGGGCAACGCTTAGCAACAGCGCTTGGCCGGCGTCATCCGATTATGTGCGATCCATCCACCGCTTTTTCCAAGGCAATCCGGTGCAAGCTGTTGTCCCAATGCGGTACAGAAAGCCTATAAATCCTTTATTGATTCAGTTTTGGTAAACGACTAGTTAACCACCCCTTCGCCGTTCTCCGCGCCTGTCGGCGTTCGCGCTTCGTGCGGCCTGCCCAACCGAGGAGGGCTTAATGCGCAAGTTCGTGGCTGTGGCCAGCGCGGCTGCTTTGCTTTCGATCGTTCCAACCGCCCCGGCGTTCGGCGCGGTCATCAATCCAGATTCCGAATCCTGCGTCGGGCAGGTCCCAAATGCCGATGGCGAGCTTGCGGGACCGGAGCTTAATGGGACGCTCGTCATCCGTGACAACAAGAGCTGGACGACGATGACCTGCCATTTCGATGTCCCGGATGAGCTTGCGCCGGACAAGGCAACGCACGCCCGCGACTTTCCCTGCGGGATCGTCCTTCCACCAGATGAGCCGGGCGGAGATGCGACAATCGTGCAAGCCGATGAAACGCGAGCCAGCGCCAGTTCCGGCGGCCGCATGGTCATGACCTGCCGGCTCAGGAAGAGCTGACGGACGGACGTTAGACAGGGGGATTTTGGCCATGAGCCCAACAGGAATCCGAGTCCTCCTCAACAGCGCGGCGATCGGCAGCATGGCCATCGCCGCTAGCGGAGCGGCTCGAGCCGCCGATGCCGCCTTTGTACCGATCGAGATACAGGCGGCGCCTGCCAAGGTCGAGTTGATCGAGAACAGCAGGCTGGGCTGCGTCCCAACAATCGCAGGAGCGGCGACCACTGCAAGCGTCCAATGCGCTTTCGATGAAGCGACGCGCGGCGCCCGGATTGCGGCGAAGCAGGACTGGGACAAGGGCTCGATCGAGGCCTACGCGACGATCGCGCACGCGACGGCCGGAGCACTCACTCCCGATAGACTCCTGGTTGCGCCCCGATATCGGTCGACGGAGTCAACCGACTTCATCCTCGCCGGGCTCAAGGGCAGCGCGTTCGACGGGCGCCTGAAGTTCACGACCGAGGTCGCCAGCACGAAGCGGGTCGTCGAGGATCTGATCCGCCGCGACTGGCTCGCCGACGACACCGACAGCGGCGCCTCGGCAATGGCTCGCGTGGAAGCCAGGCTGGTCAGCAAGCCGCGCCTCAAATGGTCGGTGACGGCGGAGATGCGAGCAACCAGCGATGATTATGCAGTGGGCGGCTTCGAGACCCTGGCCCGCTATGCCGTCGTGCCGGGCACGCGCCTCGCCATTTCGTCCAAGGCTTTGGTCGGCCAACTGGCGCTCAGCGCGGGCCTGGAGCAGCTTCGCACGCCATATGGTCAGTCGGCCTCACGCAAGGCGGGCCTTGATCTCCACGGGGTTTCCCTGCGCGTGGTTTCGCGCGACTCAAGCGCCGAGCCGTTCGAAGGTTCGACCCTCATCGACAGCAGCACCCGCACGACCAGCGCCTATGTCGACCTTGACTCCAACATGATGGCGACGAGCCTTCTGCCGGAAGTCGGGGACCTGCCATTCCTGGTCCCCAGCATGGTCAGCTTCAGCTATCGATCGGGCGAGACCGAGAACCGCTTCACGACATTTGACGAGCGCTTCGGCCGTTCGAGCCTTGGCATTGACGGCACTTGGGAAACGCCGATCGGAGAGACGATCCTCAGCTACTGGCACGACAGCCGGACCGGTCTCACCACCGGTGCGCAGTCCCGCTCGAGCGAAACGATGCAGGCCTCGCACTTCATCCGCTACGGCAATTGGCGATTCGGACTCGACGCCTCGCTGACGCGCGGTACAGGCGACGGCAGCAGCGGCTACGGCGAGCGCAGCTGGTCGTTCGGCCAATCCGTATCTTATACAAGACCCAACGGTCCCGAATTCCGGCTTTCGCTCGGCCAGGACCGCGATCTCCTGCGGATGAGCGATGCCAGCTTCGCGTCCTCAGACAGTTACTCGCGCATCACCGCCTCGCTCGACCTGTCGCGTTATCTGCAGAAACGGTTCGAGCGGTCCGACCTCCATCTGACTCTCGACTATCGCAAGTCGCTGTCGCGCAGCGATATGGAGATGAACCTGTTCGACGAGATGGTTGAGCGCTGGGTCGAGGGCGACCGCCGCGAAGGGTTCCTCATGTCCTTCGGGATGAAGCTCTAAAGCTTCAAACCAGCCAGAGTGCGGCCAAGGCCAAGATCAACCGCCGGGGAGCCTTTTTACGCCGCCTTCGCTTCCTCGTGCAGGCCTGCGGTCGCTGCGGCCTCATGGTCCGCGCGGGCGGTCGGCAAGAGCCACTCGCAGAAGCGCTTGATCTTCGGCGCCTGACGGCGATGCTCGGGGCAGACCAGCCAATAGCCCCAGCCCCGCGAGCTCACCTCCTTGAACGGCCGGACCAGCCGGCCCTCGGTCAGATCGTAACGCCAGAAGAAGGGCGTCAGCATGGCAATGCCGCGGCCGGCCATGGCCGCCGTCCCCTCGGCGGTTTGTGAGTCCAGCTGGATTCCGGGCCGCGGCGGCCGGTCGGGAATCTCGACACCGCGATCCCGCAACCATTGGTGCAGCCAGGGGTCGTTGCTGCTGACCTGCGGAAGATCGATCAGGTCCGCCGGCTGCATTTCGCGGTTGCCGTGCTCGGCCTTCCACTCTTCCATGAACCAGGGGCTGCAGATGGGCGTGTAGTCGATCTCGAACAGGCGCGTTGCATGCAGGCCTGGCCACTTTCCCTCGCCGGCACGGATAGCGACGTCGAAGTCGCTGGTTGCGAAATCAATCAGGGAATTACTGGCATCGAGCCGGACAGCGAGGTCCGGATGGTCCATCTGGAAGCCGCCGATCCGCCAGGCCAGCCAGGTGTTGGCGAAAGTCGACGTCGTCGAGATGCTGAGCATGTTCTCGTCCTCGGCGCGGAGCGTGGCGAAGGCGGCGTCCATGCGGTCGAAAGCGTCAGTGAGCGGCGCCAGCAGCCGGCGGCCGGTGTCGGTCAGCCGGACCCTGCCCTTCGACCGCTCGAAGAGCTTTGCGCCGAGCCGCTCCTCAAGCGCGCGAATCTGATAGCTGACCGCAGCCTGGGTCATGCCGAGCTCGTCGGCGGCGGCTGTGAAATGTTCGTGCCGAGCGGCGGCTTCAAAGACCCGGATGGCGGACAGTGGCGGCAATCGTCGCATGACGATGTTTATAAGGCCTTCTTATAACGTTTGTCGATCCTTCAATTGGCGTAACGACGCTCGAAATCCTATTTAATCCCCAACGGGCGAAGCCTCCTTTCAAGGCCTCGTCCGGGCCAAAGGAGGAAGAAGCATGTCTTATCAACTGAGCAAAGGGCTGTTCCTCGAGAACGGCCCCGCAATCAAGGCTGCGGAAGCCCGCGCGCGCCGTGCCAAGGCCGAGGCTTACTACCTGGCCGAGGCGAGCAAGCTCGCTGCCGCCCGCACGGTCACCGGCGCCGAACTCAAGATCGCCGCCTGAGGAAAGAGGAAAGGATGATCACCATGGTCGATGAAATCTATGACCGCGGGTACCAGTCCGGCAGGGCCCAGCTCCATACCGGTATCGACGCCTTGATCGGCAAGATCCGCGACGCTTTCGCTCCAGTGCTTGCTGCCCTCCACCACGTGGAATGGGATGCACCCTGGAACAGAGAATCCAACGACAAGGCGGAAGCCTGATTTCAGTGCTTCGCCTGTTCCCAGGACAGGCCGCGCCCTCGATCCCCCACAGCGCAATCCCTTCGAGCGCTGTGTCCCAACCGGCCCGCTCCAGCTCCCGGGGCGGGCCGGTTCATTGCACCGGCAATCCCCCTGCCTTATAGGCATGGCTCAAGGCCCCGGGCCCGCACTTCGCCAGGGGGCGAAGCGGACCGGGGCGTTTCGGTTTCTTGCATCCGGGAGCAATATGGTCCGCCGCCGCCAGATCTACGAAGGCAAGGCCAAGATCCTCTACGAGGGTCCGGAGCCGGGCACCCTCATCCAGTATTTCAAGGATGACGCCACCGCCTTCAATGCCCAGAAACGCGGCACGATCAGCGGCAAAGGCGTGCTCAACAACCGCATTTCCGAGCATATCTTCACGTCGCTGGCGACGATCGGAGTGCCCACCCACTTCATCCGCCGCCTGAACATGCGCGAGCAGCTGATCCGGCAGGTCGAGATCGTCCCGATCGAGGTTGTCGTGCGCAACGTCGCCGCCGGCTCGCTGTCGAAACGGCTGGGCATCGAGGAAGGCACGCAGCTGCCGCGGACGATCATTGAATATTATTACAAGGACGATGCCCTCGGCGACCCGCTGATCGCCGACGAGCATATCGCCTGCTTCGGCTGGGCCAGCCAGGACGAGATGAACGACATCGCCGACATGGCGATTCGCGTGAACGACTTCATGTGCGGCATGTTCGCGGCGATCGGCATCCGGCTGGTCGATTTCAAGCTGGAGTTCGGGCGGATCTGGGACGGCGACTTTTCGCGAACCATCCTCGCCGATGAGATCAGCCCCGACGGCTGCCGACTGTGGGACATGAAGACCAGCGAGAAGCTCGACAAGGACCGCTTCCGGCTGAACCTGGGCGGCGAGGCCGAGGCCTATCAGGAGATTGCCCGCCGGCTCGGACTGCTTCCGGAGGAGGGCGAGGAAACGGCCGTGCTCGACCTCGACAGCCACCGTAAGAAGCGCGGAAGGTAAGGCTCAGCCCTCGATGACCTCGAAATGCGTAACTTCGGGCTCGAGCTCGAGGAGGAAATCCGGGTCGAAGTCGTAATATTTGGCCTTTGTCAGCTCATCGCCCGCGAAGCGACGGATGGCCTCCAGATCGTCCCACAGGGTGAACATCTCGACGTGGACGATGCCGCCTTCGCGGCGGTGGAGGCACCACGCACCACGATTGCCGGGGGTCGAGCGATAGTCGCGAAGGCCGACCTCGGCCATCAGGCGAAGATAGTCGTCGGCCTTGTCGGCCGGCACCCGGCCATGCCATCGCCTCGCAATCATACCCAGCCCTTTTCTTGTGGACTTGCCAGCTAGCAGATGAACCGCGCCCGTGTCGTCACCTTGAACGCCGCGCTCGGGCCGCTCGATTATCGCGTGCCCGACGGCATGACGGTCGAGCCGGGCTCGGTGGTGGTGGCGCCGCTTGGCCCGCGACAGCTGGTCGGGGTGGTCTGGGAGCCCGATCGGCTGCAGAGCGAGGAGGTCGGCGACAACCGGCTGCGGCCACTCATCGGCGTGCTCGACGTCCCGCCGATCGCCGCGCCGCTGCGGCGGCTATGCGAATGGACAGCGGATTATTACCTTTCGCCGCTCGCAGCCGTTCTGCGGATGGTGCTGCCATCCTCGTCGGCGCTCGCCGGGTCGCGCCAACTGACGGAGTATCGCGCGACCGGGCTCACCCCTGACCGGATGACGCCGCAGCGCCTGAAGGCCTTGGCCGCGCTCGAGGGCAAGCAGGGCACGATCCGAGAGCTGGCCGCCATCGCCGAAGTCAGCGACGCGGTGCTCCGCGGTCTCGTCCATGCCGGCGCGCTGGAGCCAGTCGCGGTGGAGGCCGACAGGCCGCTCGATTGCCCGGATCCCCATTTTGCCCCGCCAGTCCTGACGGCCGACCAGGCCGCCGCCGCCAGGAGCCTGGCCGGCGCCATCGGCAAGGGTTTCGATCCGGTGCTGCTCGACGGCGTTACCGGATCGGGCAAGACCGAGGTCTATTTCGAGGCCATCGCCGAGTGCCTGCGGGCCGACCGCCAGGCACTCGTCCTGCTGCCGGAGATCGCGCTGACCGAGCCGTTCCTCAAACGCTTCCAGGCTCGCTTCGGCTGTGCCCCGGTTGCCTGGCACAGCGATCTCCGCTCATCGCAGCGGCGCCGGAATTGGCGTGGAATCGCCAACGGCGAGGCCAGAGTGACGGTCGGCGCCCGCTCGGCGCTGTTCCTCCCCTATCGCGAGCTGGGGCTGATCGTCGTCGACGAGGCGCACGAACCGAGCTTCAAGCAGGAGGAAGGCGTCCAGTACCATGCCCGCGATGTCGCAGTAATGCGGGCCAGGTTCGAGGACGTGCCGGTCATCCTGTCATCGGCGACGCCCGCGATCGAGACCCGCCACATGGTCGAGCTCGGACGCTATCGCGAGGTTCGGCTTCCCACCCGGTTCGCCGGCGCGACCCTGCCCGAAATTCGCGCCATCGATTTGACCCAGGACCCGCCCGAGCGCGGCCGCTGGCTGGCCCCAAGCCTGGCCGCCGAGCTGGATGCGAACCTGTCGGCCGGCGATCAGAGCCTGCTGTTCCTCAACCGCCGCGGCTTCGCGCCGCTGACCTTGTGCCGCCATTGCGGCCATCGTTTCCAGTGCCCGAATTGTACGGCCTGGATGGTCGAGCACAGGCTGATGCGCCGGCTCGCCTGCCACCATTGCGGGCATGTCATGCCGCCGCCAAAGGCCTGCCCGGAGTGCGGCGAGGAAGACAGCCTGGTGGCCTGCGGGCCCGGCGTCGAGCGTATCGCCGACGAAGTGGCTGCGCTGTTCCCGGAGGCAAGGACTGCGATTGTCACGTCCGACACCATCTGGTCGCCGGCCAAGGCCGCCGAGTTCGTCGCCGCCATGGACGCGGGCGAGATCGACATCGTCGTCGGCACCCAGCTGGTTACCAAGGGCTATCACTTCCCCAACTTGACCCTGGTCGGGGTCGTCGATGCCGATCTCGGCCTTGCCGGTGGCGACCTGCGCGCGGCGGAGCGCAGCTTCCAGCAGATCCAGCAGGTCGCCGGCCG
>DATFEO010000117.1:0-2356 GCA_035250985.1 Sphingomicrobium sp. | reverse complement strand
CCCAGAAGGTGTCGTTGTCGAGCAGGTTGACGAAGAAGTCGTTGGTCAGCTGGCCCTTGCGGTCGGTGAATAGGCCGTGCGGCGCATCCTTGTAGTTGGCGCCCAGAACGCGCAGCCCGCCCAGCAGCACCGCCATTTCCGGTGCTGACAGGCCGAGCAGCGATGCTTTGTCGATCAACAGCTCCTCGGTCTTCACGCTCTGCCTAGTCTTCAGGTAGTTGCGGAAGCCGTCGGCCGCGGGCTCCATCACCGCGAAGCTGTCGACGTCGGTCCAGTCCTGCGAAGCGTCGCCGCGGCCCCCGGTGAACGGGACGCTGACGTTGTAGCCTGCATCCTTCGCCGCCTTCTCGACCGCCGCAGTGCCAGCCAGCACGATCGCGTCGGCCATCGACAGGGCGCCGCGCAGCCCATCGATCTTGCCGAGCACCCGGGCCAGTTCGTCCGGCTCGTTGACGGCCCAGTCCTTCTGCGGGGCGAGGCGTATGCGCGCGCCATTGGCGCCGCCGCGATGGTCGGACCGGCGATAGGTCGAGGCCGACGCCCAGGCGGCCTTGACCAGCTGGCCGATGCTTAGCCCGGCATCGAGGATCTTCGCCTTGAAGGCCGAGACATCGCCGTCAGACGGCCTGGTGCCGGCCGGGACCGGATCCTGCCAGATGAGATCCTCATCCGGAACTTCCGGCCCCAGGTACCGCACCTTCGGACCCATGTCGCGATGGGTCAGCTTGAACCAGGCGCGGGCGAAGGCGTCCTTGAACGCCTCGTGGTCGGTGCGGAATTTCTCTGAAATGACGCGGAACTCGGGGTCCATCTTCAGCGCCATGTCGGCCGTGGTCATCATCGTCGGCACGCGCCTGTTGGGATCGTGCGCCGCAGGCGCCATGTCCTCTTCGCGCTGGTTGATCGGCTGCCACTGCTGCGCGCCCGCCGGCGACTTCACCAGCTCATAGTCATAGTCGAGCAGCAGCCGGAAATAATTCTCCGACCATTGGGTGGGCGTGTTCACCCATGACCCCTCGATGCCGCTGGTGATGGTGTGCTCGCCGAAGCCGCTTTCGTGCGCGCTGGCCCAGCCGAGGCCCTGGAGGGTGATGTCGGCCGCCTCGGGCGCGACATCGACCAGGCTCGGGTCGCCGGCGCCGTGCGCCTTGCCGAACGTATGGCCGCCGGCGGTGAGCGCGACCGTCTCCTCATGGTTCATCGCCATGCGCTCGAAGGTGATCTTGATGTCGCGCGCCGACTCAAGCGGGTCGGGCTTGCCGCCCGGGCCTTCAGGATTGACGTAGATGAGGCCCATCTGGATGGCCGCGAGCGGGTTCTCCAGCTCGAGCTGCTCTTCGGGCAGGAGACGGGTCTTGTTGCCTTCCTGGCCGACCCATTGTTCCTCGGTTCCCCAATAAACGTCGCGCTCGGGCTCGTAGATGTCCTTGCGGCCGCCGCCGAAGCCGAAGATCGGCCCGCCCATCGATTCGATGTCGGCGTTGCCGGCGAGGATGAACAGGTCGGCCCAGCTGATGTTCTGGCCATATTTCTGCTTGATCGGCCACAGGAGCCGCCGCGCCTTGTCGAGGTTGCCATTGTCCGGCCAGCTGTTGAGCGGGGCGAAGCGCTGGTTGCCGCTGTTGGCGCCGCCGCGGCCGTCGGCGGTGCGATAAGTCCCGGCCGCGTGCCAGGCCATGCGGATGAAGAAGGGCCCGTAATGCCCATAGTCGGCCGGCCACCAGGCCTGGCTGTCGGTCATCAGCGCGGTGAGGTCGCGCTTCAGGCCCTCATAATCGAGTTTCTTGAACGCCTCGGCATAATTGAAATCCTCGCCCATCGGGTCGGGCGAAACGCCGCCCTGGTGGAGGATGTCGATGGGCAGGCTCTCCGGCCACCAGTCGCGGTTGGTGCGGCCAAGCAGCGAGCGCACGGTCGTGGGCTGGTCCATCGGGCAGCCCATCGATTCGCCGGTCTTCGCGTCCATGTCATACCTCCTCAAATATAGGTTTCGGAGGCTGCCGTAGGCGCGCCCGAGGGGCGACGGAAACGATTAAAGTTGGTCAGTGCAAGCGAGCCAATCGATTAATCAAATCATCGCCGGAGCGGCAACAGCCGCAGCCTGGGGCGCGCGCGGCTTGAGCCCGATCAGCGGGCGAAGCCAGCCGATCCTCCGTCCTGCCTCGAACGTCAGGGCGCAGCCGGCGACCGTCGCCGCTATCAAGATGGCGAACTGGGGCCCCGCGCCGAGATCCAGCGGCAGCAGCCAATAGCCTGCAAGCACGATGATCGTCTGGTGGGCGATGTAATAGGGGAAGATCGCTTCGGTCAGATAGCGGCGCGCCGGGCCGTCGAAGTTGAGATGCGCGCGGGCGAA
>DATFEO010000116.1:0-2127 GCA_035250985.1 Sphingomicrobium sp. | reverse complement strand
GCGTTTTCTCGCTGCATGCCCCCTTCGACTGGCTTCCGGGAGAGACGGCGGCCGCAAAGCTCGTCAACCTGCATGTGCTTTTCAATGCCGCCCTCGTTCTCGTCGGGATGGCCTCCTGCGGTCTGATGGCGCGTCTTGTCCGGTTGTTCATGCCGGATGTCGCCGGCGCCGGCGACCGATCGGTCCATGTCAGCGCACTCGACCGCACGCTGATCGACAAGCCGCCGCAGGCGCTTGCGGCCGCGGCGCGCGAGGTCTTGCATATGGGCAATCTCATCGCCCGAATGCTGGAGCCGGTGATGACAGTCATCCACGCGCCAACACTGGAGGACGTAAGGGCGCTGCGAAGCATCGACGGAGAGATCCACCGGGCGCATAGCGAGATCAAACTCTACATCGCCGCCGTCAACCGGGGTCTTCTCACAGAAGACCAGTCGCGACGCGGCATCGAACTCACCGAGGCGGCAATCCATCTCGAATATGCCGGCGACGTGGTCGCAAAAAGCCTCCTGCAAATGGCCGAGGAGCGGCTGGAGGGGGCGGGTGCGTTCTCGCACGACGGGTGGCGCGAACTCACTCTGCTGCACGCGGCCGTGTCCTCCAACGTCAGGCTCGCGGCCAATCTTCTCGTTTCACCCGACCCGGTGATCGCCCGCGAGATGGTCCGGCAAAAGGAACATGTGCGCCGCCTCGTCGAGGAGAGCAGCAAGAGCCATCTGGAGCGGCTTCGCCAGGGTGTGGCGGCCAGCATCCTGTCGAGCGACATGCACCTGGAAATCGTCCGGGCGCTGAAAGAGGTCAATTCGCTGGTGACGACCATGGCCTATCCGCGCCTGCGCGAGAGCGGCGACCTGCTCGAAAGCCGGCTCGTGCCGGCGGCATAGATATATAATTTCTATCGATAGATTGATACAAAAGAACGATTTTACAGATATGTGTTTCCGCCCCATTGTCGTTCTCGAACACGCCAACCGCGAGGACGGACAATGCCAAACACCGCTTCTGACAGAACCATCGCGCCCCTGGAAACGCCGAGGCTCGGCGAACCCTATCTGCTGACGCCCGGCCCGTTGACGACGGCCTATGAGGTCAAGGAAGCCATGCTGCGGGACTGGGGCTCCTGGGATGGCGACTTCCGGGCGATGACCGCCAGGCTGCGCCGCGAACTGCTCGACATTGCCGGCGATACCAAGGGCGAGTTCGA
Organism: Sphingomicrobium sp.; assembly: GCA_035250985.1. GTDB lineage: Bacteria > Pseudomonadota > Alphaproteobacteria > Sphingomonadales > Sphingomonadaceae > Sphingomicrobium. Next base: position 923 of record DATFEO010000116.1, on the reverse strand, counting down.
TTGCGTGCCGATGCAGGGCAGCGGCTCGTTCTCGGTTGAGGCAATGCTCGGCAGCTTCGTTCCGAAGGACGGCAAGGTGCTGGTGCTGATGAACGGCGCCTATGGCAAGCGCATCGCCCAGACGCTGACCTATCTCGGCCGCGACCACGTGACGATCGACAAGGGCGACTACATGCCGCCCCGTGGTCCGGAAGTCGCCGCCGCACTCGATGCCGACCCTGCCATCACCCATGTCGTCGTCGTCCATTGCGAGACCAGTTCCGGCATTCTCAATCCGCTTAAGGAAATCTCCGACACCGTCTATTCGCGCGGCCGCAAGCTGCTGGTCGATTCCATGAGCGCCTTCGGCGCCGTTCCGGCCGGCATCAACGATTTCCGCTACGAGGCGATCGTATCCTCGGCCAACAAGTGCATCGAGGGCGTGCCCGGCTTCGGCTTCGTCATCGCCCGCAAGAGCGAGCTGGAGGCCGCCAAGGGCCGCAGCCATTCGCTCAGCCTCGATGTGCACGCCCAATGGGACTACATGAACAAGACCGGCCAATGGCGCTTCACGCCGCCGACCCACGTGGTTGCGGCCTTCCTCGAAGCGCTGCGGTTGCACCGCGAGGAGGGCGGCGTCGCTGGCCGCGGCGCGCGTTATGCCCGCAATCGCGATGTCATGGTCGCCGGCATGCGGGCGCTCGGCTTCGAGACGCTCCTGAGCTCGCACTGGCTGTCGCCGATCATCGTCACCTTCTTCAACCCGGCGCACCCGGGCTTCGCCTTCGACCGCTTCTACGCGCTGATGAAGGCGAAGGGCTTCATCATTTATCCGGGCAAGCTGACCGTTGTCGACAGCTTCCGCATCGGCTGCATCGGGCGCATCGACGAGCACGTCATGCGCCGGGTGGTCGAGGCCGCCGGGCAGTCGCTGGCGGAGATGG
>DATFEO010000106.1:0-14135 GCA_035250985.1 Sphingomicrobium sp. | reverse complement strand
TTTGTCGGCGACCGGGTCGACGGCCATGGGCCGCACCGTTGGTCCGCGTATTGCGCAGCGCTTCGGCCGATCCCTGCTGGAGCTGGGCGGGAATAATGCGATGATTGTCGCCCCGACAGCCGACTTGAAGCTCGCCGAGCGAGCCATCCTGTTCGCGGCCGCCGGGACCGCCGGCCAGCGCTGCACCTCACTCAGGCGCCTGATCGTCCACGACAGCGTCGCCGATAGTCTGGTCGCGCGCCTGAAAGAGCTCTTCGCCCGGATCCGGGTCGGTGACCCGCGCGATCCTGCAACCCTGGTCGGGCCGCTGATCGACGAGTCGGCGTTCGAGAGCATGCAGCGTGCTCTTGAGGGCCAGGCCGAGCGCGTCGAGGCAGTCGTGGGCGGCGTCTATGTCCGCCCGGCGATTGTCGAAGTAAGCGCGCAGGAGGGCATCGTCCTCCAGGAGACGTTTGCGCCGATCCTTTATGTGCTTCGCTATGGCGAGTTGGGCCAGGCGCTGGCGCTCAACAATATGGTCGCCCAGGGCCTGTCCTCATCAATCTTCACGAACGACCTGAAGGAAGCCGAGCTGTTCCTCTCGGCGGCGGGGTCGGACTGCGGGATCGCCAACGTCAACATCGGTCCATCAGGCGCCGAGATCGGCGGGGCATTCGGCGGCGAAAAGGAAACCGGCGGCGGTCGCGAGAGCGGATCCGACAGCTGGCGCGCCTACATGCGGCGAAGCACCAACACGATCAACTATGGCGACGACCTGCCGCTGGCCCAAGGGGTCAAGTTCGACATCGATTGATCAACCCTTGGCCTGTCTTGGCGGTGGCTTTCGGGTGGCCAGTGCCTGCTCCCAGCGGCTGGAGAATTCCCGCTCCCATGAATCGAGCGCATCGGGCTCCAGTGGCTGCGCGATCCAATAGCCTTGGCCGACATCGCAGCCGAGCTCGCGGAGCAGGTACGCCTGTTCTTCGGTCTCGATCCCTTCCGCGGTCGCCGTCATGCCGAGGCCGTGGGCGAGGTCGATCGTCGACTTGACGATCAGCAGCGAGTCGTTCGACGTCGTCATGTCGTGAATGAAGAAGCGGTCGATCTTCACCTCGGTGAAGGGCAGCTGGCGAAGCTGCATCATCGATGAGAAGCCGGTGCCGAAGTCATCAAGTGCGAGGCCGATGCCCTTGATGCGGAAGCGTGTGAGCGCGTCCATCAGCTTGACGAGAGGCTGGGTGGCGCCCTCGGTCAGCTCCAGGACCAGGCGGTCGGTTGGTACATCCAGCGCCCTGCACATGCGCTCGACGAGGTCGGGGAAATCGAGGTGCTGCAGCGACAGGGCAGAGATGTTGAATGCGATGTGCGTGTCGCGCCCCTGGTCGCACCACTTCAACCACTGGCGAAGCGTGGTCCTCAGCCCCCATTGGGTCAACGGATCGATGAGACCGTGCCGTTCGGCGAGCGGGACGAAGCGGGAAGGGGCGACGGCACCGAACACGGGATCGTCCCAGCGCACCAGGGCCTCGACGCGTTGCAGCTTGCCGTCGGCCAGCGCCACCTTGGGCTGGTAGACCATGTGCAGCCGGTTGTTGATCAGCGCCCGCTCAAATCCGTCGAGCAGGCCGAGGTCGGCCTGGGCGATCATGGGGCCGAGGCCGGACGATGCTGCCGAAGGATGTCTTCCAGTGCTTCGAGGCGTACCGGCTTCTCGAGCGGGCCGACCATCCTGAGGCCGAGCGCTTCGCCCAATCGAAAGGCGCTTTCGAGTACCCGTCTGTCGAAGCCGCTGATGATCAGCACCGGGCCTTCGAAACCCTCGGACGATAGGAAACGCAGCAACTCGACGCCGTCCATCCCCGGCATGCCCAGATCAAGGGCGACCATTCCAGGCAGTTCGACGCTGAACTGCTCTCGGAACAAGGCGTCATCGCTGGCGACGACGGGTTCGAACCCGCTCATCGCGGCGGCATTGGCGACGAACGCCGCGAGGGCCGGCTCGTCATCGATTAGCAGCAGCCGAGGCCGCGTCATTGCGCCTGCTCTCCCGTCCAGCGCGCCCTTCCAGACCCTGCGCACTTTTCCGAGCGTTGGTCAAACGCCCGAAACCTTAATTTTCTCGCAAATTGCCCCATTCCAACCCTGCTTCCAACCCAGTTAGTCTCGATTCCCCGCGCGCGACGGGCCCATTCCCCTTCAAAATGCACAAGGGGCAAGCGGCAAGGATGGAAACTGCTTGTTAACCGTGTTGCGCTACGCCTGAGGGATTGAGAAGAGGTGACGAATGTTCGGTTCGCTGATCCGCCGCAATCTGGCGCGGTTGCCCGACGGCGACGATGCCGCTTTCGGATCGACCACCTTTTCCCTGACGACCGCGGTGCCGCGCCCGACCGAACGGCGCGGCGATGACCGGGTCCACTCCACTCTGTGCATCGTCAAGCTGAAGGCGAATGACGGCGAGCAGCTGCTGCGGGCCCGCAACGTCTCGGCGGGCGGGCTGATGGCCGAGATCGGCCGGCCAGTAACGGTCGGCGAGCAGGTCGAAATCGAGATCAACTCCCAGAAGGTCCCGTCGACCGTCATCTGGACGCGTGCCGGCACCGCCGGATTCAAGTTCGACGAGAATGTCGACCTTGGTGAGCTGTTGGCCGGACGCAAGCCGCGCCACGGCTTCCGCCCACGCCCGCCACGCCTGCGTGTCCAGTGCAAGGCCTCGCTGCGGGTCGGCAAGACCTATTACAATTGCGACGTCCACGACATCTCGCTGGGCGGCATGAAGATCGAGCCGGTCGAGGAATATTGCCTCGGCAAGCAGGTCGTCGTCGTGATTGAGAGCCTGCGCCCGATCAAGGGTGAGGTGCGCTGGTACTCCGACCGCCGCGCCGGCATCGTCTTCGACAAGCCGTTGAGCTTCGAAGAACTCGCCGAATGGATCGGCAAGCGGCTCGAGCTCGCCAGCCTCAAGGCCAGCTACCGGCCCGACTAGGCCAGAACTTTTCAAGTCGCGCGTCCGTACCTATCTCCGGTGCCTAGGCTAGGAGAGCGGATATGGACCAGGTCGCGGTACTCGCAGGCGGCTGCTTTTGGTGCACGGAGGCAGTGTTCCTCGACGTTGTCGGCGTGAAGAAGGTTGAGAGCGGTTATACGGGCGGTTCGACCGTCAATCCGACCTACAAGCAGGTTTGCGGCGGCGATACCGGCCATGCCGAGGCGATCCGCGTGACTTTCGACCCGAAGCAGATTGCGTACGCGGACCTGCTCGACATCTACTTTGCAACGCATGACCCGACTCAGCTGAATCGGCAGGGCAATGACGTCGGCACGCAGTATCGCTCAGCCATCTTTCCGCAGGACGAGGGCCAGGAGGCCGAAGCGCGCGCAGCGATTGCCCGCAACCAGGAAGGCCTGGCCCAGCCGATCGTCACCACCATCGAGCCCAAAGCCGAGTGGTATCCGGCCGAGGACTATCACCAGGATTATTGGGCCGGCGAGGGCCAGCGGAACCCCTATTGCCTGGCCGTGATTCCGCCGAAGCTCCAGAAACTCAGGAAGAGCTTCCAGGCGCGTGTGAAGAGCGAGGCGCCGCAGCCCTCGTAAGGCGGTCGCGGATGGCGGCTGCGAGGCCATCGCCCGGAATCGGCGCGACGGCAATGCGAGGCTCGGGGGCTTCATCAGCCTGGTGCAGCAGGTCGAACAGCCGCGCCGCCGCTTCGACCGGATCGCCGCGCTCGCTGAGCGTCGCGTCGCCATCCACCGGCCCGAAGCCGATCAGAAATTCGCCGTCGCGTGCCTTCGTGGCTTCCAGCCGCAGCGGTTTCGACGGCGCATAGTGGCTGGCTAGCATCCCAGGGGCCTCGACACCGCTGGTCTCTTCCTCCGCCTCCACCTCGATTGGCCCGCGCCGCAGCAGGCGCAGCTTGCCGCCGGTCGCCGCGACGATCGTCGATTCGATCCCGCGTTCGGTTGGCCCGCCGTCGACAATCAGGGCGATCCGTCCCCGCAAGCTGGCAAGCACATGGCTCGCCCGCGTCGGGCTGATCCGGCCGCTGGCATTGGCCGATGGCGCCGCCAGGGGCCTGCCCGCCGCCTTGAGCAGCGCCTGCATTGCCGGATGGGCGGGTACCCGCAGGGCAATGGTCGACAGGCCCGCGGTCACCAATGGCGCGATCGGCGCGTCCGGGCGCAGCGGGACGACCAGTGTCAGTGGTCCAGGCCAATACCGGCGGGCGAGCGCTCTGGCCTGTTCGTCGAACTCGCCAATCGCTTCGGCTGCCGCGAGGTCCGGCACATGGACGATCAACGGATTGAAGCTCGGGCGGCCCTTGGCTTCGTAGATGCGGGCGACAGCCTCCCCATCGGTAGCGTCGGCGGCAAGGCCGTAGACGGTCTCCGTCGGGACGGCGACCGGCTCACCGGCGAGGACCTGCCGTGCAGCCTCGGCGATCGCCGCCTCATCGAACGGCAGGATGCGGGTCTCTGGCGAGGCCATGACGGCGTCGCTATGGGATGCAGCCATGCCCTTCAAGTGTCCCGTCGCCGACCAGCGCTTCGTCCTCGACCATGTCGTGCGCATTGCCGAACTCAGCAACGATCTCGAGATCGTCGATGCCGTGCTGGAAGGAGCGGCGGCGCTGGCCGAAGGCGAGTTCGCACCGCTCAACCGGGTCGGCGACGAACATAAGGCACGGTGGCACGACGGCGCCGTCACCATGCCGCCGGGCTTCAAGGAGGCGTGGCGCGCTTTCGTCGAGGGCGGGTGGATGGGCCTGTCTGCTCCGGAAAGCGCCGGCGGGCAGGGGCTGCCGCTGGCGCTCTCAGCAGCGCTGATGGAGAGCCTCAACGGCGCCAACCTCGCATTCGCGCTCTGCCCAATGCTCAGCTTCGGCGCGATCGAGGCGATCGACAAGCACGGCAGCGAGGAGCTGAAGCGCGACTATCTGCCGAAGATCGTCAGTGGCGAATGGCCGGCGACGATGAACTTGACCGAGCCGCAAGCCGGCAGCGACGTCGGCGCGCTCAAGACCCGCGCCGAACCGGCCGGCGACGGATCCTACAGGCTCACCGGCACCAAGATCTTCATCACCTACGGTGAGCACGACCTGTCGGACAACATCATCCACCTCGTGCTCGCCCGCACGTCCGAGGCGCCGGAGGGTACGCGCGGCATTTCCCTGTTCCTGGTGCCGAAAATGCTTCCCGACGGCCGCCGCAACGATGTCCGCTGCGTGTCGATCGAGCACAAGCTGGGCATTCACGCCTCGCCCACCTGCGTCCTGAGCTTCGGCGACGAGGGCGGCGCGACCGGCTGGCTGGTCGGGCCGGAGATGGGCGGCATGCGCACCATGTTCACGATGATGAACAATGCCCGCCTCAACGTCGCGCTTCAGGGCGTCGGCATAGCCGAGGCGGCGACGCAGCGGGCGGTCGCCTATGCACTGGAGCGCCGGCAAGGCGGCCGGGTCATCGCCGACCATCCCGACGTTCGCCGCATGCTGCTGCGAATGCGCGCGCTGACCATGGGCGCGCGCAGCCTCGTCTATTACGCCTTCGGCCAGGCCGACCGCGGCGCACGGGGGGATGAGGACGCGGCCCTCCGCGCGCAGGTGCTGACGCCGCTCGCCAAAGCCTGGGGTACGGACATCGGCTGCGAGGTCGCGAGCCTCGGCATCCAGGTTCACGGCGGCATGGGCTTCATCGAAGAAACGGGCGCTTCCCAACATCTTCGCGATGCGCGCATCGCACCCATCTATGAGGGCACCAACGGCATCCAGGCCGCCGACCTTGTGGGTCGGAAGCTTGGACTCGACGGCGGCGCCGCCTTCGACCTCCTGATCGACGACATCCGCGCCGAAACCGCGGACCCGCGCATCGTCGCGCTTGCCGACGCAGTCGAGATTGCTGCCGCCTCCTACCGTCAGGCGAAGCCGGAGGACCGGATGGCGGGCAGCTATCCCTTCCTCACCATGTGCGCGGTGCTGGTCGCCGGCTGGCTGCTCGAGCGGCAGGCCAATGTCGTCGGCGACGGCGAATTCCACGCCGCCAAGCGCGCGGCGGCAAATTATTTCATTTCCGTGGTCGTTCCCGAGGCGCTCGGGCTGGCGGCGGGCGCCGAATCAGGCGCGGCCCTGCTCTACGCCGTGCCGGCGGAGACTTTGGCCTAGGCGCGTTCGCGCTTGAGCAAATCGTCGACGTCGATGCCCAGCCGCTTCATGCGCTCGCGGATCGCAGGCCACTCGTCACGAATGAAGATTGTCCGCTCGGAGTCGCGCAGGCGGGTGCGGGCACCAGGGGCGACGAACATGCCGACTCCGCGCTTGACGACGATCAGGCCCTCGTCCTGGAAACCCTGATAGGCCTTGGCGACGGTCAGCGGGTTGGCGCCTTCTTCTGCGGCCAGGGCACGGACCGACGGCAGTGGATCGCCGTCGCCGAAGCGGCCGGCGAGGATCGCGTCGGCAATCACCTCGCGGAGGCGGACATAGACGGGCTTTTCGTGAGCAGTACGGAGCGTCATGCTGTGGTAATACAGCACGGCGGAAATTATTTCAAGTCCGTCAAATGCTTGGCGGCGTCCAGGGCCTGACCACGGTGGCCAGCGGTGCTCGCGGGCGTTCCTCCAATTCACGGCCAGGCTTGCCGATGAACAGGAAGCCGGCAATCCGCTCGCCGGGACCGCAGAAGGCGGCGCGGACGCGCTCATTATATGCCCGCCAGCCAGTCAGCCAGCCAGCGATATAGCCCATGGCGTGGGCGGCGAGCATCAAGTTCATGCCCGCAGCGCCGCACGACAATTGTTGTTCCCAGACCGGAATTTTGTGGCCCTCTATCGGCGCCGAAACGAGCACCACCAGCGCGCCATGATAATGGGCGAACTCCTCTTCCTTCTCGTGATGCGCCGGACTCGCCTCGGGATCATGCTCCTCGAGCGCGCGATGAAGGAGCGCGGCAAGCGCATCGCGTTGCTCGGCCGCAACGGTGACGAACCGCCACGGAAAAAGCTTGCCGTGGTCCGGGGTACGTCCGGCGATTGTAAGAATGCGCTCCAGTTCCCGTTTGGTCGGACCGGGTCCGACCATCTCCTTGGGACGGCCGGAGCGGCGGCTTTCCAGAAGGGACAAAATGGATGTTGGATCGTTGAGCATGGCGGCGTTCGCCTAACAGGGAAGCCGCTTGTCGAACAACCGGCTTCACAAGCGGAAATTCGCCGTTAGGTTGCGCCGCCAATGAGAGGCGCTGACGCGGGCGCCCGCTGATCAGAGTTCGGAGAGGAGACCGCCCTGTGGCGCCCGAAACCATCATCCCTATCATTGCAGCTGCATTCTTGATCCTGCTTCTTGGCGGTGGCGCCGCCATTGCAGCCAGCTCGAAGCCGGAAGTCCTCGGGCATCCCAAGGGCCTGTACATGCTCTTCTTCGCTGAGATGTGGGAGCGCTTTTCCTACTACGGCATGCGGGCGCTGCTGATCTTCTACCTGACCAAGCACTGGCTGTTCGACGACGGCAAGTCGAACCTGATCTACGGCGCCTACACCAGCCTCGTCTACATCACGCCTGTCCTTGGCGGCTATCTCGCCGACCGATATCTCGGCCAGCGCAAGGCGGTGCTGTTCGGCGCCATACTTCTCGCCTGCGGCCACTTCCTGATGGCGGTTGAGGGCACCGGCGGAATGGACGATCCGACGATCAACGTTTTCTGGGCGGCATTGTCCTTCATCATCGTTGGGTCGGGCTTCCTTAAGGCCAACATCTCGGTGATGGTCGGCCAGCTCTATGGCATCCAGGACGTTCGCCGCGACGGCGCCTATACCATCTTCTACATGGGCATTAACGTCGGCGCCGCGATCGGCACGATCCTCGCCGGCTACCTCGGTGAGACGTACGGCTGGCGCTACGGTTTCGGTGCGGCGGGTGTCGGCATGCTGCTCGGCCTCACAGTCTTCATCCTCGGCAAGGGCGTCCTGCGCGGCGCCGGCGAAGCGCCGCGGCCATTGGCAAGGAATACCGAGTGGACGCTTTACGCTGTCGGCCTTGCCGCCGTCGCAGTCATCTGGGGCCTGATCCAGTTCCAGGACGTCATCCAGACCCTGCTGATCATCTCCGGCATCGCACTGCTGGCCTACGTCCTGTGGCAGGCTTTCAAGCTCGACAAGGAACCGCGCGAGCGGATCTTCGCCATCCTGTTCCTGATCGCCCTGAACCCGGTCTTCTGGGGGCTGTTCGAACAGGCCGGCGGCAGCATCAATCTTTACACCGACCGCTATGTTGACCGCGCTGGCGTACCGGCGTCGCTGTTCCAGTCGATCAACCCTATCTACATCATCCTCCTGGCGCCGCTGTTCTCCATGCTGTGGGTCGGGTTGGGTCGGAAGGGGCTGGAACCATCCGCACCGGCCAAGTTCGCCTTGGCCCTGCTGCAGGTCGGTGCCGGCTTCCTGGTCTTCGTCTGGGGTGCGAATGCCTTCGGAGTCGGTCCGGAAGCCAAGACGGCGGTGATGTTCGTCTTCCTCCTTTACCTCCTGCACACGACCGGCGAGCTTTGCCTGTCGCCGGTTGGCCTCAGCGCGATGAACCGGCTTGCACCAGCCTATATGGCGAGCCTCATCATGGGTGCCTGGTTCTACATGACCGCTGTCGGCAATTTCGTGGCCGGCAAGATCGGCGAGGCCACCGGCGGCCATAGCGGCGAGATGACCAAGGAGCGGACCCTCGAAGTGTATAACACCATCGGCTGGTGGACGATCGGCATCGGCTTTGTCGTGCTTGCCTTGTCGCCGTTCGTGAAGAAATGGATGCATCTCGATACGCTCAAGGACGACGAGCTGGCCGGAAGGGCGGAACTCGCCGAAAACCAGGCACCGGGCATGCATCCGGAACTGGAAACCAAGCCAAGGCCGTCCGAAGCATGAGCCGGTGGGGGGGTGCGCTCCTGAGCGCTGCGCTGCTGGCCGGCTGCGCGAGCAACCCGCCGCCCAAGAAGGCGGCGGTGCCCGTCAACGAGGATCCGTTTCCCTCGACCTATCATGCCTATCCCGGCACGCCGACGGTCATTCGCGGAGCGACCATCTTCGACGGAGAGGGCGGGCAGGTCGACAATGGTACGATCGTGTTAGCTGGCGGCGCCATCCAGGCAATCGGCGGCCCGGAGACGCCGGTCCCGGCCGGCGCCTTCGAGATCGACGGCCGCGGGAAGTATGTGACTCCCGGTGTCATCGATGTCCACAGCCACCTCGGCGACTATCCGAGCCCGGGCACGGAATCGCATAGCGATGGTAATGAGGCGACGGCCCCGGCTCGGCCCGATGTTTGGGCGGAGCACAGCGTCTGGCCCCAGGACCCCGGCTTTTCGCGCGCGCTCGCCAACGGCGGGGTGACGACGCTCCAGGTCCTGCCGGGCTCTGCCAACCTGTTCGGCGGACGCTCGGTGACGCTGAAGAACGTTTACGCGCGCACCGTGCAGGGCATGAAATTCCCGGGCGCTCCGTACGGGCTGAAGATGGCCTGCGGCGAGAATCCGAAGCGCGTTTATGGCAGCAAGGGTGGGCCAGGAACCCGCATGGGCAATATCGCCACCACCCGCGCCACCTGGCTGAAGGCGGCCGCTTACAAGCGCAAGTGGGACAAGTATGAGACGGAGGGCGGTGACCCGCCTGAACGCGACCTGGCGATGGACACGCTGCGCGGCGTGCTGGCTGGCAAAATCCTGATTCACAACCATTGCTACCGCGCCGATGAGATGGCGATCATGATCGATCTCAGTCATGAGATGGGCTACAAGATCGGGACGTTCCACCACGCCGTCGAAAGCTACAAGATCGCCGATCTCCTGGCGAAGGAAGGCATTTGCTCGGCGATGTGGGCCGATTGGTGGGGCTTCAAGATGGAGTCCTACGACGGCATCAAGGAAAACATCCCGTTCGTCGACAAGGCAGGCGCCTGCGCCATCGTCCACTCCGACGATCCAAACGGCATCCAGCGCCTCAACCAGGAAGCCGCAAAGGCGCTCGCTGACGGACGGCGCGCGGGCTACAACATCACGGAAGCCTATGCCTGGCGCTGGCTCGCCATCAACCCCGCGACCGCGCTCGGGATCGCTGACAAGACCGGCAGCCTGAAGCAGGGCAAGATGGCCGACGTCGTTCTCTGGAACGGGAATCCGTTCAGCACTTACACGCGGCCCGACAAAGTCTGGATCGACGGCGCCATGATGTACGACGCCGCCAATCCGCGCATCCGGCCGGTCAGCGACTTCGAGCTCGGCCAGCCCGGCGAAGGAGACGTGAAATGATCCGCTCCGCGCTCACTGCGCTCCTCCTTGTCGCCTCGGCGCCGGCAATCGCCCAGACCATCGCCATCACCGGCGGCACCGTCGCACTGGGCGACGGGTCGGAGCCTATGCCGGGCGGCACGGTGGTCATCCGCGATGGCCGCATCCTTGGCGCGGGCGTTGGCATTCCCTTTCCGCGCGATGCAGAAGTCGTTGACGCGACCGGCAAGTGGGTGACCCCTGGCATCGTCGCCGGCTTTTCGCGGCTCGGCCTCAGCGAAGTCGACCTGTCGGCAGATGGAACCACCGATGACAAGGCGCAGAACGGGCCGTTCAGCGCCGCCATCGACGTCGCGCCGGCGATCAATCCGCTGACCACGACCATTCCGGTCAATCGCGCCGACGGCGTTACTCGTGCCATTGTCGCGCCGAACGTCGCCCGCAACATCTTCGCCGGCCAAGGCGCGGTCATTGACCTGGGCGCGGACATGGACCCGATCACCGCGCGGCGACGCTTCCAGTTCGTGGAGCTGGGCGAGGCCGGAGCGGCCACGGCGGGCGGCTCCCGCGCCTCGGCGCATGTGCTGTTCCGCAATGCCCTTCGCGAGGCGGCGGAGCTTCAGCGTTTTGCCGTCCCCGTCTCGGCTGCGGGTGGGGTGGAGCCTGGACTCGAGCGCGAGCCGGTGATCCGCGACCCCAATGAATCACGCCTCATCGGTCCGAATGCGCGGCGCAGCGAGGATGTGCTGCTGACCCGTTTCGATGCTGCCGCGCTCGTTCCGGTCCTGCAGGGCCGCCAGTACCTGCTGGTCCATGTCGAGCGGGCGAGCGATATCCTCCAGGTCATCCGCCTCAAGCGCGAATTTCCGAGCCTGAAGCTGGTGATCGTCGGCGCGACCGAAGGCTGGACGGTCGCCGACCAGATCGCAGCTTCGGGAATCCCGGTGATCGCCTCGGCCGCGAACGACCTGCCGTCCAGCTTCGAGCAGCTTGCCGCGACCTGGTCGAACGTCGGCCGGATGCGTAACGCCGGGGTGAAGGTCTCGATCGGCATGATCGACGACAGTGACACGCGCAACCTGTTCAACCAGCGCCAATATGCCGGCAACCTCGTCGCCCTGCAGAAGGTCCCGGGCGCGACTGGTGTCAGCTGGGGCGAGGCGCTGGCCATGCTGACCTCGGCGCCGGCCGAAGCGGTCGGCTTGGGCGGCCAGTTCGGCAGCCTGGGCTCCGGCAAGCGCGCCGACGTCGTCATCTGGTCGGGTGATCCGCTCGAGTTGACGAGCAATGTCGATGCGGTCTGGATCGACGGTGTTCGCCAGCCCCTGGAGACCCGCCAGACCAAGCTGCGCGATCGCTATCGCGACCTCACCCCGAACACGCTTCCGGAGGCGTATCGGCGATGACCCTGCAAATGGGTCTCACCCTTTCGGCGCTCCTGTTCGTGGGGCTGCATTTCCTGATGTCGCATCCGCTCCGCGCGCCGCTCGTGCGGGCGGCAGGCGAGGGACCGTTCCGCGGCATTTATTCGCTGGTGGCGCTCATCACCTTCGGCGGCATGATCTATTATTACGGCCGCATCGGCCGCGAGCCACCCTTGTGGGAGGTGAGCGAAGCCATATGGATTGCCGCGACCCTGCTGATGTGGATCGGCTCGATCCTGTTCGTCGGCTCGTTCGTCGGCAATCCGGCATTGCCCGGCGCGCGCGGTCCCAAGGGACCTCCAGCCGGCGTCTTCGCGATCACCCGCCATCCGATGATGTGGGGCTTCGCCTCGTGGGCGATTGTCCATCTTGCCGTGATTGCCATGCCCAAGGCGCTGGTTTTTGATGGCGCAATCATCTTCCTGGCCCTGGTCGGCTCCGCCATGCAGGACCGCAAGAAGAAGGCGCTGATGGGCGAAACCTGGCACGAATGGTCGGCCCAGACGGCGTTCGTGCCCTTCACCCGCGGCCTGGCCAATCCCGGAACCCTTGCCCTTGTCGGCGGAACCCTCCTGTGGCTCGCCGCAAGCTGGCTGCATCCGGGACATATGGCGGGGCCGTGGCGCTGGATAGGCTAATTAGCTAAGGCGCGCTCATGACGCGCAAATTCTTCGGCACCGACGGCATTCGCGGCCTGACCAACAGTCCGCCGATGACGGCGGAGACAGCACTCAGGGTCGGGCAGGCGGCCGGGACCTATTTCCTGCGCGGCGACCACCGCCATCGCGTCGTCATCGGCAAGGACACGCGCCTGTCGGGTTACATGATGGAGTCGGCCCTGGTCGCGGGCTTCGCCTCGGTCGGGATGGACGTCGTTCTCCTCGGGCCGATGCCGACTCCGGCGGTCGCCATGCTGACCAAGTCGATGCGCGCGGACCTCGGCGTGATGATCTCCGCCAGCCACAATCCTTTTGCCGACAATGGCATCAAACTGTTCGGCCCCGACGGCTACAAACTCAGCGACGATGCGGAACGGGCGATCGAGCGCCTTCTTGAAACGGAGCCGAAGCTCGCCCAGCCGCAGGAAATCGGCCGCGCCAAGCGGATTGACGATGCGCGCGGCCGCTATGTCCATTTCGCCAAGTCGACCTTTCCCGACCGGCTCCGCCTCGACGGGCTGAAGGTGGTTGTCGATTGCGCCAACGGCGCCGCCTATCACGTCGCGCCGGAAGCCCTGTGGGAGCTCGGCGCCGACGTCATTCCGCTGGGTGTGAAACCCAATGGCCTCAACATCAATGATGGGTGCGGATCGACGCATCCGGAATTGCTGCGCGAAACCGTGGTGGCGAGCGGCGCTGACATCGGCCTCGCGCTTGATGGCGACGCGGACCGGCTGATCGTCGTGGACGAGAAGGGGCGGGTGATCGACGGCGACCAGCTGATGGCCCTGGTTGCGACCGGCCATGCCCGCCGCGGTGAATTGAAAGGCGGGGCGGTCGTCGCGACGGTGATGTCCAATTTGGGCCTCGAGCAGCGCCTCGCCAAGGACGGAATCGCTTTGAAACGCACGGCGGTCGGCGACCGCTACGTGCTTGAGGAGATGCGCGCATCGGGCTGCAACGTCGGCGGCGAGCAGTCGGGGCACATCATCCTCACCGACCACTCGACCACCGGCGACGGGCTGTTAGCCGGCCTGCAGGTGCTCGCCGCCATCGTCGAGGAGCAGAAACCCGCAAGCGAGGTCCTCGAACAGTTCGAGCCGGTGCCGCAGCTGCTCAGGAACGTCCGCTTCAACGGCGGCGAGCCGCTCGCCCGGAAGAGCGTCAAGGACGTGATCGCCGCCGCCGAGGCCGAACTGGGAAAGAGCGGCCGGCTGGTCATTCGCAAGTCGGGAACGGAGCCATTGATCCGGGTGATGGCTGAGGGAAGCGATCGCGCCGCTGTGGAACGGATCGTCGACGAAATTTGCTCGGCGGTTGCGTCTGCTTAACTTTTGTAGGCCTATCTAGCGGGCGCTTTGAAGCTGACGCCAAATGAATTCGACTCGGCCGGGACGGAGAGCAGGTCCATGATCGCGCGCGTGCTGGTGATCGCCGGCTCCGATAGCGGCGGCGGCGCCGGCATCCAGGCCGACATCAAGACCATCACCATGCTCGGCGGTCATGCGATGACCGCCATTACCGCTATTACCGCCCAGAACACCCAAGGGGTCAGCGCCGTACATCCCGTGCCGGCGGAAATCATCCTTGCCCAGATCGACGCGGTCGCATCCGACATTGGCGTCGATGCCGTGAAGATCGGCATGATCGGCAGCGCCTTTGCCGCCGAGGTCATCGCCGACCGGCTCGAGCAGATGCAGGGCGTGCCGATCGTCTTTGACCCGGTCATGGTCGCCACCAGCGGCGCGCCGCTGGCCGATGACGCGACCGTCGCTGCGTTCGGCCGGATGATGGACCTTGCAACCATCGC
>DATFEO010000094.1:0-4825 GCA_035250985.1 Sphingomicrobium sp. | reverse complement strand
CCTAAGCGGAGCGATTCCCTAAGGTTTGCTTGGCGCTGGCGGCCTCGAAGCCTATATCGCGCCGCATGTCGGTACGACCCTGGCGCGACATTGAGCGCCGCCCCTCTCGCCAGATCATGGTCGGCAGCGTCGCTGTCGGCGGCGGTGCGCCCGTGTCGGTCCAGACCATGACCAACACGCCGACGGCCGATGCCAAGGCGACCATCGACCAGATCCGGCGCTGCGAGGAAGCGGGCGCGGACCTGATCCGCGTGTCGTGCCCGGACCAGGAGTCGACAGCGGCGCTGACGGAAATCGTGCGCGCGGCAAGCATCCCCATCATCGCCGACATTCATTTCCACTATAAGCGCGCACTGGAGGCGGCGGACGCCGGCGCGGCCTGTCTCCGGATCAACCCGGGCAACATCGGCTCGGAAGAGCGCGTCCGCGAGGTTATTGCCGCGGCGAAGGCGAACGGCTGCGCGATCCGCATCGGGGTCAACGCCGGCAGTCTCGAGCGGGACCTGCTCGAGAAATATGGCGAGCCCTGTCCGGAGGCCTTGGTCGAGAGCGCGCTCGATCATATCCGCATCCTCGAGGACCACGATTTTAGGGACTATAAGGTGGCGGTGAAGGCGTCCGACATCTTCCTCGCCGTCGCCGCCTACCAGCAGCTCGCCGGCCAGGTCGATTGCCCGCTGCACCTCGGAATCACCGAGGCCGGCGGCTTCGTCGGCGGGACCGTCAAGTCGGCGATCGGCATCGGCTCGCTGCTGTGGGCGGGGATCGGCGACACGATCCGCGTATCGCTTTCGGCCGAGCCGGAGGAAGAGGTCCGAGTCGGCTACGAGATCCTGAAAAGCCTCGGCATCCGCAACCGCGGCGTCCGCGTCATCTCCTGCCCGAGCTGCGCCCGCCAGGGCTTCGACGTCATCCGCACCGTTGAAACGCTGGAGGAACGGCTGCAGCATATCAAGACGCCGCTGTCGCTGTCGGTGCTCGGCTGCGTCGTCAACGGCCCGGGCGAGGCGCGCGAGACCGACATCGGCATCACCGGCGGCGGCCAGGGCAAGCACATGGTCTATTTGTCCGGGGTCACCGACCATCACATCCGCGACGAGGAGATGATCGACCACATCGTTCGCTTGGTCGAAGCCAAGGCGGCGGAGATCGAAGCGGCAGAAGCGGCGGAGGCCGACGCGGCCTAGGCGGTTCTCAGGCTGTGCCCGGACGGCCGCGCGAGCAACCTCTTCCTTTCCCGCACCACACCGCTAAGGGCGGTTCATGAACGCGGTGCGCCATCCCCCGCTGATCGCCTTCCTTGTCGGCATGGCGGGCATCGCGACCTTCTCGGCCATGGATGCGGTGATGAAGGGGCTGGTGCTGGCGATCGGCACCTATACGACCCTGTTCTGGCGCAGCCTGGCCGGCACGGCCATGGCGGGGGCCCTGTTCGCGAAGGAACCGCGCTGGCCCGACAAGGCGACGATGCGCATTCATCTGGCGCGCGGCATCCTCGGTTCGGGCATGGCCTATCTCTTCTTCTGGGGCCTGGCTCGGGTGCCGATCGCGCAGGCCATCGCGCTGGCCTTCATCGCCCCGCTGATCGCGCTCTACCTGGCCGCTGCCGTCCTCAAGGAAAGCGTCGGCCCGCGCCTCATTGGAGCGTCGCTCATCGCCTTTGCCGGCGTCATCGTCATCTTCATCGGCCAGGCGCAAGCAGATCTCGGCCGGGAGGCGCTGCTTGGCAGCCTCTCGATCCTTGCGTCGGCCGGCTGCTACGCGGTCAACATCATCCTGATGCGCCAGCAGGCCCTGGTCGCGAGCCCGATCGAGGTCGGCTTCTTCCAGAGCATCATCATGGCGATCGTGCTGGTCCTCGCCTTGCCGTTCGCCGGCGGAGTCGCACTGCCTCCGGTCAGCTGGATCCCGTTCATCCTGCTTGCCGCCTTCCTTGCGACGGCATCGCTGCTGCTGCTGTCCTGGGCCTATGCGCGCGCCCAGGCGAGCTATCTTGCCACCACCGAATATACGAGCTTCCTCTGGGCCGCCTTGTTCGGCTGGATGTTCTTCGGCGAAAGCGTGTCACCGTTCACGGTTGCCGGCGCGGCGATGATCGTCGGCGGCTGCCTGCTTGCCGCCCGCACGCCTGAAGAAGCGGACCCAAGCCTCGAAGTGGCAGCCTGAAGGAGCAAAAGCATGGCCTGGTTCTGGTTGATTTTGGGCGGTCTGTTCGAGGTTGGCTTCACGACGTCCCTGCGGTTCGTCGACGGCTTCAGGAACCTTCCCTGGACGCTCGCCTTCCTCGTCAGCGTCGCCATCAGCATGGCCCTGCTCGAGCTTGCCGCGCGGCAAATTCCGATGGGGACCGCCTACGCCGTCTGGGGCGGCATCGGGGCGGTCGGCACCGTGTTGGTCGGCATGGCCTGGTTCGACGAACCGGCAACCACCATCCGCCTGTTCCTGATCCTGCTCATCGTCGCCGCTATCGCCGCATTGCGCATGACCGGCTGAGAAGGCCGCTAGTCGATCCGTCGCGGCCCGTTCGTCGAAATAGACGGCCCGACAATCCGGCGTTCAGGATCGCTCCGCCAATCGCGGGAGTGAACTTGTCATCTCCAAGGTTGTGCCCGTCCATGCGTCGCTTTCTCGCCCCGCTCCTTGCCAGCGCTGCCGTTCCGGCTTTCGCCCAGACCGCCGTGGCGCCGGCGCCGCCAGCGGAGCCGGCAACACTGCAGCGGACCGACGCAATCGACGATGTGTATGCCGATGACGGCGCGGTCGATGAGGCAGTGACCGTGGTTGCCGGACCGCCGCGGGGCTCCGTGATCGGCGACATACCGCCGGAGAACACGCTCGACTCGCGCGACATCCGCGCCACGGGGGCAACCAGCATCAGCGAACTGCTGGATGCGGTTGCCCCGCAGATCGGCAGCGCCCGCGGCCGGGGCGCCGAAGCGCCGGTCCTGCTGCTGAACGGTCGCCGCATTTCGGGCTTCCGCGAATTGCGCGACATCCCGCCCGAAGCCATCGAACGGATGGATATCCTGCCCGAGGAAGTGGCGCTCAAATACGGCTATCGCGCCGACCAGAAGGTGGTGAACTTCGTCCTTCGCCGCCGCTTCCATTCGACGGTGGCGCGGGCCGACGGCGCGCTGGCGACCGATGGCGGCTACGAGGCCGGCCTGGCCGACGTCACGCGCCTCAGCATCAACCGCGACAGCCGCACAACCTTCAACCTTCACGCCGAGGCCAATGGCCGGCTCGACGAGGACGAGCGGGAGATCGACCTTGAGGATCCCGAAGGTTTCGACACGCGGCCGTTTCGCAGCCTCATCGGCTCACGGCAACTGGCGCGCGGCAGCGCCACCGTCAATCGTACCATCCTCGGCGACGTCGGTGCCACGTTGAACGGCGAATATGAGCATAGCGAGGGCCGTTCGGGCCTCGGCTTCGAGGAGGTGCCGCTGCGGCGCGATTCCTCAAGCGACAGCGCCCACTTGGGGTTAGCGCTCAACCAGGACCGCGGCCTGTGGAAATATTCGCTGACAGGCAATGCCGATTGGGCGCGCAGCGTGACGGTCAGCGACCGCGACGCCGATACGACCGACCGGTCGCGCTCGACTATCACCTCGGGCGACCTCACCGGCACTTTCTCCGGCCCCATCGCCACGCTGCCGGCCGGCCGCGCCGGCGTCACTGCCAAGCTCGCCGTCAACACGCTTGATCTCGACAGCAGCCGGCGCCGCGATGGGTTCACCGCCTCCACGGACCTCGCCCGCGACCGGGTCGACGGCTCCCTGAACCTCGACCTGCCATTGCTCCGGGACAGCCCTCTCGGCCGGCTCGGCGCCAATGCCAATGCCGAGGCCGAGCATCTTTCCGACTTCGGCACGCTGACCGCCGTGGGGGCTGGACTCAACTGGCAGCCGGTCCAGCGGCTGAACCTCATCGCCAGCTGGACGCGCGAGGATGGCGCGCCGTCGATCCAGCAGCTCGGCGACCCGATCCTGGACACGCCCGACACGCGCATCTTCGACTTCACAACCGGCGAAACCGTGCTGGTCACGGCCATCACCGGCGGCAATCCGATCCTCGACGCCGACCGCCGCAACGTTTTCAAGATCGGCGGCAATTGGCAGCCGTTCGCGGAAACCGATCTTCGGCTGCGCGCCGATTTCGTCCATTCGGTCATCAAGGATCCGGTCGCGAGCTTCCCTGGCCCGAGCGCCGAGCTGGAGGCCGCCTTCCCGGAGCGCTTCGTGCGCGATGGCGCGGGCAATTTGGTCGCGGTGGATTTGCGGCCGGTCAATTTCGAGGAATCGCGGCGCGACACCCTGCGCTGGGGATTCGATTTTTCAAAGCCGCTGCGATCGGCGCGGCCGACCCAGTCGCAGCTCGAGCAACTGCGGTCCCGCCTGGGCCCGCCGGGCGGCCGGCGCCTCGAAGGCGCGTCCCAGCAAACCGGGGGCGGCCGGGGCCCGGGTGCCGGCGGCTTTGGCGGAGGTCGTCGCGGCGGTTTCCTGTTCGGCGGCCAGAATCGCGGCCGGTTGAGCTTTTCGCTGACCCACAGCATCAACCTGGCCGACGAGGCAGTCATCGCCGACGATCTCAAGCTCGATTACCTGGACGGCGATGCGGCCAACAATTTCGGCGGGCGACCGCGCCACGAGGTCGAGATCCGGGCCGGCTGGGCCAATAATGGGCTTGGCGCGCGCCTGTCGGGCAATTGGCGCAGCGGCACCAGGGTCGAGGGCGGCGATTCCGGCGATCTCAAATTCTCGCCGCTGGCGACAGTCGACCTGCGACTATTTGCCAATCTCGGCGAACGCTTTGAGCTGGTCTC
>DATFEO010000054.1:0-8956 GCA_035250985.1 Sphingomicrobium sp. | reverse complement strand
CCGCGAGAAGGAAAAGCGCCACCATCAAGAGGCGGGGCCCGCCCAGAAGCAGTATCGCGATGTCGACGTCCCCGAGGCGATCACCGTCCAGGAGCTGGCGAAGCGCATGGGCGAGCGCGGCGCCGACCTGGTCAAGGCGCTGTTCAAAATGGGCACACCGGTCACGATTACCGAGACGATCGATCAGGACACCGCCGAACTGCTGATCGAGGAGTTCGGCCACCGTATTAACCGCGTCTCCGAATCCGACGTCGACATCCAGACCGAAAGCGATGTCGATTCGGAAGACACGCTGAAACCGCGCTCACCGGTGGTGACCATCATGGGCCATGTCGATCACGGCAAGACGTCGCTCCTGGACGCCATCCGCGGCGCCAATGTTGTATCGGGCGAGGCGGGCGGCATCACCCAGCATATCGGCGCCTACCAGGTCAGCCTGCCCGACAAGCAGAAGATCACCTTCCTCGACACGCCGGGCCACGAGGCTTTTACCGAGATGCGCGCCCGCGGCGCCAATGTCACCGACATCGTCGTGCTGGTCGTCGCCGCCGACGACGGCTTGAAACCGCAGACCATCGAGGCGATCAATCACACCAAGGCTGCTGGCGTGCCGATGATCGTCGCCATCAACAAGATCGACAAAGATGGGGCCAATCCGCAGAAGGTCCGCGAAGAGCTGCTGCAGCACGAGATCATCGTCGAGCAGATGGGCGGCGACGTTCAGGATGTGGAGGTCTCGGCGCTGAAGAAGACCAACCTCGACGGCCTGCTGGAAGCCATCAACCTCCAGGCCGAGATCCTCGAACTGAAGGCCAATCCCGACCGACCCGCCGAGGGCACGGTCGTCGAAGCCAAGCTCGACAAGGGCCGCGGCGCACTCGCGACTGTGCTCGTCCAGCGCGGCACGCTGAAGGTCGGCGACGTCATCGTCGTCGGCGCCGCCAGCGGCAAGGTCCGGGCGATGATCGACGACCATGGCCGCCAGGTGAAGGAGGCGGGGCCCGCCTTCCCCGTCGAAGTGCTCGGCCTTGGCGCCGTGCCGTCGGCCGGCGACCAGCTGACCGTTGTCGAGAACGAAGCGCGCGCGCGCGAGGTCGCTGCCTACCGCCAAAGCGTGCTCGACAAGAAGCGCACCACCGCCGCTCCGGTCAGTCTCGAGCATATGTTCGCCAACCGCACTTCGAGCACCATCGAGTTCCCGCTGGTCATCAAGGGCGACGTGCAGGGCTCGGTCGAGGCGATCGTCAGCGCGGTCAACAAAATCTCGACCGACGAGATCCGCGTCCGTGTGCTGCACTCGGGCGTCGGCGCCATCACCGAGAGCGACGTCACCCTCGCCGCCTCGACCGGCGCGCCGATCATCGGCTTCAACGTCCGCCCGAACGCCAAGGCGCGCGAAACCGCCGAGCGCAACAAGGTCGAGTTTCGCTACTACGACGTCATCTATCACCTCACCGACTGGGTGAAGGGCGCGATGGCAGGCGAGCTCGGGCCGGAGATCATCGAGAACGTCGTCGGCCGTGCCGAGGTCAAGGAAGTCTTCCCGGCCGGCAAGAAGGACAAGGCCGCCGGCCTGCTCGTCCTCGAAGGCGTCATCCGCAAGGGGCTCCACGCGCGGCTCACCCGCGAGGACGTCATCGTCTCGAAGACCACCATTTCCTCGCTGCGCCGCTTCAAGGACGACGTCAAAGAGGTTAATGCGGGCATGGAGTGCGGCGTGCTGCTCGCCGACACCAACGACATCAAGCCGGGCGACAACCTCGAGGTGTTCGAGGTCGAGGAGCGTGAACGGACTTTGTAACCCTCAGTCCTCCCCCTTGATGGGGGAGGGTTGGGTGGGGGTGAATTCAATGCAGAGTAGAACTCCCTTCACGACCGCCACCCCAGCCCTTTCCCTCCCCATCGAGAGGAGGGGTTAAGCCATGCGCACCAAGGAAACCGCCGAAGGCCGCTCGGTCCGTCTGCTCCGCGTCGGGGAACAGGTGCGCCACGTGCTGAGCGAGTTGCTCCAGCGCGGTGACGTCCATGACGACGTGCTGCAATCCCACCTGGTCAGCGTGACCGAAGTGCGCATGTCGCCGGATCTCCGCCACGCCACCGTCTTCGTGAAACCTTTGCTCGGCCAGGACGAGGAAGCGGTGCTCAAGGCTATGCGGCAGAATACCGCCTACCTCCAGCGCGAGGTCGCGCAGCGTGTCCGGATGAAATATGCGGCGAAGCTCAAATTCCTCGCAGATGAGAGCTTCGACGAGGGCAGCCACATTGACCGTTTGCTGCGGTCCGAGCATGTCGCCCGGGATCTTGACGAAGAATGATCCAAGGCCTCGACGCGCCCATGACGGGGGACCATTGCAGCGCCGAATTGTTTACCGAGGCGCATCGCGAAGTCCTAAAGGCCGCCTGCGCCGAAGACAGCGACATCTGGCAGCTCTACGCCAATGATTTCGGCCCCGAAGGGTTCGATGCCAGCATCGATCTCTACGCCAACAATCCGCGCAACCGCACCTTTGTCCTGTTCGACGGCAAGGAACTGGCCGGCATGTCGAGCTTCCTCGGCATCGACGAGGCGAGGCAGGTGCTTGAGATCGGCGGCACCTATTACCGGCCGCATGTGCGCGGCACTGGCTTCAACTTTCGCGTCAAGGGGATGATGCTCGAGCGGGCCTTCTCGTCCGGCATCCGCCGCGTCGAGTTCCGCGTCGACACCCGCAACAAGCGATCGCAAGCGGCCATGAAGAAACTAGGTGCCGTTCGAGAAGGCGTGATGCGGGCCGACCGCATTACCTGGACCGGCCACGTCCGCGACACCGTACTGTTCGCCATCCTGAAGCACGAGTGGCAGCACGCCGACTGATCGGCTAGCGTCCGTCCATGCGTCTCGCGTCCCTCGCCTGCCTTGTGCTGATCGCCGCTTCGCCGGTCGCGGCCCAGCCTTTGACGATTCCCGCGGGCGAGACCTGGATCTTCACGATCGATCACGGCCAGCCGGCGAAGGCGCGCAAGGCCGATGCCAAGGCCAAACTTGCTCGCGGCGAGGTCAAGGTGACCGTACTCCTCATGATGGGCACCATCATGACCGCGTCCAGCAACAATCCCGATGCTTATACTTTCAAGGCCGAGCTGATCGGCGCCAACGGCAAGGCCACTCCTGCCCGCACCTGCACGCTGCCGGCACGCGGTCGGCCGGTGCTGGAAAGCTGGCCGCAAAAGGCCAAGGCGGTCCGGGTCCACGACTTCAAGCCGGCCGCCGACCCTGGAGCCTGCTGAACGGCATGGCCAAGCTCTATTTCTATTATGCGGCGATGAACGCGGGGAAGTCGACCACCCTGCTGCAGGCCGACTTCAATTATCGCGAGCGCGGCATGGAGACGATGCTGTGGACGGCCAGCTTCGATAAACGCGCCGGCGCGGGCACCATCGGCTCGCGCATCGCGCTCAATGCGCCGGCCAACAGCTATGACGTGGACATCGATCTCTTCGCCGCGATTGGCGAGGAACTGAAGAAGCGCGCGCTGCACTGTGTGCTGGTCGACGAAGCGCAATTCCTCACCCGCGACCATGTCCTGCAGCTGTGCCGCGTGGCCGACGACCTCTCGGTCCCCGTCCTCTGCTACGGCCTGCGCACCGACTTCCAGGGCAACCTCTTCGAAGGGAGCTCCGCCTTGCTCGCGCTCGCCGACGCGCTGGTCGAGCTGAAAGCGGTCTGCGAATGCGGCCGCAAGGCAACCATGAATCTGCGCGTCGATGCGGAGGGGCATGCGGTCGCCGCCGGCGCCCAGACCGAGATTGGCGGCAATGACCGCTATGTCGCGCTCTGCCGGCGTCATTTCTTCGAGCGGCTGAAGGAAGGCGAAGCCCGTCAGCTGAGCCTGGTCATCCCGCGAGTCACTGGCCACCCATGACCGAGACCCTTTATTCCATCGCGACCTGGCTGGTGCCCTTGGTCATCGCCATCGTCTTCCACGAGGTCGCGCATGGACTCGTCGCTCGCCGCCTTGGCGACCCGACTGCCGAGCGCATGGGCCGCCTGACGCTCAACCCGATCAAGCACGTCGACCCGGTCGGGACGGTCATCCTGCCGATCATCCTGGCAATCAGCCATGCGCCGATCTTCGGCTGGGCCAGGCCGGTGCCGGTCCGCCACGACCGCCTGCGCCACCCGCGCCGCGACATGATCCTCGTGGCGCTGGCCGGGCCAGGCATGAATTTCCTGCTCGCCATCCTCGCCACCATGATCCTCGCCGCCGCCATCGCCTTCGGCGACCCGCGGCCGATGACCGCAAGCGCTTTCATCGCCGCCAATGCGCTCAATTTCCTGCTGATCAACATCTTCCTGGCTGTCTTCAACCTCATCCCGCTGCCGCCCTTCGACGGCGGCCATGTCGTCGAAGGGATGCTGCCGCGCACTTTGGCGGCCCGTTTCCACCGCCTCGGCCGCTACAGCCTGTTGATCCTCTTTGCCCTACTGCTGATCGTTCCGGCCGTCTGGCCCGAGGCGAACATTGTCGCCAAGGCGGTCACGCCCGTCGTCAACGCTATTGCCCGGCTGTTCCTGGGAGCGGCGGGGCTCAGCATCTAGTCACGGCCGGCGCCTGCGCGAGGGCGAAGCGCACCAGTTCAGCCTCGTTCTCGCCCATCGCCCCTAGCGCGTCAGGTTGACGGCGGCGCGCCAACCCCGCATCCTCCGCCCCTTCAAGGGGTAGATTGAGCATGATCACCGCCTTGCGCTGCGCGATGACGACGGCCGCGGTTGCCGCAGTCCTCTCCGGCTGTGCCACCGGCATCCCGCCCGCACCGCCGCGAACCGTCTCGCCCGCTGCGCCCGAGCAGTCGCCAGCGAGAATGGGCACGGTCCATGTCGGTTTCGAGGACGGGATCGGCGAGGTTGGGGCGATGCTCCGGGACGAGCTGGGCGGCCTGAGCCATGTCAGCTTTGACGGACCATCGGACGTCGTGCTCAAGACCGACCCCGATTTCCCCTACAACCTCACGCTCGACCTCAAGTCCAGCCGGCCGGGGGTGATCGGGCTTCCTGGATCCGGCGGCGACCGTGTGTATCTGGGCAACGTCATGCTCGGCGAGCACCGTGAGGCGCTGCTCGTCGATCTGGCAGCCGCGGGCCGAATCGCCGCTCTCAAGAATTGGCCGGATGACGCGCCCGACGGGCTCGACGTGTGCGTCCGGGCGTCTTTCGACAATGGCCAGGAGCGCCCGTGCCACCGGTTGTTCAATGGCCGGGTGTTCCGGACGGCGATGGAAGATGCACAACTGTCGTTCACCGTCACCAATCGCTCATCCGAACCGCGCTACGTCGGATTGTTCGGTTCCGGCTACCGGCTCGAGATCTATCATATTGGCGGCAAGGACCTCACCCAGGCGGCCAGGCTCGAACAGGGCGAGTCCCGTGTCTTTGAAGGCGACTCTTCGACATCCATGCTCGGCGACAAGCCGACCATGTTCCTCGTCTCCTCCCCTCGTCCCTTCGCGCTTGCGCCGTTCGAACAGAGTGGGGCGGACAATGTCTCGAGCTGCATCTACTTCCTGTCCGAGCAGTCCTGCGGCCAGCCGCTGGCGCCCATCGGCGGCGGCCAGCAGTTTGCGGTCCGCTCGGTCATGATGGAACTTCCCTCAACGCCGATTGCGGCCATGGCCGGGGGCGAGGACGCGCCGCCGGAGATCGCCATGTTCATGGCGGAGCTCTATTCCACCATTCCCTATACCGCTGCCGAGATCGCCGCCGACTCGCGGCTCCCCGATGACAGGAAGCTCTTCCTCGCCGATCGCTCGGGCGCCGAGCGCGACCATCGTTGCGGCGGCAGCTTGGTCGGCCCCAACCTCGTGCTGACCGCGGCGCATTGCGTAGCGAAGGGCCAATATGTCGGCGCCGGGATGGCGAAGGTGCTGAAGCAACGCCGGATCAGGCTCGGCACCAACCTGCTCGGACGGCAAGGCGAGACCTATGCGGTCGACGCCGTCGCGGTGCCAGCTGCTTACGACCCGGAGTCGACCCACGACGACATCGCCCTCATCCTGCTGCGGCCGGACCGCGGGTCGCGCGGCGTGACCGGGAAGGCAAGGATTGTCACCCTCGCCAGCGCCCCCGCACCGGCAGGCATCGACGTCCAGGGTTTCGGCTGGGGCTTTACCCGGGAAGTCGAGGCAAACAGCCGGATCCAGCACGACGTTGAGGACAATCTGCTGCATTTCCCGGACCTGCTCCAGGTCGGGGAAATGCGTTCGATCGACTGGCTGCGGTGCCAGAAAAAAATGGGGAGCGATCTCTACCCCGGAACGGTCTGCGTGATCTCGCGCCGCCGCGCCGCCGGTGATTCCAATGCCCCCAAGGTATTCTCCTGCCGCGGCGACAGCGGCGGGCCGCTGGTGCGCCAAATGCGCGGTCGCACGGTGCAGGTCGGACTGACCAGCTGGTCACGAGGATGCGGCTTCAAGGATTATCCGTCGGTTTACACCGACGTCGGACACTTTCGTGCCTGGATCGAGGCGGCGAAGGCCGCGCTCAAGCCCGGAACGGTGGTCCGAGTGCCAGAGCCGGCGCGGGCCCGTCGCTAACGGGCGCGCGCTGGTCCTTGGCGATCAATGGTCGGTCGAACCCTGTTCGGTGACATTGTCGGTCGCGACATTGGCGTCGGCGGCATTGCCGTCTACCGTCGCGTTCGCGTCCATTGCCGCATTCGCAGCCATTGCCGCATTTTCATCGACCAGGACTTCGGTATTGGCTTCGGCCGCGACATTGTCGGTCGCCGGCTCTTGCTTGCAAGCGCCGAGCGCCAGGCTCGACGCCACCATGGCCACTCCGGTCACAAACTTGCGCATATTCCCCTCCCTGCTCGTCGCCTTCCGTTGCGGTGCTTAAACGAATTGCAGCTTGCGTAACAGCGCCTTGTAGCGGGCCTCCCGGTGCAGCGGCGCCAGGAACGGGTCGCTGAACAAATAGACCAGCCCGGAATCAGATTGCTGCAGCGCCTGGTCGAGCGCGTCGAGCGCTGGTTCGATCCTGCCCCACTGGGTCAGAACCTGCGCCTGCTGGTAAAGGCCGTTGTCGCCTTCGGATCGGACCAGCTCGTCGAATGCCGCCTGCGCGCCGCGCGAATCCTTGCGGCGAATGGCGGTGATGGCCTTCCCAGGAATTGCAAGCAGGCCGACCTTCTCCTTGCCGAACTCGGCCGACGCCTCGTCCAGCCGGCCAAGCATCAGCAGCCCATTGGCGATATCGCCGTGCGCACCACCGATTGCCGGGTTGATTTCCAGCGCCCGTCGCGCAGCCGCCATGGCCCCTTCGAAATCGCCGCTTGCAAAGCGGATCCGTCCTGCTGTC
Organism: Sphingomicrobium sp.; assembly: GCA_035250985.1. Lineage (GTDB taxonomy): Bacteria > Pseudomonadota > Alphaproteobacteria > Sphingomonadales > Sphingomonadaceae > Sphingomicrobium. Next base: position 1,620 of record DATFEO010000054.1, on the reverse strand, counting down.
TTGAACAGGCTTGGATTGAGCGGATCGAGTGCCTGCGCTCGCTCGATGGCCGGAGCCGCCTGGGTGAACTGCCGCCGTCGTGCGCGATAGAGTGCAACCAGGCTGAGGACGTCGGGACTGCCGGCCCCTAATCCAACGGCTTTGCGATACGGAACGTCGGCAGCGGAAACATCAAGCTTGCCGTAAAACAGGGCATAGCCCAACGCCGCATAGCCGTCGGCAAACTCGGCGCCACTGCGAATGGCCTGGCGGGCCTCGGCGACCGCCTCCGAGTAAAGATCCCAGCGCTCGCTAGCCTGGGCATATTGGTTGCCGATAACCGCCAGGGCGCGTGACCGGGCAGCCCGAGCCGCGGCGTAGGATGGATCTAGACGGACCGCCTCGCTGAACTTGGCGAGCGCGGCCCGGTCGCTTGCCTCGTCCTGCTGTGAATCGAACAATTCCTTGCCGCGCAGAAAAGCATCGAACGCGCCGACGTTTTCGGTGCCCCCGCTCCGACCCCTTGTTTCCTTCCCACCCGACAGTTCGGCGGAAAGCGCTGCGCCGACGGCCTCGGCCACGTCCATTTGCAGTTGCAGCAGATTGGTCATGCCGCGCTCGAAGGTCCGCGACCATCTGCTAAAGCCAGAATCCCCGTCGATCAGTTCCACCGCGATTCGGACCTGCCCCGCCGCCGCGCGTACATTTCCATCGAGCAGATTGGCGACGCGCAGTTTGCTGGCGATGGACTGGCTGCTTTCGGAGCGATCACGAAACGCGTTGGAAGACGACTGGCCAACCACGCTCAAAAGGGGGTTGCGAGCCAATTTGGCTCGCAGCTCCGCCGCCAGCCCGTCGGACAGATATTGCTTGCCCGCATCGCCGCTCAGATTCTGGAATGGCAGAACGGCGATGCTGTTCGCCCTGGCTGCATCGGGCGCGATCAGCAGCCGCCACGTCACGAGCCCACCCCCGGCCGCCATGGCGACCCCGGCTCCCAACAGCAGGCGGCGATCGATTCCGGCGCGTCGCGGTATTTGAGGCAGTGCCCGAGCCGGCCTTCCCATGATGTCGGAAATTGCCTGGACAGCCCGTCGCATCGCCGGATTGCTTTCGGTCGGGCCGCCCTGGGAAATGTCGAGGCACTGGAATTGTCGGAAGCCGAGCGGCGGCTGGCTTCCATCCAACGAAATCGGAACCAGGCAGTGATGATCGCGAGCCCAGCTGGCCTCATCCTGCACCCAGTGCGATGCGGTAGCGTTGGCCGACCACAGGACGACGACGGCTCCCGCGCCCTCCAGTGCGTCGCTGATCAGGGCTCCGAAACGTTCTCCGCCCGGTATCAGCCCGTCCCACCAGACCTTGAACCCGGCAGCTTCGAGCATCTCTATGATCGAGCCGGCCGCCTTCTCGTCGGGGCGCGCATAGCTGATGAACACATAGTCGCCTTCCGGCGTCCTATCGCCCTCGCCCGTCGTCCGGCTCATCTGCAAGGCCCCTGGCCGCCCGCCCGTCATGGGCAGGCCAACTACCCTAGGGTCGCAGGCGGCTCCTGTCATCAGTTCCCAAGCGCAGCGTTGGCGGGTATCGCCGCGCCCCATGGCGCTTCACGGCTGGATCGTCCTCGACAAGCCGGTCGGA
>DATFEO010000042.1:0-13255 GCA_035250985.1 Sphingomicrobium sp. | reverse complement strand
ATCGCAGGCGGCAGTAATGAGATCATGCGCAATATCATCGCAGAGCGCATCCTGAACATGCCGCGCTGACGTTTAGAGTGTTTTCCGATCAATTGGGATCATATTCACACGAACTGAAGTAGTTGGCGCATTCGGCGGGCTGGAAGATATCGACGAGCTTGCCGATGAGGCTCCACAGGCCGCTGACGGTACGCTCGTCGATTTTCCTGAGCATGGCCTTGAGACGGGAGAAGGCCTTCTCGATCGGGTTGAAGTCGGGACTGTAGGGCGGAAGGAAGCGCAGGGTTGCCCCTGCTGCTTCGATCCGGTCGCGGACTGCCGGACGTTTGTGGCTCGACAGGTTGTCCATGATGACAACATCACCCGGTCGCAGTTCGGGCACGAGGACCTGCGTCACGTAGGCCTCGAACCAATCACCGTTGATCGGGCCGTCCAGCACCATCGGCGCGACCCTGCCGGTCATGCGCAGGCCGGCGACCAGCGAGGTGGTCTTCGGTGCCCGTGAGGGAAACCGATCCGCAGGCGCTCGCCCTTTGCGCAGCGGCCGTGGCTGCGGGTCATGTTGGTGGCGGTCCAGGTCTCATCGATGAAAACCAGGCGTTCCGGTTCGAGATCGACCTGACCCTCGAACCAGTCGTGCCGCTGCTTCAGGATGTCGGGACGGTCCTGCTCGATTGCATGGCCAGTCTTTTTTTGCGCGTCATGCCGCGGCGGACAAAGAAGCGGTGAAGTCCCGCAACCGAGACGACCAGGCCGGCGTCGGCCAGCGCCAGGCGCAGTTCTTCCAGCGAGATGTCCTTGCGCGCCTCCCAGATCGCGAGAATGTCCGCCGCTCGCTCCTCGATCCGACGCGACCGCACGTCTCCGCCTTGCGGCTTGGCGGCAAAAGTGCCCGTGTCGCGCCGACGCGCCTGTCAGCGGATCGCCGTCGAGGGCGCTACACCAAATCGCGCCGCCGCCGCCCGGCAACTCAGTCCGTCATCAATCGCTGCCAGAAGCCGCCAGCGCAAATCCATCGAAACTGGGTGACCCATCCATGCCGGCCTCCTCACCAGCACGGATCATGAATCAGAAAATGCAGCCCTTGGGAATCCCAAACGATTCATACCGGTCGAGAACCGCTCTAATCTGCCGGATGCGCAGCATGGCGCGAATTTCCGTGGCGAGCCGAAGATGCCGCAAGCGGAACTGAACCGGCTTGTGACCGAACTGGATCGGCGGGGCATTTCGGTGAAGATGCATGTCGCCGGTAACGGATCGGTTCGCATGGCGCTCGACGCCATTGAAGCTGCGCGCAAGGCGAATGGGGATAAAGGACCCATCCACACGCTTGCGCATGGAGGCTATATTGCGGGTTCGGATATTCCGCGTGCGGCGGCGCTGCGGGCGGCGATCGATGCCTCACCGACCGTGTGGTATCCAGGGCCCATATTGACTGGCACCGAGCAGGTTATCGGCAAGGCCCGGGCCGACCGTTACTGGCCTTTCAAGACCTTCGACGCGAAAGGCGTGCTGGTGGTGGGCGGCACCGACTGGAAGACGCTTCCCGGCGAATTTTCGAGCCTGTGGGAGGGAATGGAGGGCATGGTGACCCGCCGCAACCCGACCGGCCATGCGCCCGGCGTCCTATGGCCGGAGGAAGCGGTCGATGTCGGCACGATGATCCGCTTCTATACGCACAACAGCGCGAAAGCGATGGGGATTGCGGACCGGACTGGATCGATTGCCGTGGGCAAGGCGGCGGACATCATCGTGTTGGACCAAAATCTGTTCAAGGTGCCTGCCGGTCAGATCGCGGCGACTAAGGTCGACATGACATTCTTTGGCGGCAGGCTGGTGCATGAACGCCAACCGGCGAAGAGCGGCGAGTAATCGTCGCGGCGCGGACAATCCGCGCCGCGATAGGCCTGCGCATTGGCCGATTGTATGTTTACGCCAGGGGCGCGGTTGCCCGCTCGAATACCATGTCGGCGACGTCGTCCGCTGACAGCGGGCCAGATGGATCGAACCAGGTTTTTGTCCAGTTGATCATGCCGAACAGCAGCATTGTCTGCGCGCGGGCCAGCACGGCATCGGCGGCAAGCCTGGGATGGATCTGGGTCAGAAGGGTCTCCACCGACCTGATAACGGAGCGCTGCTTGCCGACAATCACCTCGCGCTTGTCGGGAGGCAGGTTGCCAAGCTCGTTCAACAGGACGTTCTGGCGGTCCGCCGCACCGACATAATGACGCATGAAGGCCCGCAGCAAGCGGTGCAGGTCATCGCGCGCGTCGCCATTTTGGGAGGTGATCTTCTCTACATCCTCGACCAACTGGTCGATGTGCGACGCCATGACGGCGTAGAGAATATCCTCTTTCGAGGAATAATAATGATAAATCAGTGACTTGGAACTCTGGCAGACCTTTGCGAGATCGGCGATGGAGGCGCCTTTGAAGCCGACGGCCGCGAAGAGTTCGGCGGCCTTCTCCACGATCGCCTCGCGCCGTTGCTCGTAATCAGCTGCCTGTTTTCGTGCCAATCTTTACCCCCAAGGTTCATTGCCGGTCATTCGGTCGAGCGGCTCGCTACCATGCCGGCCCATAATGTGGAAGCGCCGTTGACGGCAGCGCCTGGGACGGAGCCGTCCCATTGCGGCGCTGCCTTCGGCTGACCAACGCGATGCCCCCAAAGCGCGGTCAATGTGCAATGCAGACGGACTTGAGCTCGGTATAGCTATCGAGAGCTCCAGTGCCGAAATCGCGGCCGATGCCCGACTCCTTATAACCGCCGAACGGCATGTTCGGATCGATCATATTGTGGCTGTTGACCCACACGGTGCCCGCCTTCAGGCGCGGCACGATGTTCATGGTCTTGGCGAGGTCATTGGTCCACAAGGATGCGGTCAGGCCCATGTCGGTGTCATTGGCCAGCCGGATCGCCTCTTCTTCGTCGCTGAAGGGCGTGACGGTGACCACCGGACCGAAGACCTCCTGGCGGCAGATCGCCATGTCGTTCGTGGCATCGACGATGACGGTCGGGCGCACATAGTAGCCCGGCTGGTTGGGCATGTCTCCGCCAGCGATCACGCGTGCGCCCGCGCGCCTGGCTTCCTCTATATGCCCGATGATCTTGTCGCGATGGACCGCCGAAACGACTGGCGTGATCTGCGAAGCCGGATCGAGGCCGGGTCCGATCGCCATGCCGCTGACCGCCTGGCCGAGGGCGCCGACGAAATCGTCGAAGATTTCGCGGGCGACATAGAGGCGCGATGCCGCGGCACATACCTGGCCGCTGTTCAGGAAGCCGCCCAAAAGGGCACCGCCGACGGCCTGCTCGAGCGGAGCATCCTTTAGGAAGATTGCGGGGTTCTTGCCGCCGAGCTCAAGCGAGGTCTTGAGCAGCCGGTCCGCCCCGGTCCGGGCGATTGCCTTGCCGGTTGCGGTCGAGCCGGTGAACGTGACCTTCGCGACATCGGGATGGTTGACGAGCGCGGCGCCGGTCGCCCCGTCTCCGGTGATCAGATTGAAGGCACCCGCCGGGATGCCTGCCTCGATGGCGAGCTCTGCCAGGCGCAGGCTTGTCAGCGGGGTCACTTCCGAAGGTTTGAGCACCACCGTGCAGCCGGCCGCTAGCGCAGGCATGACCTTCCACAGGCCGATCATCATCGGGAAGTTCCACGGCGAGATCGCGCCGACAACGCCTACAGGTTCCCGGCGCGTAAAAGCCGTATATTTCGCGCCCGGCGGCAGGCCGATCGACACATCGAACGTCTGTCCGGTGATCTTGGTGGCGAGACCGGCATAGTAGCGCATGTAGCCGAGCGAAGCGCCGACATCGAGCATGCGCGCGATATTGATCGACTTGCCCTGGTTGATGGTTTCGAGCTGCGCCAACTCCTCGCCATTGGCTTCGACCAGATCGGCGAATTTCAGCAGGATGCGCTCGCGTTCCGCAGGCGGGAGGGCGCTCCACACGCCCGATTCGAAGGCCGCCTTCGCCGAAGCGACGGCGCGGCCGACATCTTCGGCGCTGGCGCAGGCGACCGTGGCGACGACTTCCCCGGTTGCCGGATTGAATACATCGATACGACGCGGGCCTTCCGCGGCTAGCGGCGCGCCATCGACGAAAAGCCCGTGCTGCCGAGCCAGAAATGCCTCGACGCGAGGATCGATTACAATGCCAGATTCCGCTGTAGCTGTCATGATATCCGCCTTTACTATTGGTCTAGGACCCAATGCGCCTAAAACTATGCTTCTACAAGGCCGTCGGCCGGTTCACCCTGGTTGCCCAGCGATGAATGGAGAGGGCTGCCACCAGCGGCCGAACGGGCCTTGCGCGAACTGCGCCATCCGGTCGCGGACGGTTTCGAGCCCATATTGTTCCGCATAGAACATCGGACCGCCCCGATGCCGCGGGAAACCATAGCCATTGACGTAAACCACGTCGATGTCGCCCGCGCTGGCCGCTATCCCCTCGTCCAGGATGAAGCCGCCCTCGTTCGCCAGCGCGAACATGCAGCGTTCGACGATCTCGGCGTCCTCGATTGCCCTTTGGGCGACACCGGCCTCCCGCCTGGCCTCCGCAATGATCTGCGGCACCTCCGGATTGCTCCCAATTGCCTTGCTGCCGCCCTCATAAAGGTAGAAACCGCTTCCCGTCTTGCGGCCGAGATAGCCAGATTCCGCCAGGCGGTCATGAACGATCGTCGCGAGCGGCTCATAGCTTCCCGGCGCCATCGCCTTGCGCGCCTTGTAGCCGATGTCGATCCCGGCCAGATCGGCGACCGCGAACGGGCCCATCGCCATGCCGAAGCGGGTCAGCGCCCCATCGACCTGTTCGGGCGTGGCGCCTTCCAGAAGCAGCAGACCGGCTTCGCGCACATAGGCCTTGAGCATGCGGTTGCCGATGAAGCCGTTGCACACGCCCGCCACGACCGGAACCTTGCTCGTGCGCTTGGCGACGGCGAGTGCCGTTACAAGCACATCCGGCGCCGTTTCTCGTCCGCGCACCACTTCCAGGAGCCGCATTACATTGGCGGGGCTGAAATAATGCATCCCGACAACATCGCCGGGGCGGCTGGTGAACGCGGCGATCTCATCAAGGTCGAGATAGGAGGTGTTGCTGGCTAGGATCGCGCCCGGCTTTGCGACCGCGTCCAGGCGCTGGAAGATGTCGCGCTTCACATCCATGGCTTCGAACGCCGCCTCGATGATGAGGTCGCAGCCCGAAAGATCATCATAATCGGTCGAGCCCTGCACAAGCGCAGTCCGTTCGGCCGCGGCGGCTTCCGTTATGCGGCCCTGCTTGGCGCTTGCCTGATAGCCTTGCGCGATGCGTTCGGAGCCTCGCGCCAACGCCTCAGCGCTGGTTTCCACGATAGTGACGGGAAAGCCGCTGTCCGCGAAGTTCATGGCGATGCCCGCGCCCATTGTGCCGGCGCCGATCACGCCGACATGGTTGACCGGACGCGCAACCGCATCGCGTGCGTCAGCAGGCGGTTTGGCGGCGGCGCGCTCTGCAAAGAAGATATGGCGCAGCGCCTTTGCCTGCCCGCCCGCCCGCAGGCGGAGAAAGGTTTCGCGCTCCTTGGCCGCGCCTTCGGCAAAGGGCGTGGTTGTGGCAAGCTTGACGAGTTCGAGCGCGGCTGTCGGAGCCTCTGCGCCGCGGGCCTGCCGCCGGGTCGTGGCGGCATGGCGTTCGAAGGCTTCGGCATGTGCGGCAACATCGATGGTGCCGCGCTCCGACAGACGGCGGGTGGCAAGATCGGCATCCGCGATTTGGGCCGCGAATTGCGCCGCATCCTCGATCAGGCGGCCCTCCTCCGCGATGCGGTCGACAAGCCCCGATGCAAGCGCCTGCGCCGCCGTCACGGGCTTGCCGCCCGAAACCATCGTCGCTGCGGCGACAGGATCGATCAGCCGGGGCAGGCGTTGCGTTCCGCCCGCGCCGGGGACGATACCCAGAGTGACTTCCGGCAGGCCAAGGCGCGCGCCTGGCGCTGCAATGCGATAATGGCAGCCGAGTGCGATCTCCAGGCCGCCACCTAGCGCCTGGCCAGCAATCGCTGCGATGACCGGACGGCTGCACCGTTCGATCGCGTCGACGACTTCTGGGAGATGCGGGGGCTCCGGCTCCTTGCCGAATTCGCGAATGTCGGCGCCAGCAATGAAAGTGCCGTTCGCTCCCTGGATGATGACCGCCCGCACTTCGGGCACTTGCGCCGCAGCGATGGCATCGACGATTCCGGCGCGCTCCTCTCGCGAGAGGGCGTTCACCGGCGGATTCAGGACCGTGACGTATAGAATTCCGTCACTCAGCTTTTTCTCAACGGGCACAGTTCAACCTTCAATCACTTCGCCGGTCATCACGGTGGCGAGACCTTCCGCAAAATTGGCAAGGTCAGCCCCGGTGGCGGCATTTTCTGTGCTCTTCATAGCCGCTTTGAAGCTTTCCGCATCGGCGAAATACAGTTCGGCCAGCAGAAAATTGCCCTGCTCACCCATCAGCGTCCGTTCGACGAGGGTCAGTTCCGTTTTCACAAGGCCGGGAATCCGCGCCACGAGCGGGAGATGCTTTTCCCGGTAGTGGCGCATGAACGCTTCCGGGTCGGCGGGCGTCTTGTAGAGGACGATCATCTTCTTCATCGCGCAGTTTCCTTTGGAATCAGCTTTTGGGACGAAGGTCGATGACGCGCTTGGCCTTGCCCTCCGACCGGGCGATGCCGCCGTCCGGGCCGACGTCGACCGCCACGGTGACGCCGATCATGCGCTTGATCCGTTCAGCAAGGCGCTTGCCGTCGACCAAGCGCTCCTCCTCGCAGGCGCCGGGGCGGCATTCGACGAGCACGCGGACCTGGTCCATCCGGTCGGGGCGGGTCAGCTCGATCTGATAATGCGGCGCGAGCGCCGGACAGCCGAGGATCAGCTCCTCGATCTGGCTGGGGAACACATTGACGCCGCGGATGATCATCATGTCGTCCGAACGGCCGGTGATCTTCGCCATCCGGCGCATCGTCCGCGAGGTGCCGGGCAGCAGCCGCGTCAGATCGCGCGTGCGGTAGCGGACGATTGGCATTGCTTCCTTGGTGAGCGAGGTGAACACCAGTTCGCCTTCCTCGCCATCGGGAAGGACCTCGCCCGTTTCGGGATCGATGATCTCAGGATAAAAATGGTCTTCCCAGATCGTCGGGCCGTCCTTGGCCTCGACGCATTCCTGGGCGACGCCTGGGCCCATGACTTCCGAAAGTCCATAAATATCGACAGCATCGATGCCGAAACTGCGCTCGATTTCGCCGCGCATTCCATCAGTCCAGGGCTCTGCGCCGAAAATGCCGATCTTGAGCGAGCTCTCACGCGCGTCGAGCCCCTGACGCCGGAATTCGTCCAAAATTGAGAGCATGTAGCTCGGCGTGACGAGAATGATCTGCGGCTTGAAGTCCTGGATGAGCTGGACCTGCTTCTCCGTTTGTCCGCCGGACATGGGAATGACGGTGCATCCAAGCTCTTCGGCCCCATAATGCGCACCGAGACCGCCGGTAAAGAGGCCATAGCCATAGGCAACATGCGCCTTCATGCCGGGCCTGCCCCCGGCCGCATGGATCGAACGCGCGACCACACGGCTCCAGGTCTCGATGTCCTTGCGCGTATAGCCCACCACCGTCGGCTTGCCGGTGGTGCCCGACGACGCATGGATGCGCGCGAGCCGCTCCTCGGGGACCGCGAAGAAGCCGAAGGGGTAGGCGTCGCGAAGGTCCTGCTTGGTCGTGAACGGGAAGCGGGCAAGATCGGCGAGCGACTTCAGGTCGCCCGGATGCACGCCGGCCGCGTCGAACTTCGCGCGATAGCGGGGGTTGCCTTCATAAGCATGGGCGAGCGACCAGCGCAGGCGCTCAAGCTGCAGCGCCTGCAGTTCGTCCCGCGATGCGGTTTCAATCGGATCGAGAGTGAGGGACATGTTTTTCAGACCGCGTTCATTGTGAGGAGATCATAGGTCGCCACCAGTTCATCATCCTGATTGGTGACCTGCACATTCCAGCGCACCTCGCCCATCTCTGGCGTCTTGAGCGCTTTCGACTTGACGGTGAGCTGGGCGCGGATGCTTTCGCCGGGCTTGACAGGCTTTACGAAGCGCAGCCCTTCTAGGCCGTAATTCGCGAGCACTGGCCCTGGAGCCGGATCGACGAACAGCCCCGCCGCGAAAGCAAGGATGAGATAGCCGTGCGCCACGCGCCCGCCGAAGATCGGGCTCGCCTTCGCTGCTTCCTCGTCCATATGGGCGTAGAAGGTATCGCCGGTGAAATGCGCGAAATGCTCTATGTCGTCGAGCGTGATCGTCCGCGCGTCCGTCAGCTTGCTATAGCCGGGCTCAAGCTCGCCGAAGCGCAGGCGGAAGGGGTGCCGTTCGCCCTCGACCGTGGGCGCGCCGGGAAGCTGCTCGTTCACCACCTTGGTCAGCAGGCCGGGGCTGCCCTGGAGCGCGGTGCGCTGCATATAATGCTTCACGCCGCGGATGCCGCCCAGTTCCTCGCCGCCGCCGGCGCGGCCGGGGCCGCCATGGACGAGCACCGGGAGCGGCGAGCCGTGCCCGGTCGATTCCTTGGCGCAGTCGCGGTTGATGAAGACCATGCGGCCATGGTTCGAACCGGCGCCGAGAACAATGTCGCGCGCCACGCCGCCGTCATAGGTGAAGATGGAGATGGCGAGCGAACCCTTGCCGCGATTGGCGAGTGCGATCGCATCGTCCAGATCCTTGTAGGGCATCAGCGTCGAAACGGGACCGAAGGCCTCGATCTCGTGCACGGCGTCCGCGCTCCAGGGATCGTCGCTGCGCATCAGGATGGGCGAGATGAACGCGCCCCCCGCAAGTCCCTCGCCCACGAGCGAGACCTGCTCTGTGTCGCCGAATACGATGGGAGCCACCTTCGAGATTTCCGCAACCTTGGCGCGGACGTCCTCAAGCTGCTTGCGGCTGACGAGCGCCCCCATGCGGACGCCTTCGGCGCGCGGATCGCCGACGCTGGTCTTGGCGAGCCGGGTGGAGAGCGCTTCTTGCGCGGCGTCCATCAGGTGCGCGGGGACCATGGCGCGGCGGATCGCCGTGCACTTCTGCCCCGCCTTGACCGTCATCTCCTTGACAACTTCCTTGATGAACAGCTCGAACTCGGGGCTGTCGGGCGTGGCATCGGGGCCCAGGACCGAAGCGTTGAGGGAGTCCCGCTCAGCAGTGAAACGCACTGCCTCCTGCGCGATCACCGGGTGACGCTGGAGCAGCGCGGCGGTGTAGGCGGAACCTGTGAAGGCGACGACGTCCTGGCCGCCCAGATGGTCGAGCAGATCTCCGGCGGTTCCCGAGATGAGCTGCACCGCGCCTTCGGGAAGCAATCCGCTTTCCGCCATGATGCGGACGGCGGCTTCGGCGACATAGCCGGTCTGCTGCGCCGGCTTCACGATCGCGGGTACGCCGGCGAGCAGCGTCGGCCCGAGCTTTTCGAGCATCCCCCAGACGGGGAAGTTGTAGGCATTGATATGGACGGCCACGCCCTGAAGCGGGGTATAGACATGCTGGCCGATAAAGCTGCCGCCCTTGCCGAGGATCTCGGCATTGCCGTCGATCAGGATGCGGTCGTTCGGCAACTCGCGGCGGCCCTTCGATGCGAAGGAAAAGAGGGTGCCGGTGCCACCCTCGATGTCGATGGCGTTGTCGATGCGCGTGGCGCCGGTCGCGAAGGCGAGCTCGTAAAGTTCTTCCTTGCGGGCCACAATGGCCTGGGCGAGCGCCTTGAGCATTGCCGCGCGCTGGTGGAATGTCATGGCGCGCAGGGCAGGGCCGCCGACCCGGCGGCCGTAATCCACGACCTCGCCGAAGTTGAGGCCGCTGCTGCTGACCTCGCCGACTACCTCTCCGGTAATGGCGGAATGCACCGGCTCGAAATCGCCCTTGCCCGCCAGCCACTCATTTCGAACGAAGCTTTTTATGGTGGAAATGGTCACTTCAATGTCTCCGAATCTGCGGCCGCTTCACTTGCCGCTAAAGCTGGGGCGGCGCTTTTCGAGGAAAGCGGCAACGCCTTCCCTATAGTCCGCCGAGTTACCAAGAGCGCGCATGAGGTCACGCTCATTTTCGAGTTCCTGGTCGAGCGACTTGAGGCTCGAGGCGCGAATCGCGTGCTTCGTTGCGGCCAGTCCCTTGGTGGGACCCACAGCGAACCGCGCGGCAAGGCCTTCCGCCTCCGCCTGAAGCTGATCGTCGTCGACGCATTTCCAGATGAGGCCCCAGGCTTCGGCCTGCTCGGCGCTCAGCGGCTCACCGGTGAGCGCGAGGCCGAGGGCGCGCGCCTGCCCGACCAGGCGGGGCAGGACCCATGTGCCGCCGGAGTCGGGGATGAGGCCAATGGCGGCGAAGGACTGGATGAACTTCGCGCTGCGCGCCGCAAGGACAATGTCGCAGGCAAGCGCAATGTTGGCGCCAGCCCCGGCAGCCACACCGTTCACGGCGCAGATCACCGGCATGTCGAGCGATGTGAGCCGGCGGATCAGGGGGTTGTAGAAGCGCTCGACCGAGTCGCCCAGGTCGACGGGCGCGCTGCCGGGGGCCACCGACCGGTCGTTCAGATCCTGGCCGGCGCAAAAGCCGCGACCGGCGCCGGTGATCAGGAGCGTCCGGGCCTCGCCGCCCGTTGCGACTCGCTCAAGGGCGTCGGCGACTTCGCCGTGCATCGCGACAGTGAAGCTGTTCAGGCGATCCGGGCGGTTGAGCGTTAGACGGGCGACACCGTCGCGGATCTCAAAGGCGATCGTTTCGTACATCATCCATTCCCAGAAATTTTTTTGGCCTGTCATTAAATGACCGGTCGGACTATGATTGGCAAGCTAGAATTGCGGGGCTATGTACATCCCATGTCTTATATCAGAAATGCTGCGCGGGACGCAGCGCGCGATGACCTTGCTCGCCGAGTCGCCACGAATCTCATCGCGCGTGAGGGAACCGGACAGGCCTGGGGACTGGAGCTCGAAGACGCGAGGGAAGGCTATGCCCGCGTCGCGATGCGCCTTACGCCTGAGATGCTCAACGGCTTTGGGATTGCCCATGGCGGCATGATCTTTGCGCTTGCCGATTCGGCGTTCGCCTATGCCTGCAATTCGCGCAATCTGGCGACGGTTGCGCAGGGCGCTACGATCAGCTTTATCGACAGCGGCAAGGCTGGCGAGCGGCTTACGGCCGAGGCGCATGAACTTGCCGTCAAGGGGCGGACCGGGGTCTATGCGGTAACCGTCAGAGGCGAGGACGGCCGCGTCATCGCCGAAATACAGGGGCTTAGCCGTTCAGTCGGCGGAAACACCATCGAAGAGGAATGAGCATGGCAGACGCTTTCATTTGCGACGCAGTCCGGACCCCGGTTGGCCGTTATGGCGGTTCGCTGGCAGCCGTCCGGGCGGACGATCTCGCCGCCGTCCCGCTGCGGGCGCTTAAGGAACGCAATCCCGGTGTCGATTGGCCGGCGCTGGACGACATCATATTCGGTTGCGCCAATCAGGCGGGCGAAGACAACCGCAACGTCGCGCGCATGGCGGCGCTGCTTGGCGGCCTGGGAACGACGGCGCCGGGGACAACCATCAATCGCCTGTGCGGTTCGGGGCTGGATGCCGTCGCGATGGCCGCGAGGGCAATTAAGGCGGGCGACGCGGACCTGATCATCGCAGGCGGTGTCGAAAGCATGACGCGCGCGCCCTTCGTCATGCCCAAGGCCGAAACCCCCTTCTCCCGCGCGAACGCCGTCTATGACACGACGATCGGCTGGCGCTTTGTCAACCGGAAGCTGAAGGACGAGTTCGGCATCGATTCGATGCCGGAGACGGCGGAGAATGTCGCCACCGACTTCCAGGTGTCGCGCGAGGATCAGGATCTCTTTGCCGCTGAAAGCCAGCGCCGCGCCGCGGCAGCGCAGGCGTCGGGCCGCTTCGACGCCGAGATAGTGGCGGTAGAGATTCCCCAGAAAAAGGGCGATGCCCTGCGCGTGACGCGCGATGAGCATCCGCGCGAGACGAGCGTCGACTCGCTTGCAAAGCTGAAGCCGATTGTCCGCCCGGACGGAACGGTTACGGCGGGCAACGCTTCGGGCGTGAATGACGGCGCGGCCGCGCTCATCATTGCGAGCGCGACGGCGGTCGAGAAATATGGACTGACGCCGCGTGCTCGTGTCGTCGGCGGCGCGGTCGCGGGCGTCGCTCCGCGAATCATGGGCATCGGACCTGCGCCCGCGAGCCAGAAGCTGCTCGATCGCCTCGGCTTCAAGATCAGTGACATCGACGTGGTCGAGCTCAACGAAGCCTTTGCCTCGCAGGGGCTGGCGGTGCTGCGGCAGCTTGGACTCCCGGACAATGCCGAACATGTCAACCCGAACGGCGGCGCCATCGCGCTCGGCCATCCCCTCGGCATGTCGGGGGCCCGCCTCGCCTTGACCGCCACCGAGGAACTTGGCCGCCGCGGCGCCAGGCGCGCGCTCTGCACCATGTGCATCGGCGTCGGTCAGGGCATTGCACTTATTCTGGAAAATGTGTGAATTTATTTATTGACCGACCAGACGGACAATTATACAAGAGACATTGTAAGTCACAGGAGCGTGCACATGTACACAACCGAACTTGGCAAGGCTGACGCAAACGCACCCACGCCGATCGGACGGGAGGACCCCGCCATGGTCGCAGCCTTCGAGGCGCGTGTCGCTGCCGACGAGTTCATCGAGCCGAAGGACTGGATGCCCGAGGCTTATCGCAAGACGCTCGTCCGCCAGATCTCGCAGCATGCGCATAGCGAGATCGTCGGCATGCTTCCCGAAGGCAATTGGCTGACGCGTGCGCCCAGCTTGCGGCGCAAGGCGATCCTGCTCGCCAAGGTGCAGGACGAGGGCGGCCACGGCCTCTACCTCTATTGCGCCGCCGAGACGCTTGGCACCAGCCGCGAGCAGATGATCGAGGCGCTGCACAGCGGCAAGGCGAAATATTCGACGATCTTCAACTATCCGACGCTCACTTGGGCCGACATCGGCGCGATCGGCTGGCTGGTAGATGGCGCGGCGATCATGAACCAGGTGCCGCTCCAGCGCACCTCCTATGGCCCCTATGCCCGCGCGATGGTTCGCGTCTGCAAGGAAGAAAGCTTCCACCAGCGTCAGGGCTACGAGATCATGATGGCGATGGCGGCCGGCACGCCAGAGCAGAAGGAAATGGCGCAGGACGCCCTCAACCGCTGGTGGTGGCCGTCGCTGATGATGTTCGGC
>DATFEO010000036.1:0-4833 GCA_035250985.1 Sphingomicrobium sp. | reverse complement strand
GCCTGCGCGCGGAAGCGGTGGAGGCTGCCGTCGTCCATGCACAGGGCGATGACGCCGCGGCAGACATCGCCGTCCATGATCAGGTCGAGCGCGAAATATTCGATGAAGAAGTCGGCGTCGTAGCGCAGGCTCTGCTGGTAGAGCGTGTGCAGCATGGCGTGCCCGGTGCGGTCGGCCGCGGCGCAGGTGCGCTGTGCCGGCGGGCCCTCGCCCATGTTCTGCATCATGCCGCCGAAGGCGCGCTGGTAGATCTGGCCTTCCTTGGTGCGGCTGAACGGCACGCCGAAATGCTCGAGCTCGTAGACCGCGGCCGGCGCCTCGCGGCAGAGATATTCGATCGCGTCCTGGTCGCCGAGCCAGTCCGAGCCCTTGACCGTGTCGTACATGTGCCAGGTCCAATGGTCGGGCCCGGCATTGCCGAGGCTGGCGGCAATGCCGCCCTGCGCCGCGACCGTATGGCTGCGCGTCGGGAACACTTTGGTGACGTTGGCGGTCTTCAGCCCCTTTTCGGCCGCGCCCATTGTTGCGCGGAGGCCGGCGCCGCCGGCGCCGACGACAACCACGTCATACGTATGATCGATGACTCGGTACGCGCTGCTGGTCATGCGCCCGCTCCGAACGCGACCCTGGCAAGGCTGAACAGGGCCAATGCGGCGGCGCCGATTCCTGCGAACAGGATCAGGCCGTTCAAGAAGGCATTGTTGCCGGCGTCGTGGACATAATCGTCGACGACGACCTTGAGGCCGTCGATCGCGTGGATGAAGGCGATGATGACGAACAGCGCCATCGGCACGGCGCCGCTTGGCGACTTCAGCCAGTCCGCAACGGTCTTGTGGTCGAGCGCCGGCAGCAGCACCAGCGATGCCAGGAACCAGGTGCCCAGCAGCAGCAGCGCAGCGCTGGTCAGCCGCTCGCGCAGCCAGTGGCCGCCGCCGTGATGCGCCGAGCCGAGCGCGCGGACACGTCCGAGCGGAGTCGATAAATCCTGCGCGCTCATTGATTGACTCCCATGATCAGGAACCAGGTCAGCGCCGTCAGGAAGAGCCCCCCGGCGATGGTAAGCACCGCGAACAGCTTGTTGATGCGAAGCTCGAAACCGGCGCCGATGTCCATGACCAGGTGACGGATGCCAGAAAGGAGATGCTGCCAGAAAGCCCAGGTCAGGCCGACCAGCACGACCAGTCCGTACCAGCTCTGCGCATGCCCGGCGAAGTCCTGGTAAGCGTCAGGCCCGTCGGCCAATGCCCACAGCCACCAGGTGAGGACGGCGAGGCCGACGACCGACAGGCCGCTGCCCGTGATGCGGTGAAGGATCGAGACGAGCATTCCTGGCCCCCACCGCCAGATGCTGAGGTGCGGCGATAAAGGCCGGTCCGGATTGCGGCTCATGCGCTTGGCTTGCTCCCGATGGAATGGCCGTGCCCGATTAGGAGGCGCTCGCGTAACGCGCAAGTTTGGAGCGCTCCCTAACTCGCTCTTAACCATTCGCGCGCCATAGCTGCCCTCGAAAAGCGGCAATTCATCAGGTCGAGGAACGCAGGAATGGCGAGCGTGCGGGGTAATTCGGGGTCTACTTACGATCTGGCGCGCGCCTTGCGCATGTACGAGGGCGCCGGCCCCCTCGCCGGACGCGCGGCCGAGCTGTGGCGCTATATGGCCCCGGCCGAGCTCGACCTCGCGCGCGCCTTCTGGCGCCGCTACCGCCAGTCGGAGGAAGTGAAGGACGCCGTTTCCGACGAAAAGGTCGAGGAGCTGGCGACGCGCATCCTGCCTTACCTGCGCGACAAGTTCACGGCGATCGCCAGCCCGCAATGGGTCGCGACCGCCCGCACCTATGTCGAAAAGGCGCTGGCCGCCAATGTCAGCCTGTCGACTTTGCTTGCCGGCATCGCCGCCGAGACCGAGACCGGCGTCGCTGCCTTGCGCGCCATGGTTTCGGACGAAGAGGAGCTGGTGCGCCTGTCCCGCACGCTGAGCGACGTCGAGATGGTGGAGATCGACGTCTTCGTCCATCACGCGATGGAGATCGGCCAGGCCGAAGTCGACGCACGCCAGGCACGCCAGGCGGACAGCTTCAACGAGAAGGTGCTCGGGGTTGTCCAGCGATGCACCAGCGAGAGCGAACAGCTTCGCGCGCAAGCATCGACGACTTCATCCGCCGCCCGCGGCATGCTCGGCAAGACCAGCGAGGTCGCCGCCGCCGCCGAGCAATCGGCGACCGCGATGCGCGAGGCTGCGCAGACCGCCGCCGGCCTGATCCGCGCCATCGAGGACGCCCGCTCCGAGGTCGAGGTCGCCGCCGGCGTCGCCACCCGGGCCGGCGACCAGGCCGAAGAGGCCGTGAAGGTTAGCCAGGCCCTCTCGAGCCATGTCGAGGCGATCGAATCGATCCTCGGCCTGATCCGCGACATTGCCGGCCAGACCAATCTGCTGGCCCTCAACGCCACCATCGAAGCGGCGCGCGCCGGCGACGCCGGCCGCGGCTTCGCGGTCGTCGCCCAGGAGGTGAAGACGCTCGCCGCCCAGACCGCCCGCGCCACCGACGACATCACCGCCAAGATCACCGCCATCACCGCCGCGACCAAGCAGACGGTCGAGGCCAACGGTTCGATCCAGGCGACCGTCGAGGAGGTCGAGGCTTCGGCGGACCGCATCCGCCAGGCGATGGAGCTGCAGGCCCAGACGGTGACGATGATCACCGCCGCCGTCGACGAGACCGCGCTCGCCGCCGATTCGATGAGCTCGACGATCGCCGCCATCCGCAGCGACACCGAGAATGTCGCCCAGGACATCGACAGCGTCGAGCAGGGCTTCGGCCGCTTTTCCGAGCAGATCGCCGATTTCCGTTCGGCGACCAGCGAGTTCGTTTCGAAGTTCGCCGCGTAGGAGCAACCAGGAAAGCTTCCCATGACCGCCTTGCAGCCACTGACGGATACCCAGGTGACCAACCGACTGGACGTGTACAATGCCGGCGGCAAGCTGGAGCGCGATCTCCGCGCTCTGTGGGACGATGCCGGCGACATCATTGAGGCCGAGGTCCGCGACCAGTTCGGCGATGAGCCCGCTGCGCGTGCCGAGTCCCATTACACGACGCGGGTCGACGCCGGCTGGATCCAGGCGGTCGCCGAATATGGCCGCCGCATCTATCGCGAGAAGCAGTCGGTCCCGGCCTATATCGCCGAGCGCGACAAGCTAGTCGGCCGCATCACCGGCCGCCTGTTCGAGCGCTTCGCCGCCGAACCGGACAAGCTGCTCGACTGCGTGGTCATCCTGCAGCGCCTGACCGCCTTTGAGACCGACATCATCCTTGCCCAGGTCGCCTTGCTTGAAGCGGACGAGGCCGCCGAGGCGCGCGGGCAGCAGACCCAGGCTT
Organism: Sphingomicrobium sp.; assembly: GCA_035250985.1. Classification (GTDB taxonomy): domain Bacteria; phylum Pseudomonadota; class Alphaproteobacteria; order Sphingomonadales; family Sphingomonadaceae; genus Sphingomicrobium. The sequence goes on along the minus strand of DATFEO010000036.1, from coordinate 1,460 downwards.
TCGAGCGCCAGGTGACCGACCTCGTCGGCAAGGGCGTCAGCCAGTCCGAGGCACTCATCCAGCGCACCAGCGCCACCGCCGCTGCCGCCCGCGGCATGCTCGGCAAGACCAGCGAGGTTGCCGCCGCCGCCGAGCAATCGGCGACCGCCATGCGCGAGGCAGCGCAGACCGCCGCCGGGCTCATTCGCGCCATCGAGGATGCGCGTTCCGAGGTCGAGGTCGCCGCCGGCGTCGCCACCCGGGCCGGCGACCAGGCCGAAACCGCCGTCAAGGTCAGCCAGGCCCTCTCGAGCCACGTCGAGGCGATCGAATCGATCCTCGGCCTGATCCGCGACATTGCCGGCCAGACCAATCTGCTGGCGCTCAACGCCACCATCGAAGCGGCCCGCGCCGGCGACGCCGGCCGCGGCTTCGCCGTCGTCGCCCAGGAGGTGAAGACGCTCGCCGCCCAGACCGCCCGCGCCACCGATGACATCACCGCCAAGATCACCGCCATACAGCAGGCGACGCGCGAAACCGTCGAAGCCAATGGCTCGATCATGGGCACGGTCGAAGAGGTGGAGGCGTCCGCCAACCGCATCCGCGAGGCGATGGAGCTGCAGGCCCAGACGGTGACGATGATCACCGCCGCGGTCGACGAGACCGCTCTCGCCGCCGATTCGATGAGCTCGACGATCGCCGCCATCCGCAGCGACACCGAGAATGTCGCCCAGGACATCGACAGCGTCGAGCAGGGCTTCGGCGAGTTCGGCAAGCAGATGACCGACTTCCGCGCCGCCGCTAGGGATTTTGCCAGCCGCGTTGCCTGACCGGCCCGCACCGCGCTAGGCGGTGCTCATGAACATCCTCCTCACCGGCGCCAGCCGCGGCATCGGCGCCGCCACCTATGACCTGCTGCGCGCACGTGGCCATCGGGTCGTCGGCCATTCAAGCAAGGGCAGCGATGAGCTGGTGGCGGGCGATCTCACCGACCCCGCGGCTCCCCGGAACATCTGGGACACGGCGCTCGCCGAGCTCGACGGCCGGATCGACGCGCTGGTCAACAATGCCGGCATCTACGAGGCCGTGGCCGACAATGCGACCGATGAGGAATGGCACGCCGCCTGGTCCCGGACCCTGACCATCAACCTGCAGGCGGCAGCGGACCTGTCGAAGCTCGCCGTCTCGCACTTTCTCGACCTCGGAATCCCCGGCCGCATCGTCAACGTTGCCAGCCGGGCCGCTTTCCGCGGCGATTCGCCGAACCACTGGCATTATGCCGCGTCCAAGTCGGCGATCATCGGCATGACCAGGACCATCGCCCGCGCCTATGCGGCCGAGGGCATCCTCGCCTTCGCCGTCGCGCCGGGCTTCACGGTCTCGGAGATGACCGAGGAATATCTGCAGGGCCGCGGCGGCGCGGCGATCGTCGCCGACATCCCCCTCGGCCGGGTCACCAGCACCGACGAAGTCGCCGAGGC
>DATFEO010000029.1:0-2120 GCA_035250985.1 Sphingomicrobium sp. | reverse complement strand
TCCAGCCGGGACCGGCGCCGCGCTATTCGCGAACGCCGTGCGACGAGCCTGGGCCGCCGCGGAAAGCCGGGGCCGACAATGACGCCATCCTCGATGAACTTGGTTATGGCGCTGGCGAAATCGCCGGGCTCAAGGAGCGAGGAGCGATCGTTTGAATCCCTTGTACGAGCAGATGGAAACCAGCGTCTTCGAGCGCATGAGCCTTGCCGCCGCGCGCCATAACGCGGTGAACCTGGGGCAGGGCTTCCCCGATTTCGGCTGGCCCGATGAAATACTCGATGCCGCGGCGAGGGCGTTGAAGGAGGGCTCCAACCAATATGCGCCGTCGCGGGGGCTGCCCGTGCTGCGCGAGGCGGTCGCCGCCCATTACAACCGGCACCAGGGCGTCCAGCTGACCGCCGAGCAGGTCTGCGTCACTTCGGGCGCGACCGAAGCGCTGGCGGCGGCGATTCTCGCGACTCTCCAGCCGGGCGATGAGGCGATCGCTCTCACGCCTGCCTATGATGCCTATGCGCCGCTGGTTCGCCGCGCCGGGGCGAGCGTACGCGAAGTCGCCCTGCAGCCGCCTGAGTGGCGGCTCGACCGCGCTGCGCTCGAAGCTGCCATCGGGCCGAAGACGCGCGCGATCATCTTCAACAACCCGCACAACCCGACCGGGCGACTGTTCGACGCAGAGGAGCTCCAAGCGGTCGCCGCTGCGGCCCGTGAGCATGACCTGGTCGTCATCAGCGACGAAGTCTGGGAGCATATCCTGCTGGACGGCCAAGCCTTCACGCCGCTCGCGATGCTGCCCGGCATGGCCGAGCGGGTGATCAAGTGCGGCTCGGCCGGCAAGATTTTCTCGCTGACTGGCTGGAAGATCGGCTGGCTGGTAGCGGCGCCTGGGTTGGCGACCCTGGCCGCCCGCGCCCACCAGTTCCTGACCTTCGCCAGCGCGCCCAATCTGCAGGCGGCCGTCGCCTTCGGCCTCAATGAAGGCGACGCATGGATCGCACCGATGCGGCAGCGCTTCGCGCGTGCCCGCGACCGCATGGCGGATGGGCTGCGCTCGGCCGGTTATGCTGTGCTCGACAGCGCTTCGACCTATTTCCAGTGCGTTGACCTGAAAGCCTCCGGAATCGCGCTTGATGATGAGGCCTTTGCAAGACTCGCCGTGGAGCAGGCTGGCGTTGCCGTCGTGCCCTTGTCGGCATTCGCCGAGCAGGACCCGCCGCGCCACATGATCCGCCTCTGCTTCGCCAAGCGGGACGAGACGATTGAACGCGGCGTTGCTGCCCTGGCTAAGGCAAGGGAGCTGGCGGCATGAGCCCCACGGAGGAGGCCGGGCAGATCCTCGCGGCCTTTGGCGTGCCGGTGTCCGGCTCGATGGAAAGCCGATCGCCGATCGACGGCCAGGTCATTGGCAAGGTCGCTCCGGCCAGTGCGGCCGATGTCGAGGCGGCCTGCGCCCATGCCCAGGATGCTTTTCTCAAATGGCGCCTCGTCCCGCCACCGCGGCGCGGCGAGCTGGTGCGGTTGCTGGGCGAGGAGTTGCGCGCCGCCAAGGAGCCGTTGGCGCGGCTGGTGACGCTGGAAGCCGGCAAGATCGTCTCGGAAGGGCTCGGCGAGGTCCAGGAAATGATCGACATTTGCGACTTCGCCGTCGGCCTGTCGCGGCAGCTCTACGGCCTGACGATCGCCAGCGAGCGGCCTGGGCATCGCATGATCGAGCAATGGCACCCGCTTGGGGTTGTCGGCGTCATCACGGCCTTTAATTTTCCGGTGGCCGTTTGGGCGTGGAACGCGGCGCTGGCCCTGGTGTGCGGCGATCCTGTCATCTGGAAGCCCAGCGAGAAGACGCCATTATGCGGCGCTGCGGTCATGGCGCTGGCCAGGCGCGCGCTAACCAGGTTCGGCGATGCGCCCGACGGCCTGCTTCAGGTAGTGCAGGGTGGCCGGGATGTTGGCGAGGCGCTGGTCGACGACCCACGCATCGCCCTTTTGTCGGCGACCGGGTCGACGGCCATGGGCCGCACCGTTGGTCCGCGTATTGCGCAGCGCTTCGGCCGATCCCTGCTGGAGCTGGGCGGGAATAATGCGATGATTGTCGCCCCGACAGCCGACTTGAAGCTCGCCGAGCG
>DATFEO010000027.1:0-3322 GCA_035250985.1 Sphingomicrobium sp. | reverse complement strand
GTCAAAAACCCGAAACGCCTCGGCGAGGTCGTGCGCAAAGCGGTCGACGAGGCGCCGATGGTCGTGATCGGCGGCGGCGACGGGACGCTTTCAAGCACCATCGATTTCTTCAAGGACCATGAGACCGTCTTCGCCTTGTTTCCACTCGGCACCGCCAACAGCTTCGCCCGGGCGCTTGGGATTCCTTTGGACCTTCCCGGAGCTGTCGATGTCATCGCCAAGGGCATGCCGCGGCTGATCGACCTCGGCTGCATCGATGGCGACTATTTCGGCAACTCCGCCGTTATCGGCCTGGCGCCGTTGATCGCCAAGACGGTCCCGCACAAACTGAAGAAGTATCTGGGGCGCGCCGGCTATGCCTTGTGGGCCGCCAAGGTCAGCCTCGGGTTCCGGTCCTTCCGGCTGAAAATCGATTATGGCCATGCGCAGTCGACCGTCTGGGCGACGGAAGTGCGGATCGCGAACGGCGGTTATTTCGGGGGTGTCGAACTGGTCGAGGGTGCCGAGATGGACAGCGGCGAGATCGTTGTCCAGGTCGTCACCGGCAAGAGCCAGGGCAATCTCATGCGCAGCTGGCTGTCCAACATGCTGAAGCTGCGCCACCGCGACCAGTGGCAGGCGGAAATCCGCGCCAAGGAAATCCGGCTCTCGACCGAGCCTGTCATGGAGGTGACCATCGACGGTGAATTGGCGACGAAGACGCCGATCACGGTCTCGGTGGCGCCGGACGCAGTGGTGATCGCCGCGCCTCGCGAGGCCTAGCCGAGCCGCTCGAGCGCCGCGCGGAGCCGCTCCGCTTCGGCCGCCTTCGCTTCATGGTCGGCGCGGGCCTTTTCGACCGCCTCCGGCTTGGCACGCTCGGCGAAGGCCGGGTTGGCGAGCCGCGCGGCCAGGCTGTCACGCTCCTTCTCGGCGGTGGAGGCCGCTTTGGAGAGCCGCGCTTTCTCGGCATCGAGGTCGATCGCACCTTCGAGCGGAAAGGCAATCGTCACTCCGTCGACGACGATCTGCGCGGAACCTGAAGGGACTGAGTCTGCACTGACAGGCGCGCCAAGCTTCGCCATGCGCGACAGGATCGCGCTGTTCCCAAGTCGATCTAGCATCGACGGGTCGCCGCCGATAACGTGCGGCTCGAGCGTCGCGCTCCACGGGATGTTAAGCTCGGCGCGCATCGCCCGCGCCTGATCGATGACTCGGACAAGGCCGCCAATTGCCATCTCGGCATGGCGGTCCACATTCGCGTCCGGCTCCGGCCATTTGGCGACGATGAGGCCGTACGGGCGTTCGCCCATCGCGTGCCACAGCTCTTCGGTGACGAATGGCATGAATGGGTGCAGCATGACCAGGATCTGGTCGAAGGCCCAGGCGGCGACAGCGCGGGTTTCATCGTCGAATGCGCCTTTGATGAGCTCCACATACCAATCGCAGAAGGTGCCCCAGGTGAAATGGTAGATGGCGTCCGCCATGTCGTCGAAGCGCAGTTCGGCGAAGGCCTTGTCGAGCTTCGCCAGAGTCTCGACGACCTCGCCGATGATCCAGCGGTTGACGGGCAGCTTTGCTTCCGGAGCGGCGATGCTCTGCGAGGCACCGACGCCGTTCATCTGCAGGAAGCGAGCGGCGTTCCACAGCTTGGTGGCGAAGTTGCGATAGCCTTCGACGCGCTTCTCATCGAGCTTGATGTCGCGGCCCTGGCTTTCCATCGCCGCCAGCGTGAAGCGCAGCGCGTCGGCGCCATATTTGTCGATCAGGCCCAGGGGGTCGACGGTGTTGCCCTTGGATTTGGACATTTTCTGGCCCTGGGCGTCGCGGACCAGGCCATGGAGGTAGAGCGTGCGCCACGGCACCTCGCCCATGAACTCCAGCCCCTGCATCGCCATGCGGGTGTCCCAGAAGAATATGATGTCGAAGCCCGAGATGAGGACGTCGTTCGGATAATGGCGCTTGAGTTCTTCCGTCTCCTCCGGCCATCCCAAGGTCGCGAACGGCCAGAGGGCGGACGAGAACCAGGTGTCGAGAACGTCTTCGTCCTGACGGAGTGAAACCCCTTCGCCGGCCTGTTCTTGTGCGGCCTGAAATGTTTCAGCGACAAAAACATTGCCGGCATCGTCAAACCAGGCTGGGATGCGATGGCCCCACCAGAGCTGGCGTGACACGCACCAGGGCTGGATGTTCTCCAGCCAGTTGAACCAGGTCTTCGACCAGGTTTCGGGCACTATCCTGATTTCGCCGGCGCGGGTCGCAGCTATGACCCGCTCGGCCAGCGGCTTGACGTTCACATACCATTGGTCGGTCAGCCATGGCTCGATGACGACGCCGGAGCGGTCGCCGAAGGGCGTCGGTATGACGCGGTCCTCGACCTTCTCCAGCGCGCCTTCGGCCTCAAGCAGGTCAACGACGCGGCTGCGCGCCTCCTCGCGGGTGAGGCCGACGAGCTCGGCGGGGATCAGCCCGTCCTGCGTCTGGACAACCCGCGCCTGCGCATCGAGCATGTTGAGCATGTCGGCTGGTTTGATGCCGGCCCTTTTGCCGACTTCGAAGTCGTTGAAGTCATGGCCCGGCGTGATCTTGACCGCGCCCGAGCCAAGCTCCGGATCCGCATGTTCGTCGGCGACGATCGGGATCAGCCGGCCGGTGATCGGGTGCTTGAGCATCTTGCCGACCAGCGCGGCGTAACGCTCGTCGTCGGGATGCACCGCCACCGCCATGTCGGCCAACATCGTCTCGGGCCGGGTCGTCGCGACATGGATTGCGCCCGACCCATCGGCCAGCGGATATTTGAGGTGCCAGAAATGGCCCTGAACTTCGCGCGTCTCGACCTCGAGGTCGCTGATCGCGGTCTGGAATTTGGGGTCCCAGTTGACGAGGCGCTTGTCGCGGTAGGCGAGCCCGCGCTTGAAGAGCTCGACGAACACATGGACGACTGCATTGGCGAAGCCCGCGTCCATGGTGAAGCGCTCGTTGGCCCAGTCGCAGCTGGCACCGAGGCGGCGGAGCTGGCGGGTAATCTGTCCGCCCGACTGAGCCTTCCACTCCCACACATGGTCGAGGAAGGCCTCGCGGCCGACCTCTGCTCGCTTCAATCCTTGTGAATCGAGGTTGCGCTCGACCACCATCTGGGTGGCGATGCCGGCATGGTCCATGCCGACTACCCACATCGAATCCTTGCCCTGCATCCGCGCGTGCCGGATCAAAATGTCCTGCAGCGTATTGTCGAGCGCATGGCCGATGTGCAGCGATCCGGTAACGTTCGGCGGCGGCATGACGATGGTGAAGGGCTCGGCATTGCTCCGCTCCGGACGGAACAGCCCCTGCCCCTCCCAAT
>DATFEO010000026.1:0-5544 GCA_035250985.1 Sphingomicrobium sp. | reverse complement strand
GAGCTTGGCTCGGTCTGGCGGCGCCTCGGCGCCAAGGTCACCTGCGTCGAATTCCTCGATCAGATCCTGCCCGGATTCGACGGCGACGTCCGCAAGGAAACCAACAAGATCCTCAAGAAGCAGGGCTTCGAGTTCAAGCTGGCGAGCAAGGTCACCGGCGTCACGGTCAAGGGCGGCAAGGCGACGCTCACCGTCGAACCTGCCAAGGGTGGCGACAGCGAAACCATCGAGGCCGACTGCGTGCTGGTTTCCATCGGCCGCCGGCCGAACACCGAAGGCCTGGGTCTTGAGACGATCGGCCTGCAGCTCAACAACCGCGGCCAGATTGAGACCGATCACGATTTCCGCACAAAAGTCGCGGGAGTCTGGGCGATCGGCGACGTCATCCCCGGCCCGATGCTGGCCCACAAGGCCGAGGACGAGGGCATTGCCGTCGCCGAGAACATCGCCGGCCTGACCGGCATTGTGAACCACGATGTGATCCCCTCGGTGGTCTACACCATGCCCGAGATCGCCGGCGTCGGCCTGACCGAGGAACAAGCGAAGGAGCAGGGCGAGGTCAAAATCGGCAAGTTCCCGATGCTCGCCAATTCGCGCGCCAAGACCAACCACGAGCCCGACGGCTTCGTGAAGGTCATCGCTGACGTGAAAACCGACCGCGTGCTCGGCGTCTGGTGCATCGCCTCGGTTGCCGGCACGATGATCGCCCAAGCCGCCCAGGCGATGGAGTTCGGCGCCACCAGTGAGGACATCGCCTACACCTGCCATGCCCATCCGACCCATTCGGAAGCGCTCAAGGAAGCGGCGATGGCCGTTACCGGCAAGCCGATCCATGTCTAGGCCTGCAGTGGCAATTTGAAGATGAGCCTCTAAACCCTTCCTGACCGGAGGGTTTGCTGCATGATCAATCGCGCACGGCTGCGTCGCTGGCACGTCTGGCTCGGATGGGTGATTGCCATCCCGATGTTGCTCTGGACCCTGTCCGGGCTGGTGATGGTGGTCAAGCCGATCGAGGAAGTGCGCGGCAGCCATTTGCTCAGCGAAGCCGAGCCCATGCGGATGACCGCGCCCATGATCCCACCCAGCCTCGAAGCCGTTCCTCTGTCCTCCTTGACCCTCCAGCCCCGCGCCGCCGGCCCGCGTTGGGTGGTGACGCTTGGCGACGGGACGACGCGGCTTGCCGATCCGAAGACCGGATCCTTGCTGCCGCGCCTGTCGGCCGCCGACGCGGCGGGCGAAGTCGCGGCGCGCTATACGGGCGATGCCAGGGTCGCTTCCGTGACCCGCACCGACCGCGACCGTCCGCCACTCGACCTTCGTCGGCCGATCGAGGCCTGGCAGGTCCGGATGAGCGACGGCACCAATTTTTACGTCGATGCCGGCTCCGGCGAGGTGGTTGCGCGGCGGACCAGCTGGTGGCGCTTCTACGATTTCATGTGGGGCCTGCATATCATGGACCCGGCGGGACGCGAGGACACGCACAACCCGTGGATCGTCGGCTTCGCCTTGATTTCCCTGGTCAGCGTTATCCTGGCCCTGATTCTGCTGCCGATGGTTACGAAACGTCGGCGAAAGGGCGGATTTCCGCGGGTGGAGTAGAGCGCGGCGCGAGTTCGCGGGCGAAGACCTGGACGGTCCGCCATTCGCCGAGCTTGAAGCCGGTGTCGCGGTAGATGGCGGTCGGCACGAAGCCCAGCTTCTCGTGCAGCGCGACGCTCGGCTGATTTGGCAGAGTGATGCCGGCCACGACCGTCGTGAACCCCTGGCGGGTCAGCAACTCCAGCATCTGCTCCATGAGCGCACGGCCAAGACCTCGGCCATGCGCTTGCGGATCGAGGTACACGCCCGTCTCGACCGTCCAGCGATAGGCGGGGCGGGCTCGGAACGGCGATGAGGAGGCGAATCCAACGACACGTCCCTCGGCCTCGGCCACCAGCCAAGGGTAAAGTCCGTTTCCGTCGCCCGCCATGCGCCGCGCCATCTCCTCCATTCCGGGCGGCTCCTCCTCGAAGCTGACCGGTGTGTCGGTGACATATGGGCCGTAAATTCCGGCGATGGCCGCCGCGTCGGCAGGTGTTGTCAGCCGGATCAGCGCGTCAGCCATCCCAGCAGCGCCTCTGTAAGGCCAGCCTCGGCGCGCACCGGGATGGTGGCTACGGCCGGCCCGCATTCCAGGCAGCGGACCTGGATCGACGGGCCGGACAGGATCGAGCGGAGCTCGGCGAGCGCCGTCCGCAGCCGCCATTCCGGCGCCGGTGCCAGGGTCGCCAGCGCATCGGCGGGCTCGGCCTCCAGTTCGTCTTCGCCGGCCAGCATCCCCAGCAGTTGCTCGGTGAAGCTACGAGGACGCTCGAGGTAGCGGACGCCGCGTTCGTCGCCGAGCTTGGCCAGTTCGGCCGCCTTGGCGATCGCCTCGTCCATCCCCCCGAAGCCGTCGACCAGGCCCAGCTGGCGCGCCGTGCCGCCGTCCCAAACGCGGCCCTGGGCGATGCGGTCGATGTCGGCCGGGCTCTTGTTCCGTGACTTGGCGACGATGGCGAGGAAGTTGCGGTAGACGCCTTCCACCCCGGCCTGGATCAAGGCGTCTGCAGCGGGACTCGGTCCGTGGAACAGGTCGGGCTCGCCCGACAGCGGCGTCGTCTTCACCCCGTCGGCGCCCAGCCCGAGTTTGGTCATGGTCCCCTCGAAGCTCGGCAATATGCCGAACACGCCGATGGAGCCGGTGATGGTCGAAGGCTCTGCGTAGACGAAGTCGCCGGCGGTGGAGACCCAATAGCCGCCGGAGGCGGCGACATTGCCCATGGAGACCACGACCGGGATCTTGCGGGCCCGGGCTGCGAGCAAGGCTTGGCGGATGCGTTCGGAGGCGAGCACCGAACCGCCCGGCGAGTCCACGCGGACCACAAGCGCCTTGAGGTCGCGCGCTCGCAAGCCCTTCTCGATTGCCTCGGCGATGCTGTCGCCGGCCGCCGTGCCGAGGGGTCCCTTGCCGTCGACGATCTCGCCGGCGACGGTGACGACCCCGATCGGGCCCGCCGGGTCGATGTCGACGGCGTCGGCCAGATAATCGTCGAGTTCAACCGAACGATAGCCGCCGTGCTGACCGGCGTCTTTGCCGCCGAGCTCGCCGAGCCGGTCCTCGAACGCGCGCCGCTCGCCCAGCTTGTCGACCAGCCTGGCCGCGAGCGCCGCCTTGCCGAGATCGCCGGCGCTGCCGACCGCCGCCACCGGATCGCGCATATAGGAGTCGACCGCCGCGGCGGGGCGCGCCTTGATCACGTCAGTGCGCCAGGTTTCCAGCAGCGCCCCGGCGAGCGACTGCAAATTCTCGCGCGCTTCGGGTGACATGTCGCTGCGGGTGAAAGGCTCGACCGCCGCCTTGTAGGTGCCGACGCGATAGACGTTGGCGGTCACGCCCAATTTGTCGAGTAGCCCCTTGTAATAGAGCTGTTGGCCGCCCGGGCCGGCGATTGCGACCGCTCCCAATGGATGCATCCAGACCTCGGATGCGTGCGCGGCGAGCTGGTAGCCGTCGTCGGCATAGCCGGCGGCATAGGCGACCACGGGCTTGCCGGCCTTGCGCACCCGGTCGAGTGCCGCGCCGAGGTCGCCGAGCGCCGTCTGGCCGCCGCCAACGAAGCCGTCGAGATCGAGCGCCACCGCCTTGATGCGCTTATCGTCCTTCGCCGCGTCGAGCGCCGCCACCAGGTCGCGCAGCCGATATTCCTGCAAGCGGCTGCTGCCGGTGATTAGCTCGGCGGTGTCGGGGGCTGACGGCTGCTCGACCACCGCGCCGTCGAGGTCGACGACCAGCACGCCTTCGCCGACCGGGTTCGGTCGCGCCGATAGGCCAATGTAGAGGAAGCCAAAGAACAGCAGCATGAAGATGAGGACGAGTGCGTCCTTTATGCCGACCAGCAATTTCCAGATTGCACCGAGGAAACGCATGCCTTTGTCCTCTAACCGTTTCTTCCAATCGCTAGCGGAGGACGACGCGCTCGACCATTGATTTTCGACGGGCGCCCAGTGGACGGGACCGCCGATCCTGCTAGTCGCGCTGACGATGCGCGACGACGACGACCACCTGTTCCCCGACCCGCCGCGCAGCTGGCGACGCGAGCTGGCCGAAACCTTCGAGCTCGCCTGGCCGCTGGTGCTGACCCAGCTCGCGCAAATGGCCATCTACTCGACCGACGTGCTGATGATCGGCCGGCTCGGCGCCACCGAGCTAGCTGCCTCGGCGCTGGCGGTTAACCTCTACAGCGTTTTCCTGTTCACCGGTCAGGGCCTGGTGACCGCCGCCGCGCCGCTCGTCGCCGCCGAGCTCGGCGCCCGCAGGCATTCGGTGCGTGAAGTACGGCGCACGGTCCGCATGGCGCTGTGGGCCGCTTTCCTCTTCTCGCTGCCGGCGATGCTCATCCTCTGGCATGGCGAGGCGATCCTGCTGGCGCTCGGCCAGGATGCGGAGCTCTCGCGACGCTCGGCCGAATTCATGCGCGCCCTGCAATGGGCGATGTTCCCGACGCTGGCGATCGTCGTCTTGCGTTATTTCGTCGCCGCCCTCGGACGGCCGGGCGTGGCGTTGGCCGTCACCCTGGTCGCGGTCCTGGTCAACCTGCTCGGCAATTGGGTACTGATCTACGGCCATTGGGGTCTGCCCCGCCTCGGTCTCATCGGTTCCGGCCTGGCGAGCGCCATCACCTATACGTTCGGGGCGCTGGTGCTCGCCGCCATCATCCAGTTTCACAGCAATTTCCGCCGCACCTACGTCTTCGGCCGGTTGTTCCGGCCGGACTGGAAGCGGCTAGGGGAAATCGTCCGCATCGGCACGCCGATCGCGTTCACGCTCGCCTTCGAGGTGACGGTGTTCAGCGCCGCGGTCTATTTGATGGGACTCATCGACCGGACCTCGGTCGCCGCCCACGCCATCGCCCTGCAGATCGCCGCCATCACCTTCATGGTGCCGTTGGGGATCAGCCAGGCGACGACCATCCGGGTAGGCCTGGCTTACGGCGCGCGCGACCCGGCCTGGGTCAGCAAGGCGGGCTCGGCGAGCCTCGTCATGTCGCTCGGCTTCATGTCGCTGGCGGCGCTGACCATCTGGTCGTTCCCGCGTGAGCTAGCGTCTTTGTTCCTGGACGCCTCGCGGCCGGAAAATGCCCCGGTGCTCGACCTCGCCGTCAAGTTCCTCTTAATCGCCGCCATCTTCCAGCTCGCCGATGGCGCGCAGGTAATTGGCGCCGCCATGCTGCGCGGCCTGCAGGATACGCGCATCCCGATGATCTACGCCTTCATCGGCTATTGGCTGGTGGGGCTCGGCGGGGGCGCTTTGCTTGCCTTCTGGGTGGGCTGGAAGGGCGAGGGCGTGTGGACCGGACTTGCCCTCGGCCTTCTCATGGTCGCGGTGTTGATGCTGTGGCGCTGGAACCGGCGCGGGCGGCTCGGGCTGGTGCCGAAAAATCTGAGACCGATTGTCATCGAATCGGACCCTTCGGCCGAATGAAGGAGGCACCGGCAAAGTCAGGGCGGCAATGATTGAAATTT
>DATFEO010000012.1:0-3387 GCA_035250985.1 Sphingomicrobium sp. | reverse complement strand
ATCGTCAGCGCGATGATCGCCAGTCCGAAATTGCCGAGCACGCCGAACAGCCAGTTCAACAGGTTGAAGATCGGCCTCATGAACCATTCGAACCAGCCCCAGTCGATGGCCTTGGATAGTTGGTCGATGCCGGCAGCGTCGTAACGGTCGAGGGCGGCCTTCTCCTTCACTCCGGAAAAGATGCGGGTCTGGAATTGCAGCGTCTGTCCCGGGCTGACGATCTGTTCGTCCCCGGCAACGTCGGCCTGGTAGGGACCTGAGGCGGAGTGACGGAAGGCGCTGGTCGTCGGACCGGCGGGCGCAAGGGCCGTCAGCCAATATTTGTCCGTGAAGCCGATCCATCCGGTCGAGCGGTCGAAATTGAGGCCGCCGGGACCTGCCTCGCGGATGGTAGACCAGTCGACCTCGTAATCTGCCTCGCCATTGGCGACGCGGATCGGGCCGATGTGAACAGTCCAGCTATCGACGTCGATCGAGCGGCCGGCGCGGCTGGCGTACGCGTAGGGCCTGATCGCGACCGGAGCGGCGCCGGCATTGGTAACGCGCTGCGTCACCGTGAAGAGATATTGGTCGTCAACCGCGACGTTGATTTCGAATCGAAGCCCTGCCGGACTTGTCCAGCTAAGCGTCACCGGCCTGCCGGGTGCAAGTCTCGGGCTGCTGGATTGCCAGAGCGTGTCGGGTCCAGGCAGGGAGATGCCGTCGCCGTTCCAGCCGAAACCGATGAAGGACGCGGCACGGGCACCCTGCGGTGATAGCAGGGGAACCGGCGGCGAGTTGGGATCCACGGTCGACCGCTGCTTCAGCATGACAAGGTCGTCGATACGGGCGCCGTGCAAATTGATGGACCCGCTGATCGATGGCGTCTGAAAGCGAACCCGCGGCGTGGAAGAGATGACGGCCGCGCGGGAACGCAAGGCCGCGGGCGCAGCCGGTGAGGTGGCCGGCGGCGGCGCCGGCTGGACCTTGCCGTTTTCCACTTGCTGGGTCTGCGGTTGCGAAACCGGGAACCAGTATTCGGCCAAATAGCTCCAGCCGACCAGCACGATGAGGCTGAGCACGACCGCGAGGATCATGTTGCGATTGTCGTTCAAGCGGTCAGATCCTCATTAAGCTTCAGGGAACCGGGTCGTACCCCTGGCCGCCCCAGGGGTGGCAGCGGAAGATGCGTTTCAGGGCAAGCCAGCTGCCCCGCGCGGCCCCATAGCGCGAGATTGCGGTGATCGCATAGGCCGAACAGCTTGGCTGGTAGCGGCATGAGGGCGGGAGGATCCTCGATGGCCCCAATTGCCAGCCGCGGGCGATGCCGATGAGCAGCTTCGCGATCACCGGCGTGCCTTGTCGAGCGCCTTGCCAAGTTCCTGGCGGAGCAGGCCATAGTCACGTTCGATGCCGCCTTCGCGGCCGATCAGGACGTGGTCGGTGCCGGGCAGGCCCCGGGCTGGCAGGACTTCCCGCGCGAGTTCGCGGAAGCGCCGCCGCATCCGATTGCGGACGACCGCATTGCCGATCTTCCTGGTGACCGTGAAGCCGACGCGCAGTTCATCATTGCCGTCGTCGCGCTTGCGCACGAGCAGGACAAAGCCCGGCGTGGGAATGCGGATGCCGCGGTTGGCGGCGAGGAAGTCCGAACGCTTCCGGAGCGTGGTTAGGCGCTTAGACGCTTGCGGCCGCGGGCGCGACGCGAGTTCAGCACCTTTCGGCCGCCGACCGTCGCCATGCGGCTGCGGAACCCGTGCCGCCGCTTGCGGACCAGATTGCTCGGCTGGAAAGTGCGCTTCATCGCTCATGCCTCGAATATAAGAAAAAAGAGCCGCCAAGGGGCGGCCGCTGTTGAGGGCGCCGATAGAGGGACGAGCCGCCAAAGTCAATCTCCGGCGGCGCCGGATTTGCTCCTTGCGCCCTCTTCGGCGGTCCCGCCGAGGATTTCCGACACCGTGACCGTCGTTTCGGGCGTGCTCGGCGGCGGTGCATCGAACTCGCGTTCCTTGCGCATGGCTTCGCGGCGCCGGGCGCTCCGCCTCCGCAGGCCCCAATCGGCCCATCGGCCAGCCTTTGGCTGCCAGCGCTTGAACCTTACGTAGCGTCGCTTGGCCCACATGCTGGTCTTCAGCACGAGGGCGAGCCCGATGGCGAAAACGAAAATGCCGCCCGGGCCGGGGATGACGCCCGCAACCGGCGACAGGATAATTAGGATCACGCCGACGGCGAAGATGGACCATTCCGTCACCGGATGGTCGATGAACCAACGCCACTGCCTGCGGGTGAACATCACCCGGATGTGGGTCGCGGCGCGCTGCACGGCAAGTGCTTGCTTACGCCGCCCGCGGCGCTAGCATCGGCTGTGCCGAGCTAGGGGGGTCATTGCCGCCGGTCAGTGTCGTTGCAGGAAAGCGGCCGTAGATGGTCGCGATCGTCTCCACCGTCGCCTACCTTGGCCTCGAGGCCCGCGCCGTCGAGGTGCAGGTGCAGCTCGCATCCGGCCTGCCGGCATTCGTCATCGTCGGCCTGCCTGACAATGCGGTGCGCGAGAGCCGCGAGCGGGTGCGGGCAGCGCTCGCCTCCATCGGTCTCGCGCTGCCGCCCAAGCGCATCACCGTCAACCTGTCGCCAGCCGACTTGCCGAAGGAAGGTTCCCACTTCGATTTGCCGATCGCGCTCGGGCTGCTTGCGGCGATCGGCGCAACCGACGCCGAAGGGCTTGCCCATTATATCGCAGTGGGTGAGTTGGGACTGGACGGCAGGATCGCCTCATCGCCAGGCGTTCTCCTCGCGGCGCTGCATGCATCCGGCGAGGCCAAGGGACTGATCTGTCCGGCGGGCCAGGGAGCCGAGGCCGCCTGGGCGGGCGACGTCGAGGTGCTGGCCGCGCCCGACCTCTTGGCGCTGCTGGCGCACCTCAAAGGGACGAGCCTGCTGCAGGCAGCGCAGCCGGGCGAAGCCGAGCCGCTGTACGGGGGCCCGGACCTGAGGCAGGTCAAAGGCCAGGAGACCGCGAAACGAGCGCTGGAGATCGCGGCCGCTGGGGGCCATAATTTGCTAATGAGCGGGCCGCCCGGCGCCGGCAAGTCGCTGCTTGCCGCCTGCCTGCCGGGCATCCTGCCGCCGCTCGAGCCGTCTGAGGCGCTGGAAGTGTCGATGGTCGCCTCGGTCGCGGGCGAGCTGAACGGCGGGCGCATGGTCCGCCGGCGGCCGTTCCGCGCGCCGCACCATTCGGCCTCGATGCCGGCCCTGGTCGGCGGTGGACTCAAGGTTCGGCCTGGCGAGATCAGCCTGGCGCACCTCGGCGTGCTGTTCCTTGACGAGCTGCCGGAGTTCCAGCGGGCGGTGCTTGATTCGCTGCGGCAGCCCCTGGAGACCGGCAACGTCAGCGTCGCCCGGGCCAAT
>DATFEO010000108.1:0-2083 GCA_035250985.1 Sphingomicrobium sp. | reverse complement strand
CTTCGAGAAGAATTTGGCGGGGCGCTGGCCCGGATGCCGGGCGCGCGACCGGCTAGCACGGACGAGGTGAGACAGGTCCGGTATGGCGACTACTTATTCCGCGGGAGGCTCTCGCACGACGGCCGTCTTCGTCGGCATCGTGGTCCTTCACCTGGTTTTTTTCTGGGCTCTCAAGAAGGGCCTCGTGCGGTCCGGAATCCAGCTCGTCCAGGATTTTTCGATCATGGATTTGCCGCCGCCACCGCCGCCGCCCGAGAATCTCGACGAGCCGCCGCCGCCACCGCCAGTCGATGTGCCACCGCCCACCGTTCCGCCGCCGCTGATCGAGTTGCCGACCTTCGAGGGCCCGACCACGGCAATCACCGCAAAGGTCCAGGAAACGCCGCGCCAGCAGCCCCCGGCGCCGGCCCGGCAGGTGCAGATCACGCCGGCCCGAATTCGCTCGCGCGGCGACCGCATCAGCGCCGCCATCTCCGCCTGCTATCCGTCGGCGTCGCGGCGCCTCAGCGAAGAGGGGCGCGTGGTGGCGACCATCACCGTCGGCGCGGACGGCAAGGCGGGCTCGGTCAACGTGACGCAGAGCAGCGGCTTCCAGCGCCTCGACGCCGCCGTCGAGTGCGTGGTGCGGCGCCTGCCGTTCGAGCCGGGCAAGCGCGACGGCCAACCGGTCGACTCTCAGGTCTCGATACCGATCGTCTTCAAGCTGGAGTGACGCGCAGGATTGTCCAGGACCGGCGAGGCGCAGGGCCGCGGCTTGGCGGCGTCGACTTTCCGGAGCATAGTTTCCGTTAGAGGGATTGCAGAATGGCTGGTGAAACCACAGTAACCGACAACCCGTACGGCATCGAAGCGCTTTGGACGCAAAGCGACTATGTCGGCAAGGGCGTTTTCGTCATCCTGATCGTGATGTCGCTCTGGTCATGGCTCGTCATGATCAACAAGTGGCTCGACCAGCGCATGCTGCGAAAAGTGGCCGCGGAGGCGGAGAAGAATTTCTGGTCGGCAGGCTCGATGCACGAAGGCATCGGCAAGCTGAAGGGCAAGATCAACCCCTTCCGCGACATTGCGCAGGACGGCGTGCAGGCGGTCGAG
The DNA here is from genome assembly GCA_035250985.1 of Sphingomicrobium sp. Lineage (GTDB taxonomy): Bacteria > Pseudomonadota > Alphaproteobacteria > Sphingomonadales > Sphingomonadaceae > Sphingomicrobium. The sequence goes on along the minus strand of DATFEO010000108.1, from coordinate 991 downwards.
CATCACCGCAAGAGCACTGCGCGCGACGTCACCAGCAACATCGAGCTTGGCGACTGGGTGCGGACCCACATCGACAAGCGCACGACGATGCTGCAGTCCAGCCTGCAGAGCGGCATGGTCGTGCTGGCCTCGGTCGGCGCGACGGCGCCGTTCGTCGGCCTGTTCGGCACGGTCTGGGGCATCTATAACGCGCTGATCAGCATCTCGATCGCGGGCCAGGCGTCGCTCGACAAGGTCGCCGGCCCGATCGGCGAGGCGCTCATCATGACGGCGCTCGGCCTCGCGGTGGCGGTGCCGGCGGTGCTCGGCTTCAACGGGCTGCTGCGCGGCAACAAGTCCCTGATGGAGCGCGCGAACTACTTCGCGCACGACGTCGAGGCTGCGCTGCTCGCCGGATCGCGCGTCTCGGGGAAGTAAGCCGTGGCGATCCAGGTCGGTCACAGCGAGGGCGACCCGATGGTCGAGCCCAACGTCATTCCGCTCGTGGACGTCATGCTGGTGCTGCTGATCATCATGATCATCACGGTGCCGGTCATGACCCAGGCGGTGAAGATCGACCTTCCGAAGGAAGTGAACCGCCCGACCGAGACCAAGCCGGAGAACATCAATCTCTCGATCGACTTCGACGGCTCGATCTACTGGAACGAGAACAGCGTGGACAAGTCGCAGCTTCTCAACTACGTGCTGGCCGAGGCGGTGAAGGATCCCCAGCCCGAGGTCCACATCCGGGCCGACAAGCGTACGCGCTACGAAGCCGTGGCCGACACGCTGGCCATCCTGCAACGAGGGGGCATGCGCAAGGTGGGGTTCATCGCGGAACCGCCGCCACCCGGCGAATAGCCGAGGCCGAGCTCCGCGGCAGGAACAAGGCCCGCCAACCGCGGGCCTTTTTCTTGGGTGCGGGACCTGAACGGCGGCTGAACCGCCGGATGCGGTTTCAGGGCAGGAACCGCGGGGCCGCCCTGCAGTCCATTCATGTGGAGGCCGGGCA
>DATFEO010000175.1:0-4521 GCA_035250985.1 Sphingomicrobium sp. | reverse complement strand
CTTGGCGATGTGCCCCGACACCAGCTCGGCTTGTGCCGCCTGATATTCGGCGCTGGTCTCGCTGGCGTAGCCGCCCTTCCCTTCGCCCTCTATTCCGGCGACTCCCTCGACGAAGATCGGCTTGGCGCCCAGCGACTGGATCTGCTCCCTGGTCGCGGAGCGCACGTCGGTGGCACTGACCTGCGCCCCCAGCCGGCGGGCGGTGGCGATCGCCTGCAATCCGGCAACGCCGACACCCATGACGAAGACCTTGGCGGCGCTGATCGTACCGGCCGCGGTCATCATCATCGGGAATGCCCGGCCGTAGGCGCTGGCCGCATCGACGACCGCCTTGTAGCCCGCCAGGTTCGACTGCGAGGACAATATATCCATCGACTGGGCGCGGGTGATGCGCGGCATCTTCTCCATCGCCAATGGATCGAGGCCCGCCCTGGAATAAGCGGCGATGTCCTCGGCCCGGCGGGAGGGGTCGAGAGCGCCGACCAGCAAGGCGCCTTTCTCGGCGCCCTTCAAGGTGGCGGGGTCGGGCCCGGCGATGCACAGGATGATGCCCGCGCCCTTCAAGGCGGCCGCGCGGCCGGCAACGCTGGCGCCGGCATCCTTGTAATCCTTGTCGCTGACCCCCGCCTTCTCGCCGGCCCCTGATTCGACCGCGACCTCGGCCCCCAGGGCAATGAATTTCTTCACCGTTTCGGGGATGGCGGCGACGCGGGCTTCGCCGGCTGCTTCACGGAGGACCGCGATCTTCATTGGCAGGCGTCAGTTGGAGATGACGTAGAGAACGATCGCGGTGATGATCGCGACCAGGATGATGGTCCACTTCAGGAATGTCATGAAGCTTAAATAATTGCGCACATGCACCGGGAAGTTGGAGTCATGCCCGCCTTCGGCATCCGGGAAGTTGACCATGTTCGTCCCCTTGAAGGAATTGCGGTTTCGGCCGCGGTCTTAACAACGGCGAGCGCCAGCCCCAAGCGCTTTTCGGACGGCTTTAAGCGCGCCTTTACCCTTGCGGGCGTAAGTTGGCGGCTCCGGACGAGGTGAAGTGCCGATGCGCGAGGAAGTTCTCCGCTCACTGCTGCTGGTCGATGCCGATCCCGCCGAGCGGCGGCTCGTCTCGGCGACGGCTTCGCGCGCCGGCTGGAGCGTCGTCAGCGCCGCCTGCGCCGAATCCGCCGCCGGGCTGCTGCAGGGGCCGCACGGGCGCGAGGTTCGCGCGTCCCTTCTGTCGAGCTGGGACGAGCAGACGGGTCCAGGGCTGATCGCCGCCATGCGCGCCGTGCGCCCGGACCTGCCGGTCATCGTGCTGGCCGACGGCGGTTCGGTCACTCTCGCCGTCGACGCCATGCGCGCCGGAGCCAGCGATTTCCTTGCCAAGCCCGTCGCGCCCGAGCGGCTGTTGGAAGCGCTGAGCGCGCATCGCGACCGCCGCCGCGCCGTCGGCGAGCTGGCGCCGCTGTCCGAGAAGCTCGCGCCTGACCTGGCGCTCGAGGAGCTGGTCGGTGCCGCGCCCGAATTTCGCGCCGCGCTGGCGGTCGCCGCCAAGGCGGCCCGCAACCGCCTGCCGATCCTCATCGTCGGCGAGCCCGGCACGGGCAAGGAAACCTTTGCCCGCGCCATTCATGCCGCCTCGCTGCGGGCGCGCGGACCAATCGTCCAGGTCGACTGCAAGGCGGTCGCCGCCAACATCATCGACAGCACCTTGTTCGGACACGTGGCCGGCGCCTTCCCCGGAGCTTTCGCCGAGAAAGTCGGGAGCATCGTCCAGGCCGATACCGGCACCCTGCTCCTCGACGAGATTGGTGAGCTTCCGGCCGAGACCCAGGCGAGCCTCGACCGCGTGCTGGCGACCGGCGAGGTTCGTCCGGTCGGCTGCAACGGCTCCAATTCCGTCGACGTTCGCCTGATCGCGACGTCGAGCCGGGCGCTCCCGGAGGGCTTCGATTCACGCCTTGCCGAGCGCGTCGGCACGACCTGCGTGACCCTTCCAGCGCTGCGCGACCGGGCCAGCGACATCCCGGCCCTTGCCCGCCACCTGCTCGGCCGCATTGCCGAGCACCGTGGCATGAAGCCGCTGTCGATCGGCAATGACGCCCTGGCGGTGCTGATGCGCTACGGCTGGCCCGGCAACGTCCGCCAGCTCGCCGGCGTGCTCTTCCGCGCGGCATTGCAATGCGACGGCACGTCGCTGACGGCCGATCATTTCCCGCACATCGCCGTCCAGTCACGCTTCACCGGCCGCAAGAGCGACCATTCGCCCGATATCACCAAGGCAAGCGCCGACGCCGCCCTGGGAGGGCCGCAGCTGACCCTGTACCGGCCGGATGGCCACGTCCGGTCGATGGAAGAACTCGAGGCCGACATCATCCGGCTCGCCATCGGCCATTATCGCGGTCGCATGACCGAGGTCGCGCGCCGCCTCGGGATCGGCCGCTCGACGCTTTACCGCAAGCTGGGCGAGCTCGGCATCGACACTGCGGCCTAGGGCCTCGGCGTTAGAGCCTGGTCGCGGAGGCCCCGCCAGACCTTAAGCGCCTGCAGGGTTTCCGGCACGTCATGGACCCGGACGAGCTGCGCCCCCTGCTCGACGGCTTTCAACGCGAAAGCGATCGAACCTCCGAGGCGCTGGTCGGCGGGCGCTTCGTTGGACAGCGCACCGATGGTCCGCTTGCGGCTGGCGCCGACCACCAACGGACAACCGAGCGAATGAAACAGGGCCAGGCCGTTCATGAGCTCGAGGTTGTGCGCGACAGCCTTGCCGAAGCCGAAGCCAGGATCGACCAGGATCTTGTCGCGGGCGATACCGGCGTCCTCGGCGGAGGCTATCCTCTCTTCGAGCCACTCATAGATTTCGACCAGCACATCATCGTAGCGCGGGTTGTCCTGCATGGTCTGCGGGTCGCCCTGGTGATGCATCAGCACGACCGGTACTCCAGAGCCAGCGATGACTCCTGCCGAGCGGACGTCGAAAGTCAGTGCCGAGACGTCATTGACCAGGCGAGCACCCGCGCCAAGCGCCGCTTCCATGACGGCAGCCTTGCGGGTGTCGGCAGAGACGGCGACGCCCCCCGCCGCAAGCTGGCGGATGATCGGCACGACCCGCTCGATTTCATCGCCTTCCCAAATCGTTTGAGCGCCGGGACGCGTGGATTCACCGCCGACGTCGACGATCGCCGCGCCCGCCGCGGCCATGCCGGCACCGGCCTCCACTGCGCTCCCGGCATCGGCGAATTGGCCGCCGTCGGAAAAGCTGTCGGGCGTGGCGTTGACGATCCCCATGACCTGGGGCTGGTCGAGGCGCACCGTGCGCTCGCCCAGCTGAAGCGGCGGGCGAGGCGCTGTCAGCCGGTCCCAGGCAAGCCGCTCGTCGTCCGGGCGATCGGCGATCCAATCGGACATGCGCTCGACGCTGATCAGGTCCGTCGCGGTCCGCTTCTGCCCATCCCAGCTTATCGCCTCGACCTGGCTGAACCAGACGAGGCCGCCGGCCAGCCGCGCGACCTTGCCATCGTGACCGAATGGCGAATCGACAAATCCGGTGGGCCGGAAAAAGGTGCGCATCAATCCTGCTCGGTCAATTCTGAAGGCGGCCTGCCGACCGGCGCAGATTCCGTTTTCGGAGCGCGGGCATCGAGCGCGGCCAGCCAGCCAGCCGTGTCGCTGCCCACGCTGATCTGCGGGTTCGACGGTTCGATCTCCAGCTCCTGCTCCCAGCCGTGGATCATGACCAGGGCCCGCCGAAACTGGCGGACGAAGCTGTCGGGAATGCGCATCGCCCGGTTGATCAAGGCATGGCCGAAAAATGTCCAATCATTGCCAGCCGAACAGCCGAAGGACGGATTCATTGTCGAGGCGGCCGTGGCGACGACCGTCCGCGTCGTCGCCAGCAGCGGGATGAACTGTCCCGAAAAGCAAGCCTGGAGAATGATCAGCCTGTTCTCGAAGCCCTGCTGGGCAAGCGTTGCGGCGAGCTGGGCCGGAGCGATGATGCCGATCCCGCGCGACGGATCCTCGTAATTGAGCCCCGCCCGCGGCATCCCGTGGCTCGTCGCATAGAGGACGAGGACGTCCTCCTTCCGATCCATCAGCGCCGCCGCGCGTGCGAGCGCCAGTTCCAGGTGTTGCGGCGTTCCCGCCGCGTTGGCACGGCTGCCGCCTTCGTCCTCGGCCAGGACGATAGTCCTGCCTTCCGCGTCGAAGCGCCTGGCGAGGACGCGGCCGGCCTCCCGCGCCTCACGACCGAACACCGGGTCGGTGTCCAGCGCCGCAACGATTACATAGGCATCGACGATTCCCGGCCGCTGGGCTTTCAGTTCGTCGAGGGCCGCGGTGATGCGGCGATGGTCCTCCGCTATCCGCGAGGCGGGCGGCTGAACGAACTGCGCCGGCGCGGACGCCGGCAGCACCAGCAAGCCCGCTCCCAGCACCCAGGCGAGTAACCGCTTCACGAGCGCTTTCATCCAGCCCAGCGGCGGGCAGCGCAAGAGCTAAGCAAGTCCGGCGAGATGCTTTTGCCTCAGC
>DATFEO010000168.1:0-25512 GCA_035250985.1 Sphingomicrobium sp. | reverse complement strand
TGGTTTGATCTCACCATAGATGCCGCCCAGCATTTCGTCGGGAGCCAGCATCATAACGAGGTCGGCGCCGGTGACGGCATGTTCGATCGGTGCGACCTCGAGGCCGGCGCCTCGCGCCGCCGCCTCACTCGTTGAGCCGTGGCGCAGGCCTACGACGAGGTCGATGCCACTGTCATTGAGGTTAAGCGACTGGGCGCGGCCCTGATTGCCGAAGCCGATGACGGCGACGCGCTTGCCCACGAGTGGCGCGGGGTCAATGTCGTCGTCGTGGAGCAACTCCATGAGCGTGCGCTAAGGCTTTTGGGTTAGCAGCGCCAGCGCCCGGGGCATCGTCGCGGAGTCCAGCGGATCCAGGAAGCGCGGCCAATCGCCGGGCGGCTGGTGGGCGAACCATGTATATTGCCGCTTGGCGTAGCGGCGGGTTGCCTGGCTGCCGGCGGCAATCATCCCCTCGCGATCGATCTCGCCGCGAAGGTAAGCGGCGATTTCCGGCACGCCGATGGCGCCGATCACCGGCAGGCTCGAGTAGAGGTGGCGTTCGAGCAGGCGCTCGACTTCTGCAATGGCGCCTTGCTCGACCATGGCCGCGAAGCGCGCGTCGCAACGCGCGTAGAGCCAGTCGCGGGGCGGCAAGAGGATCAATGGAGCGAGCGATATTTCGTCGGCGATGCCGCCCTCGCGTTCCGACTGCCACTCCTTGAGGGTTGTGCCGGTGGATTTCACGACCTCGAGGGCGCGGGCTATGCGTGTCGTATCGCTTGGCCCGAGCCGCGCCGCGGCCTCCGGATCGAGACGCAGCAGTTCCCTGCGATTCGCCTCGACTCGGCGATCGCGCACCGTCTTGCGCACCTCCGGGTCGATGGGCGGGACCGGGGCAATACCGTCGAGCAGGGTCCGGAGGTAAAGGCCGGTGCCGCCGACCAGGATCGGCAACTTGCCCAGATCATGGGCACGCAGGATTTGGCTCTTTGCAAGCGCGGCCCAATCCGCTGCCGAGCAGGCGAGGGCGCCGTCGCGGACGCCATAGAGGCGGTGCTCGGCGCGAGCCTTGTCTGCTTCGCTGGGTGCCGCGCTCAGGATCGGCAGGTCGCGGTAGATTTGCGCGCTGTCCGCGTTGATGACGATGCCGTGCTCGCGTTCGGCCAGAGCCAGCGCCAGCGCCGACTTGCCGCTTGCCGTCGGACCGGCAATGAGGGAGACGGGAGGCTTGGTCTTGGCCATCGCGACGCTGATAGCAGCCGGAAGGCTTGATGACAGGCTGCTGGGAGCGGCGCTCGAACGGCTTGGCGGTGGGCGGCTCGTGAATTGGACGGATGAGGGGCACGCGGCCGACCTGGAGGTGGAGAATGGGGCGGTCGCCCGATCCGCGCTTCAAGGATGGGAAGGCGTCGATGTGGTCGTGCAGCCGGCCGGACCCGGCTGCAAGAAGCTGCTCGTCGCCGATATGGATTCGACCATCATCGGTCAGGAATGCATCGACGAGCTGGCCGACTATGCCGGCATCAAGCCCGAGATCGCCGCCATCACCGAGCGGGCGATGCAGGGCGAGCTGGATTTCGCCCGGGCGCTGGCCGAACGCGTCGCGCTGCTGGAAGGCTTGGAGGAGGCGGTCATCGCCCGCTGCCTGGCCGAGCGGATCCGGCCAAGCCCCGGCGCAGCGACCCTGGTGCGAACGATGCGCGCCCACGGCGCCGAGACCATCCTTGTTTCCGGCGGCTTTACCTCGTTTGTCGCGCCGATTGCCGAGATGGTCGGCTTCGAACAGTTCGAGGCGAACGAGCTGGAGGTCCGCGACGGCCGTCTGACCGGATCGGTCACGGGCCCCATCGTCGATTCCAGCATCAAGCGCGCTGCCCTGGTCAAGGCGCGCGATCGTCTGGGATTGGCGCGAGAAGAGACGATGGCGGTCGGCGACGGCGCCAACGACATTGTCATGATCGAGGAAGCGGGGTTGGGTGTGGCCTATCGCGCCAAACCGGCGCTAGCCGCCGTCGCTGATGCGCGGCTCGACCATCACGGACTCGATGCCTTGCTGTGGGCGCAAGGCATCCCGCGCCGACACTGGATCGAGGGCTAGCGAGCCTCGACCGCAAAGCAGGGCTGGGGCTTCAGTCTCGCACAGGCCGATGCCGCCGCAGCGCGGGACTCGAAAGGGCCTGCCTGCAGTCGGGTGATCTTGCCGACCGCGACATAATGAGGTTCGCGACCGGCGAGGGCCGCCGACCCCGACAGCTTCCTATACAGGCCTTCCGCCGCCCCCCGCGTCGAAAAGGCGCCAAGCTGGACTCGCCAGGCGCCGCGGGCGACGGCTTGCGCATTTGCCGAGCTCGCGGCCCTGGCTGGCGGTTTTGGGGCCGGCTGAGTGGCTTCCGCTTTCCTGGTCTCAGGTTTGGTTGCGGCTGGTTTCGCCATGTCGAGGGCCAAAGCGACGCCTTTCCGGCGATCCTCGAGCGACATGACCCTGTCCATTTCGGCCAGCGTCGATTTGGCCGGCGCGAGACCCTGGGCGGCGGCGCGGCTTACATAGGCATAGCCGAGCACCGGGTCCTGCTTCATCCCGTCGCCGTTGAAAAGCGCAGTGCCGACGACCAGCAGCGCCCGCGGCTCGCCCTTGGCCGCGGCCTTTTTCAGCCAATTCATCGCTATCGCGCGCTCGCCGCTATCGAACAGCAGGAGGCCGAGGCTGACCTGTGCGTCGAGGTGCCCCTTGTTGGCGGCCGCTTCGAACCAGCGTTTGGCCTGAGCGCTGTCCGCCGGGACGCCGCGCCCGAGGCGGAAGGCCTGGCCGAGGTTGAAGGCGGCATCGGCATCGCCCTTTTCCGCCAGGTTGCGCCAGATGGCCGTGGCCCCGGCATGATCGCCCCGTTGCCAGGCCTCAACGCCGGCCTTGACGGTCGGCGCGGCCGCAGGGCTCGCCGACGCCAGCGCCGCGACCAACAACGCAACAGCTATTCGAAAACGCATGACCGGTCCCTTCAAGACGCCGTCCCAGCTTACCGAAGCCCGACCCCCCTCAACAAGGTCGGGGCGCCATTAACCAATATTTAGGGGCTTTCCTGTCAGGTGGCAGCCAGATCAGCGTCATTTAGGCGAGGGGAATAGAATGCGCGTTCTGGCAATGGCATCGCAGAAAGGCGGATCGGGCAAGACAACCCTGTCCGGGCATCTGGCGGTGCAGGCGCAGATGGCCGGAGCAGGTCCCGTCTGCCTGATCGACATTGACCCCCAAGGCTCGCTTGCCGACTGGTGGAACGAACGGCAGGACGAAATGCCCGCCTTCGCGCAAACCACCGTGGCGCGCCTTGCATCGGACCTTGAGGTCCTTCGCCAGCAAGGCTTCCGCCTGGCCGTGATCGACACTCCGCCGGCGATCACCATGGCGATCCAGAGCGTTATCGCCGTCGCCGAGCTGATCGTCATCCCCACCCGCCCGAGCCCTCATGACCTGCGCGCCGTCGGCGCTACCGTCGATTTGTGCGATCGTGCCGGCAAGCCGCTGATCTTCGTCGTCAACGCCGCCACGCCAAAGGCCAAGATTACCTACGAGGCGGCGGTCGCGCTGTCGCAGCATGGCACCGTGGCGCCGGTCACCATTCATCACCGCACCGATTTCGCGGCCTCGATGATCGACGGCCGCACGGTTATGGAGGTCGATCCCAGCGGCCGTTCCGCCCGGGAAGTCACCGAGCTGTGGGATTATATCTCCGACCGGCTCGAGAAGAACTTCCGCCGAACCGTTTTCGCCGCGCCGAACGCCGCTCCCGGCATCGGCACTGCCAGCCCGCGCCCCGTCGGCGGCTTCGGCCGCCGGGTGGTCGGTTAGTCAAGGGGCGCGTACGAGATGAAAACCGAACCCAAGCCTTTCGCCTCTCTCTCCTCCGGCCTCCTGGCGCGAAAGGGCGCCGCGCGTCCCGCCATGCGTCCCCAGGGCTTCGGCGGCCAGATTGGCGGCGGCCTCGAGGATCTCGGCTGGGACGACATGGGCTTCGAACCGCCCAAGCCGGCCGACAGCGGCCGCGATGGCGAGCATGACGCCTTTGGCGAGGAACTGACCAGTCACCCGTCGCGCAATCCGCTCGCGGCGCTGACTCCGATCGCATCGCCCGTCCACGACCAGCAGGCCGAGATCGCCGACCGCCTGACCGGTGAGGGCGACGAGGACGAAACCGAGAGCTTTGACGAGGAATTCGACGAGACCGCTGAGCTGGTCAGCGTCGAGGACGTGGCCCGCATGCCCGAGGCAGCGACAATGCCGGCGATTGCGCCGGTTCCGCTTGCCCGGCCGCGCCGCCAGTCCAAGCCGCGCGCCGCCACTGGATCGAACGGCAAGGCCGCTTTCACGCTGCGCCTCGATCCCGACCGGCACCTGAAGCTGCGGCTCGCCTGTGCGGTCAACGGCCGCTCGGCCCAGCAACTGGTGACCGACGCGGTCGATCGCCTGCTGGCCGATATGCCCGAGCTCGACTCAATGGCCGAGCGGGCTCCCGGAAAGAAGGCGCGAGCCTGAGAAGAAGAGGTGATGACATGGTGAAGTCGTTTGGATCCGCATTCACCGCCCTGGGACTGATCGGCGCACTTTCCGCTTGCGCCAGCCCCGGCGCCAACGGACCGCGCAGCGCTTCCATCTTCGGCGAGAAGGTCGACACCACGAACATCGGCGTCGCCACCCGCGCCCAGACGGCGCTTGAAAAGGGCGACTATACCACCGCCATCGAGTTCGCCGAGCGCGCCGTCGACGGCAGCCCGCGCGACGCCGGTTTCCGCGGGCTTCTCGGCAATGCCTATTTTGCCGCCGGCCGCTTTGCCTCGGCCGAGGCCGCCTACAAGGATTCGCTGGCACTGGTCCCGAACCAGCCGCAGCTGGTGCTGAAGCTGGCCCTGGTCATCATCGCCCAGGGCAAGCATGGCGAGGCGCTGGCGCAGCTCGACGCCGCCCGCCAAGTCCTCGACCCGTCCGACTACGGCCTGGCCCTTGCTTTGGCTGGCCAGCCGGCAAGCGCCGTCAGCGTCCTTGAGGAAGCGGCCCGCAACCCGGGCGCCGACTCCCGCGTCCGCCAAAATCTGGCGCTGGCCCATGCGCTTCAGGGCGAGTGGACCGCAGCCAAAGTCATCGCATCTCAGGACGTACCCGCTGACCAGCTCGACGGACGCATCCAGCAGTGGATGGCCTTCGCCCAGCCGACTCGCGCCGCCGACCAGGTCGCGGCGTTGACCGGCGTGACTCCGGCGGCGACCGACCCGGGCCAGCCGTCGCGCCTGGCGCTTGTCCCGCAGGAAACCCGCACGGCGTCACTGGCCGAGCCGGTGGTCCCGGCCCCCGCCTTCGAGGCCGCCCCGATGGTCCAGCAGGCTGCCGTCGTCGACCCGATGCCGGCCCCAGCACCCGAGCCGGTCATGATCGCTGCCGCCGACTCGGTTCCCACCTTTGTGCCGCCGCCGGCGGTCGAGGCCCCGAAGCCGCAGGCGAAGAAGGCCGTGAAGCCGAAGAGCAAGACTGTCGCGGCCAAACCCGGCCTGTCGCCCAAGTCGGCGACGCTATTCCATAAGGCGAGCTTCCCGAAAGTCGCCCGCGGCAACAGCAAGTCGGTCGTCCAGCTCGGCGCCTATTCGTCGCGCTCGTTCGTCAATGTCGCCTGGAACAAGCTGGCGAAAAAGCATGCCGCCCTGCGCGACTTCACGCCGAGCTCGGCCACCTTCGACAGCGCCAAGGGCACGGTTTATCGCCTGTCGATCCGGGGCTTTGCCAGCGACGGCGACGCCCGCGATTTCTGCGAGGCGCTGCAGAGCGCCGGCGGCAAGTGCTTCGTCCGCTCCGTCGCAGGCGACGCGCCGGTCCGCCTCGCCGCGCTCTAAGCGAGGCGCTCCGCGGTCAGCAATTCCAGGCAGGCCATCCGCACGGCCACGCCCATTTCTACTTGAAGCACGATCAACGAGCTTGTCGGGTCGTCGGCTAGCGCGCCGTCGATCTCGACACCGCGATTGATCGGCCCTGGATGCATGACAACTGCGCCGGGCGCAGTGCGGGCCATGCGCTCGGCGGTGAGGCCGTAGCGCGCCAGATATTCGCCCGGCGCGTCGTTCAGATCCTCTTCGAGCCGCTCGCGCTGGATGCGCAGCATCATGACCACGTCCGCGCCATCGACCGCCTCGTCGATCGCACCCGAGCCTTCGAAGCCCGGTGGAAGTAGCGAAGGCGGGCCGGCGAAGCGGACCTCGGCGCCCAGGCGCGGCAGGAGCTTGCCGTTCGACCGGGCGACCCGGCTGTGGGCGAGGTCGCCGCAGATGGCGACCTTGAGGCCCTCGATGCGGCCGAAGCGCTGCTTGAGAGTCGCCGCATCGAGCAGGGCCTGGGTCGGATGCTCGCCGGTGCCGTCGCCGGCGTTGATCACCGGGCAGTCCATGATGTCGGCAACGGCGCGCGGGGCGCCGCTGGTGCCGTGGCGCATGACCAGCGCATCCGGCCGCATGGCGTTCAACGTCCGCGCCGTGTCCTCGAGCGACTCGCCCTTCTTGACCGAGCTCATCTCGACCTGCATCGTCACCATCTGCGCGCCGAGGCGCTGGGCGGCGATCTCGAAGCTCAGCAGGGTTCGCGTCGAGTTTTCAAAAAAGGCGTTGAGCACGGTGAGGCCGTCGAGCCGATGGCCATTGCGGCGAGGCTGCCGGTTGAAGGCGAACCAATGCTCCCCTTCGGAGAGAATCGTGGCGATCTGCTCATCGGAAAGATCGTCGATCGACAAAAGGTCCATGAGCGCTCCGCCTAGCCGCCGCGATGCAGGTTGGCCAGAGCATCGATCGCGCCCTGGAGGATGTGGGCGGCGGCGAGGGCATCGACGACCTCGGCGCGGCGGGCCCGGCTGACATCGGCATCGATCATCGCCCGCTCGACTGCCTGGGTCGACCAGCGCTCGTCCCACAGCAGGACCGGCAGGCCCAATGGCGCGAGGTTTCGGGCGAAGGCGCGGACCGACTGGGTGCGGGGCGAATCGCTGCCATCCATATTGAGCGGCAGGCCGACGACCAGGCCGGCGACCCGGTGCTTTGCCACGAAGGCGGCGAGGGCGGCGAGATCATGCGTGAACCTGGTGCGGCGGAGGGTTTCGGCGGGGCCGGCGAAGCTCCAGCCGGCGTCGCAGAGGGCCAGGCCGATGGTCTTCGTTCCCACGTCGATGCCCGCCAACGCGCCGGCCGACGGCAACGCGTCGGCGAATTCTGTAGTGGAGGAGGTCAGCGCCGCCATGCCGCGAGCCTCCTTGCCGCATCGTTCCGCACTGCTTGCCAGAAGAGGGCATAATCATAGACGTGGTAATTATTGCCGGGGAGCACATAGGGCCCCATTGCCGGAAGGGCGCCGTCGAGGATCAGCAGGCCATCGTCGCAACGGGCGCCCACCTGACCGGCCACGAGCTGAGCCGTGCGCAGATCCGGGCTCGGCACCAATGTGCCCGAATTCGCTTGCGCCGCCGCCGCCCCGCCTTGAGTTCCCGTCAGAGGGTTCACGCAGAGCATGTCTTCTCGCTCGCGCTTCGTCCCCAGGAAGCCCGCGGATTTCTCATAGGAATGGAGCACCAGTTCAGGATTGGCCGGCTGGCCGAAGCTCATCCACGATAGGATGCAGCGGATCTGGCCGGGCGAAGTACACGCAGGCAAACCGAGCGCAGGGAGATCCGCGGTCGTGCTGATCGGCCAGCCGACGACGTAAGCGGCGACTACACGCTCCGCGACCGGCTTGCCCGCGACTTTTTCCTTGAGCAGGCGCTCAAGATGCAGGGCGCCTTGGCTGTGGCCGGCAAGGATGATCGGGCCAACCGGATTTTGATTCAGGAATTGGTCGAAGGCGGCGGCCACGTCCCTATAAGCAAGGTCGAGCGCCGCGCGCGCATCCGGACTGTCGAGGAGGAAGGCGCCAAAGGCGGCTTGGCGGTAACGCGGCGCCCAGACCTGCGCGTTCCGGGCAAAGGCGCTCGCCTGGGTCTGGACGAACAGTCGGGTTCGAAATTCAGCCTGTCCACCGGGCTCAAGCGGAGCATTCCAGCGATCGCGATCGAGGTAGGTCGTCGGATGCACATAAAAGGCGGGCGCATAGGTCGTAATGGGATCGACGCGGAGAGCCGCGGCGCCGGCGGGCTCCCACGCTGTCGGGTCGTCTGTCGCGCCGGGCCGGGCGATCCATGCTGCTAGTTGCGCATAGTCCGGTCCGCTGCCGGCTTCGGCTGCCTCGAAGCGGCCGGTCGGGGTCGCCTGCTTCAAAAGGACATTGCCGCCCCACTGGAAGATGGCGAACGCGCCGGCGACTGCGAGCAGGGTCAGGACGAAGATGACGATCAGGAAACGGCGCGCGCACATGGGCCGCGCGGTTAGGGGAGGGAGATGTAGGGAGCAAGCGCGGAGCGCAATCACGAAATCAGCAATTGCTCAGCTTATGCTCATGCCGGCGCGGACAATGACGTCTTAGCATTGCGGCCATGGCGAAGGCCGGTAAGCTGCGTGAGCAAGGGAGGGGTAATGACCGAGCATGTCGAGGCTATGGAGTGGCGCGAGCGGCCGTGGATCATGGCTGCGGTCGGCGCTGCCGGCGGCCTGCTGGTTCATCTGCTGACCGACGGCCTGACCTATTACCCCGTGCCGACGCCCGGCACGATCCTGCGCCAGTCGGCAGCGGCGGGCATCGGCATCGGCACGGTCACCTTCCTCATCACCGCCGAGCGGCGGCGGCTGGCCTGGGCGGCAGGCTTCGCCGTCGCCTGGGGGCTGATCATGGCATTGGTCGGCTATTCGACCGGTGCCTATAATCGTGGCGGCGAGCTGGTCGAATTTCCGTTCCTGTCCGGCCTGCTGGCGATCGCGGTCGCTTCGCCCTTGTTCCAGACGCTGCGCGACGAGGGGCGGAAGGTGCTGCCCTACAAGCAAGTGCACCGCTATGCGTGGACGGACGCGATCATCGGCGGCGCCAGCCTGGCCTTCACCGGCCTGACCTTCCTGCTCGCCTTTTTGCTCAGCGCCCTGTTCGACGCCATCGGCATACCCTTCCTCAAGGACCTGATGAGCGAAGGCTGGTTCAACTGGATGATGGCCGGCGCCGCCTTCGGCGCAGCAAGCGCGGTGCTGCGCGAGAAGGACCCGCTGCTCGGCACGCTGCAGCGGCTGGTGATGCTGGTCTTCTCCGTGCTCGCGCCGGTGCTTGCCGGAGCGCTCGCCGTCTATCTCATTGCCTTGCCGATCACCGGCTTTGGCGGCCTGTGGAAGTCGGGCCTGCCGGAAACGCCGCTGCTGCTGTCGACGGCGGCCTTCGCGGTCGTCTTCCTCAACGCCATCATCGGCGATTCGCCCGACGACCGCTCCGGCGGACGGCTGTGGAAGGTGACGGAGGCCGTGCTGCTGTTCGCGGTGCTGCCGCTCGGCGCGCTGGCCTTGGTGTCGATGGGCATGCGGGTCGGCCAGTATGGCTGGACGCCCGAGCGCCTGTGGGGTGTAATCGCCTGCATGGTCGCCATCGCCTATGGCGCTGCCGCCTGGTGGGCCGGGATTCGCGGGCGCGGCGCGTTCGACGTCCAGCTGCGAGAATCCCAGAAATGGCTGGCGGTTGGCCTGTGCGCGCTGGCGCTGTTCCTGGCACTGCCAATCGTCGATTTCGGAAGCATAAGCGCGAAATCGCAGTTGTCGCGGCTCGAGGCGGGCCAGGTCGAGGCCGAGGAATTCGACTGGGCGGCGATGGCCTTCGATTTTGGCCCAGCCGGCAGGCGGGTGCTGGAACGCGTGGCGCGAGCGGGACCGGCCAATGTGCGTGAGCTCGCCAGCACGGCGCTGAAATCCGAAAACCGCTGGTCGATCAGCAGGGAGGCGGACATCGTCGAGAACAAGGTCGACATCGAGCAGCGGGTGCGGCTGCTGTCGCCCGATATCCAGTGGACCGAGGCGTTGAAACGGCGCGTGTCCGAGCGCGGCGCATGCAGCGACCAGATGCAATGCGCGCTGATCCGCGTCGGACCGGACCAGCTGATGCTGCTGAGCACGCAAGGGCCGGACCAGTATCTTTCAACCGCCATGATCGATTTGAAGGAGGCCCCCGCGCGAGCCGACCCCAATGTCGTCATTGCCGCGCCCATGTCGGTCGCGGCGACCGATAACGTCAAGGCTGACCTTAGCAAGGCGCAGGTCGAAGTCCGGCAGGAGGCCATGCAACGCGTCTATGTCGACGGCAAGCCGGTCGGGCCCGCGGTTCCAATCAACCGTTGAAGGGTGGGGCGGGCGCCGCTATCGCGCCACCGGGCCGCTCGCCGGCCCGGAAGGAATAAGCAGAACGCATGTCCGTCAATGCCGAACAGGTACGCCATGTCGCGCGGCTCGCGCGCATCGCCATGAGCGATGCCGAGGTCGAGAAGATGGTGCCCGAATTCAACAATATCCTGGGCTGGGTCGAGCAGCTGGGCGAGGTCGATACCGACGGCGTCGAGCCGCTGACCGCCGTCATCGCCAACGAGCTGCGGCTGCGCGACGACGTCGTCAACGACGGCAATTGTCGCGACGACGTGCTCAGGAACGCGCCCGACGCGCAGCATGGGTTCTTTGCGGTTCCCAAGGTGATCGAGTGAGCGAGCTGACCGCAAAGACCATCACTGAGCTGCGCGACGGGATTCGCGACGGCGATTTCTCGGCACGCGAGATCGCCGAGGCGTTCAACGCGGCGGTTGAGGCGGGGCGGCCGCTCAACGCCTATACGGTGGAGACTCCCGAGCTGGCGCTCACTGCAGCCGATGCCGCGGACAAGGCGCGCGCCGCAGGCGAATTGAAGCCGCTGTCGGGCGTGCCGATGGGCATCAAGGATTTGTTCGCGACCGAGGGCGTCGACACGACCGCCGGCTCCAACATCCTCAAGGGCTTCAAGCCGACCTATGAGAGCACCGTCTCGGGCAAGCTTAAGGCCGCGGGCGCGGGCCAGCTTGGCAAGCTCAACATGGACGAGTTCGCCATGGGCTCGTCGAACGAGACCAGCGCCTACGGGCCGGTGATCTCGCCCTGGAAGCGCAATGACGGCGGCAATGCGGCGCTGACACCGGGCGGCTCCAGCGGTGGCTCGGCGGCGGCAGTGGCGGCGGGGCTGGCTGCGGGCGTCACCGGCACCGACACCGGCGGCTCGATCCGCCAGCCCGCCGCCTTCACCGGCATTTGCGGGATCAAGCCGACCTACGGCCGCTGCTCGCGCTGGGGGATCGTCGCCTTCGCCTCCTCGCTCGACCAGGCCGGGCCGATGGCCAGGACGGTGCGCGATTGCGCGATCCTGCTGGAAGCCATGGCCGGTTTCGATCCGAAGGACGCGACCTCGCTCGATTTGCCGGTGCCCCAGTGGGAACCCGGATTATCTAGCGATCTCAATGGCAAGAAGGTCGGCATTCCCAGGGAATATCGGATCGATGGCGTGCCCGAGGACATCAATGCGCTTTGGGACCGGGGCATCGAGTGGCTGAAGGATGCGGGCGCGACGCCCGTCGAGATCAGCCTGCCGCACACCAAATATGCGTTGCCAACATATTACATCATCGCGCCGGCCGAAGCCTCGTCCAACCTCGCCCGCTACGACGGCGTGCGTTACGGGCTGCGCGAAATGGGGGTGAAGAGCCTCGATGACATGTATGCCGCGACCAGGGCGAAGGGCTTCGGCGCCGAGGTTCGCCGCCGCATCATGATCGGCACCTATGTGCTGTCGGCCGGCTTCTACGACGCTTACTTCACCAAGGCGCAGAAGGTCCGGAGCCTGATCAAGCGCGATTTTGCAGACGCCTTCAAGGAATGCGACATCATATTGACGCCGACCGCACCGTCGGCGGCGTTCGGGTTGGGCGAGAAGAGCGCCGACCCGATCGCCATGTACCTCAACGACGTCTTCGCGGTGCCGGCTAGCCTGGCGGGGCTGCCGGCGATGAGCGTCCCGGGCGGGCTCGACGGGCAGGGGCTGCCGCTCGGCCTGCATTTGATCGGCCGCGAGCTCGACGAGCAGGGTGTGCTCAACGCGGCCCTGGCGATTGAGGAGCGAGCGGGCTTCTCTCATCGGCCGCAGAGGTGGTGGTGATGAGCGACTATCGCATCAAAGGCGAAACCGGCGAGTGGGAGGTCGTCGTCGGCCTCGAGGTCCATGCCCAGGTTGTCTCCAACGCCAAGCTCTTCTCCGGCGCGGCGACCGCCTTCGGCGCCGAGCCCAACACCCAGGTTTCGCTGGTCGATGCGGCCATGCCCGGCATGCTGCCGGTGCCGAACAAGGAATGCATCCGCCAGGCGGTGCGCACCGGCCTGGCGCTGGACGCGGTGATCAACCGCTGGAGCCGGTTCGACCGCAAGAATTATTTCTATGCCGATTTGCCGCAGGGCTACCAGATTTCGCAGCTGTACCACCCGCTGGTTGGCCCGGGCGAAGTCGAGATCCTGACCGACGACAAGGACGAGAACAGCGTCAAGCAGATCGGCATCGAGCGCATCCATGTCGAGCAGGATGCGGGCAAGCTGATGCACGACCAGCACCCGACCATGTCCTATGTCGACCTCAACCGCTCGGGCGTTGCGCTGATGGAGATCGTCTCCAGACCCGACATGCGTTCGCCTGCCGAAGCAGGGGCTTATCT
Source organism: Sphingomicrobium sp. (assembly GCA_035250985.1). Taxonomy (GTDB): domain Bacteria; phylum Pseudomonadota; class Alphaproteobacteria; order Sphingomonadales; family Sphingomonadaceae; genus Sphingomicrobium. The sequence continues at coordinate 12,898 of DATFEO010000168.1, read as the reverse complement.
CAGGAAGCTAAGGGCAATTCTCCGCTACGTCGGCTCCTGCGACGGCAATATGGAAGAGGGCTCGATGCGCGCCGACGTCAACGTCAGCGTGCGCAAAGTGGGTAGCGAACTTGGCACTCGGACCGAGACCAAGAACGTCAACTCCGTCCGGTTCGTCATGCAGACGATCGAGCATGAAGCGAAGCGCCAGATCCAGCTGATCGAGGAAGGTGGGAAGGTCGTCCAAGAGACGCGGCTGTTCGACCCGGACAAAGGCGTGACCCGGCCGCTGCGGTCGAAAGAGGACGCGCACGACTATCGCTATTTCCCGGACCCGGACCTGCTGCCGCTGGAGCTGAGCGAGGAATTCATCGCCGAGTGCAAGGCGAGCCTGCCCGAGCTGCCCGACGACAAGCGCAAGCGCTACGAAGGCGTTGGCGTGACGGCGTATAACGCCGGCGTGCTGACCGCCGAGGTCGAAACGGCGCGCTGGTTCGATGCGCTGCTGGAAGCCGGCGTCGAGCCGAAGCAGGCCGCCAACTGGGTCGTTGCGGAATTGTTCGGGGCCTTGAACCGCCGCGGTGAGACGCTGGCGACCACCGGCATCTCGCCGCAGGAAGCGGCGGAACTGCTGAAGCTCGTCGCCGACGGCACGATCAGCGGCACCATCGCCAAGCAGGTGTTCGAGATCATGCTCGAGACCGGCGAGGCGCCGTCGAGGATCGTCGAGGAGCGGGGCCTCAGGCAGACCAGCGACACCGGCGCGATCGATTCGGCGGTCGACCAGGTGCTGGCCGCCAATGCCGACAAGGTCGCCGATTACAAGGGTGGCAAGGTCCAGCTGTTCGGCTTTTTCGTCGGCCAAGTGATGAAGGCGATGCAGGGCAAGGCTAACCCGCAAATGGTCAACGAGCGGCTGCGGGCGAAGCTGGACTAACGGGAGGAATGGGCGTGCGTAAGCTTGCGATCGCGTTTCTGGCCGGGCTCGCCGCCTGCTCTCCGTCATCGACCAATGCCCAGGCCGCGCGCCCGCTGAGGCCGGATGCGCCGCGGCTCATTGTCGCTATCTCGGTCGACCAGCTGTCGTCCGACCTCTACGATGAATACCGGCCGCATTTCACCGGCGGATTCAAGCGGCTGGCGAGCGGCGCGGCGTTCCGCAACGGCTATCAAAGCCATGCGGCGACCGAGACCTGCCCGGGGCACTCGACCTTGCTGACTGGCAAGCGCCCGGCGATGAACGGCATTGTCGCCAACATCTGGCTCGACCAGAAGACTGCGCGCGCCGACAAGTCCATTTATTGCGCCGAGGACGAGAGCGTGCCCGGCTCTACCTCGACCGAATATACGGTTTCTCCCGCGCATCTGAACGCCCAGACGCTCGGCGACCGGCTGAAAGCGATCTCGCCGGCCAGCCGCAACGTCGCGGTGGCCGGCAAGGACCGGTCTGCTGTGATGATGGCCGGTCGCAACGTCGACCAGCGCTGGTATCGCAAGGGCAATGGCTTCGCGACCGACCTCAAGGGCGTCGCCGTGCCGCGCGCCGTCACGCTGACAAACCAGGCCGTTACCGCCGCCTTGGCCCAGGCGCGGCCGGCCCTGGAACCGCCCGAGCTATGTGCGCCAAAAGCCAAGGAGTACGTGCTGTCGCCGACCCTCACCGTCGGCAACGGGCGGATGGACCGGGCGGCCGGTGACGGCAGCCGGTTCCTCCGCTCTCCCGAATTCGATGGCGCGACGCTGGCGCTGGCGGCGGCGCTCGTCCAGGAAATGGGGCTTGGGCGCGGTCAGGCGACGGATGTGCTGTCAATGAGCCTCGCCGCGACCGACTATGTCGGGCACGCCTATGGCAGCGGCGGCATGGAGATGTGCCTGCAGATGCTGGCGCTCGACCGCGAGCTAGGCGACTTCCTTGCCCTGCTCGACCGGAGCGGCATCGACTATGCGGTCGTCCTGACTTCCGACCACGGCGGCATGGATATTCCCGAGCGGATGCGCGACAGGGGTATCGCCGGCGCCGCCCGCGCGGATTCCGGCCTGGAGCCGGGCGAATTCGGGAAGCTGCTGGCTCCGCAAGTCGGCCTGACCGGCAGTGTTCTCAAGGGCCTTGGTATCGGCGGCGACGTCTGGGTCGATGCTGCCGTTCCGGAAGCTCAGCGGGCGGCGGTGCTGAGAGCCGCCAGGGAGCGCTATGCGGCTCATCCTCAGGTCTACGCCGCCTTTACCCGCGACGAGATCATGGCGGTGCCGATGCCGACCGAATCGCCCAACTCGTGGAGCATCATCCAGCGCGTCCGGGCATCATTCGATCCGGCCCGTTCGGGCGATCTCTACGTCGTCCTCAGGCAATATATAAGCCCGGTCGTGCCGCCGTCATCGGGCTATACGGCGACCCACGGCAGTCCCTGGGATTATGACCGGCGCGTCCCGATCCTGTTTTGGCGCAAGGGCATGGCCGCGTCTCAGAACGAGAAGGCGGTCGAGACTGTCGACATCATGCCGACTCTCGCAGCGATGATCGGCCTGGCCGTCGAACCAGGTTCCGTCGACGGCAAGTGCCTGACTGCCGCTGGCGTCACGTGTCCGCGATAACCGCTTGCAAATATCAGAAATTGCAGCATAAATCCGGCGCTGTCGTAAATCCGGCAGGCCCGTGGAGGGGCTGTATGCGTCGTTTTTCTCTCGTCATTGCCGTTTCGGCCCTGGGTCTGTCGGCCTGCGTCCAGACCAGGCAATATGCGGACGTGGAGTTCACTCCGCCGCAGGGCAATTACAAGTTGCTGGTGATGCGGCCAGATGTCACCGTCGGCTCGGTCACGACCGGAGGCATGGTTGAACCGCGCGCCGACTGGACCGAAACGGCGCGCGCCAACCTCATCACGGCGCTGAAAGAGCAGCAGGCGGCTCGCGGCGGCAATGTCATGATCCTGGAACGGCGCGACAGCCTGCCAGGCATCGAGCCCGAAACGGTAGCGGAGCTGGAACGGCTGCATTATGCGGTCGGCCAGTCGATTGCATTGCACCGCTATAATGGCCGTTACTTGCCCACCAAGCGTGGCAAGGGCCTCGACTGGACGCTCGGCCAGGATGCCGTCCTTCTCGGTCAGCGGACGGGTATGGATTATGCCCTGTTCCTCTATGCCGAGGATAGTTTCGCTTCGACCGGGCGGATTGCTCTGCAAGTGTTGGGCGTCGCCGGATGCGTCGTCGGCTTCTGTGCTCCGAACATCGGCGGCGGCGGACAGTTCGCTTATGCCTCGCTGGTCGATTTGCGGACTGGCGAAGTCGTCTGGTTCAACGTCCTGCAGGCCGGCACGCAGATCGCCGGCATCAGCATGGGCGACATCCGCAAGCCCGAGGGCGCGGCACAGATGGTCGAGCGGCTTCTGGATCGCATGAAGCCCGGAAGAGCCGTGCGCCAGCGCCAGAAGGAGGCCCGCTGATGTGCATCAACTGCCTCAGCGTCAGCCGCCGTGCGATGCTCGCCGGCACCGGCGCGCTTGCCGCCAGCCTGGCAACCGGCGTGGCCCAGGCGCGGATCCGGCCGCAGGAAATGGTGCCCCTGATCGGCCCCGGCTACCGGCCGACCGATGAGGATGAGGTCGGGATCTGGAAGCTGATGGACCGCGTCGAGGAAGAGGTTGCGGGATCGAACCTGCTGATCCGGGACCCGGTCGCCAACGCCTATGTCAAGGACCTCATCGGCCGCATCGGCGGGCCGGCCGCCCAGGACATGCGAATCTATGTGGCGCGGATTCCCGAATTCAACGCGATGATGTTCCCTACCGGGTTCACGGTGATCTTCTCAGGGCTGCTGTTGAGAATGCGCAACGAGGCGCAGCTCGCCGGAGTTATTGCCCATGAATCCGGCCATTTTCTGCGCAAGCACCAGATCCGGCAGTGGCGCGACATGCGCCGCAAGACAGACATCTTCTCGATCCTGGCCATGGGCGCGGGCGTCGCCGGCGGAGCCACCGGCTATTATCTCGGCGACCTGGTCCAGCTCGCCCAGCTCGGCACCATTCTCACCCTGCTCAAGTACAGCCGAACTTTGGAATCGGAGGCCGACGCCATGGGCCTCAAGCTGATCGCCGAAGAGGGACTAAGGCCGATGGCGATGTCGGAGACCTGGGACCAACTGATTGGCGAGCTCGACGCCTCGGCACGCTACCGGCGCAAGCGGCGCGAGCGGCGCATCAGCCTGTTCGAGACTCATCCGTCGCCGGATTCGCGCCGTGCCGAGCTCAAAGTCTCGGCTGCCGAGGTGACGGTGCCCGGCAGGACCTATGACGACCGTCAGGACCGCTACCTGAAAGCGATCGGACAGCTGCGGCCGATGATGCTCGACGACCAGGTCAAGCTCAACGACCCGGGCGCCAGCCAATATATCGTCGAGACGCTGGCGCGCGACGGCTGGAACGGGCTGCTCCGCTTCCACGAGGGCGAGATCTGGCGGCTGAGAAACCGGGCCGGCGACGATGCCCGCGCCGCCCTGGGCTATGCCGCGGCCGTCCAATATGCCGACGCCCCGGCTGACGCCTGGCGCTGGCACGGGATTATGCTGCAAAAGTCCGGCCGGGTCCCGGAGGCCCGCCAGGCCTACGGCCGCTACCTCGACATGGCGCCAAACGCACCCGATGCGCCGTTCATTCGCCAGCAGCTCCAGCAGTAGGGGAGCCAGTAATTCATGACACGCAAGCTCATCATCCTCGCGGCCGCCGGATTGGCCTTGTCGGGCTGCAGCAGCGTCGGCGGCGAAGGCTTCGGCTATGGCGGTTATTCGCTGATCCGGGCGCGCAGCACTTCGGTCGGCGACGGATCGATGGCAGTGACTCCGCCGCGCGAATGGAACCGGGTCAGCAGCATTTGGGCGATCGACGACATACGCGCGGTCGAGGACTGGACGCTGAACGGTCCGTACCTCGACAGCATGAGCTTCGTCACCGGCCTCAAGGGCGGGCGCTACATCATCCGGCAGAGCCGGCGCGATGCCCAGCAAGTGCCCAAGTTCCGATCCGACATGACGGCGCCCGAGATCACGGCGATGCTGGAAAGCTTCTATCGCGTGAAGGCTGGAGCCGTGGAGGTGAAGACCACGTCACTGAAGCCCCGCACCCTGATGGGCTATCCCGGCTTCCAGTGGGATTTCGACCATCTCGACGGCGATGAGGTCTGGCGGCGCGGCCGCACTGTCGGGGCTGTGATTGGCGGCCGGCTCTACCTGGTCCTTCTCGACGGCGCGCGGATGCACTATTTCGATCAAGCGGTCGGCGATTTCGAAGCGGTCGTGAATTCGGCGCGGCTGCGGCGATAGACCGGATCGGGCGGGGGCGGCTCCTCCGGTTCGTCGGGTAACGGCGCGGGCTTAGGGACAGGCGGCGAGCTCGCCATCATCAATCACCCCACGGGCGAAATCGGTGTCGTCGGCGGTTCGGTCCCAGGCGTGACGGGCGAGGGCACATCAATATCGGGTCCCGTCGGCGGCGCGCCGGGTGGGACAGTGGCCGGCTGTCCGGGCTGCGGGGGTTGGGGCGGAGGCTCCGGCGTCGCCGGCGGCTGGGGCGGCGAAGGGGGTACCTCGGGTTCTGACGGTTGCTGCATGCGAAGCTCCTTTCGCGGTCAACGCCTTCAGAGGAGGGATGTTTCTCTTGCCCCGGCTTGCCCCACGGCTCATCCTTGCTATAGGCCGCGCTCCTTCAGGGCGTCCGCGCGCGCGTGGCGGAACTGGTAGACGCGCTGGATTTAGGTTCCAGTGTCGAAAGACGTGGGGGTTCGAGTCCCTCCGCGCGCACCATCGCCACGCGCGGCCAGTCGGGGGCTGGCTAGCATGGCGATCCGCGCAGGAGCGGCCTGAAACGATAAGAATTCGAGGTTTGGACAAGTGACCATCAAGACCGTCGAGACGGAAAACGTCGGCCTGAAGCGCGCCTTCATGCTGACCATTCCTGCCAAGGATATTGAGGCGCGAGTGGACCAGGAGGTCAAGCGCATCGCACCGCAAGTCCGCATGCCGGGGTTCCGCCCCGGCAAGGTGCCGCCGAACCTCATCAAGAAGATGCATGGTGAGGCGTTGCAGCAGGAGGCGCTGTCGACCGCCGTCCAGCAGGGCGTGCAGAAGCTGCTGAGCGAGCAGAAGCTCCGCCCGGCGATGCAGCCGGAGGTCGAGCTGGGCGAGGGCTATGCCCACGGCAAGGACGCCGAGGTCAAGGTTAGCCTGGAGACTCTGCCGGACGTGCCCAAGCCGAAGATCGACAAGTTGGCGCTTGAACGTCTGACGGTGGATGTGGACGACAAGTCGGTCGAGGAGCGAATCAAGAGCCTCGCCGCCTCGCAAAAGGCCTGGACCAGCGCCGCCAAGAGCCACAAAGCCGCCATCGGCGACCTGGTGGTGATGGATTATGTCGGCACGGTCGACGGCGAGGAATTCGCCGGCGGCACCGGCGAGGGCATGTCGGTCGAGCTCGGTTCGGGCTCGCTGATCCCGGGCTTCGAGGACGGGCTGGTCGGCGCCAAGGCAGGCGACGAGCGCAAGGTCAAGGTTACCTTCCCCGAAGACTATCCGGCGGAGAATCTGAAGGGCAAGGCGGCGCAGTTCGCGGTCAAGATCAGTGAAGTGAAGGTCGCCGGCGAGACCAAGGTCGACGATGAGTTCGCCAAGTCGCTCGGCCTGACCGGGCTGGACCAGCTGCGGGGCCTGATCAAGGACCAGCTGCAGCAGGAGCTGAACAGCCTCACCCGCACCCACATGAAGCGCCGCCTGCTCGACCAACTCGCCGAACGCCACGACTTCCCTGTGCCGCCGTCGATGGTCGATGCCGAGTACAGCAACATCATGGCCCAGCTTCGCCATGAAGCCGGCCACGAAGCCGATCCGGCCGCGGCGTTGGCGGAGATCGAGCGCGAGGCCGAGGATTATCGCCGGATCGCCGAGCGCCGCGTACGCCTGGGCCTGCTGCTGAGCGAGATCGGCGCCGCCAACGGCATCGAGATCAGCAGCCAGGAGATGAACCGGCTGATCGGCCAGGCGGCTGCGCAGTACCAGCCGTCGGACCGCGAGAAGTTCATCAAATACGTGCAGAACGACCCGATGGCCGCGGCCCAGCTGCGCGCCCCGCTGTATGAGGACAAGGTCGTCGACTTCCTCTTCTCCATTGCCGAGATCAGCGAACGGGCATCGAGCCGCGCCGAGCTGGAGGCGGACCTTGAGAGCGAGGAGGGCCATGTCCACGGCCCCGGCTGCGGCCACGACGTGCCCGCCACCAAGGCGCCGGCCAAGAAGGCGGCCAAGGGCAAGGCCGAGGTCAAGCCAGCAAAATCGGCTGCCAAGGCCGCCAAGCCCCAGGCTGAGGCGCCTGCCAAGGGCCCGGTCGAGAAGGCTGCAGCCAAGCCCAAGCCGGCCAAGCCGGTGAAGGACGCGGCCCCGGCCAAGCCGGCAGCGAAGGCTGCACCAAAGTCTGAGAAGACCCCGGCGAAGAAGGCCACAAAGAAGGCCGCCAAAAAGGCTTGAGCGCGGACGAGATCGTCTGTCGGGACCTGAACGCCGCGCTGGGCGATTGGCGCGGCCAGGGCTTCCAGCTCGAATCGCTCTATCCTGCGGACGATCCGCACACCGCGATCCTCAGCCGCGACGGCGCCAAGCTGCGGCTGACGACTCGCCCGGGCGAGCCTCCGCTTCTGGATCGCCTCCCGTCGTTCCAGCCGGAGTTCGTCCTGACGCGCGGCGGCGCGTCGGGGCAGGGCAGGGCCGGCATGCGCTATCGCGACCTGATCCCCGGCCGGCTCGGCGGGCGCTATATTGCCTCGCACATCACCATTGCCGACGGCGGGCCGGTTGCCGACTGGGTCCATTATCACGCCGTTGCGTGGCAGATGATCTATGTCCACTCGGGCTGGGTGCGGGTGGTTTACGAGGACCAGGGCGAGCCTTTCGTCATGCATCCGGGCGACCTGGTGCTGCAGCCTCCTTTCATCCGTCACCGTGTGCTGGAAAGTTCGCCGGGACTGGAAGTGATCGAAATCGGTTGCCCTGCCGTGCACAAGACGCTCAGCGAGCATGACCTGGCGCTGCCCAATGGCGTGAATGCCGGGCGCCATTTCGCCGGTCAGCGTTTCCTGCATCATGTCGCCAAGCGGACGCCCTGGACCCCCTATGACGGCGGCGAGGCGCAGGAGACGGCGATGCTTCAGGCAACCGGCGGCCTCGCCGATGTCCGAATCGTTCGGTCGATAGGCGGGTCACCAATCCATTTCCCAGGCCACGACGGCGAGCTGGTCTTCGGATTCGTGCTCAACGGGTCGGCCCGACTTGAGCATCGCGAAGGCCTGGACCTGGATGCAGGGGACGCCTTCGTGATCCCGCCCGGCGAGGCCTGGTCCGTCGGCGATCCTTCGTCCGGCTTCATGCTGCTGCACGTCGCGACCGGAATCATGCCCGAACGCATTCCCGTCGAAACCGCCTAGCGATTGCGGCAGGTTCGCCTCTATAGGCAGGTCGGTCATTTCCAGGGGGATCAATTGCCGCGCATCGCCGTCCTCTTGCCCTGCTTCAATGAGGAGGCGGCGATCGCCAAGGTGATCGCCGGTTTCAGGAAGGCGCTGCCTGGCGCCGCTATCTACGTCTACGACAACAACAGCCGCGACAAGACGGTGGAGAAGGCCAGGAAGGCCGGCGCCATCGTTCGCAGCGAGCGCCAGCAGGGCAAGGGCCATGTCGTGAGGCGGATGTTCGCCGACGTCGATGCCGACGTTTATGTCATGGCCGACGGCGATTTGACCTACGATCCACTGGCGGCGCCGGCGATGGTCGAGCAATTGCTCGCCGAGGAGCTCGACATGGTCGTCGGCACCCGCCAGCATGAAGAGAAAGAAGCTTATCGCGGCGGCCATGTTCTCGGCAACCGCATCTTCACTGGCCTGCTGGCCCGCCTCTTTGGGCGAAGTTTCTCAGATATTTTCAGCGGTTACCGGGTTTTCTCGCGACGATTCGTGAAGAGTTTCCCGGTCCTTTCGGAAGGCTTTGAGATCGAGACCGAAATGTCGGTCCATGCGCTCGAGCTGCGCATGCCGGTCGGCGAGCTCGCCACTGCCTATGGCGCTCGTCCGGAAGGGTCGGAATCCAAGCTTTCGACCTTCCGTGACGGCTGGCGGATCCTGAAGACAATTGGCACGCTCTACCGGGTCGAGCGGCCGGTGCTCTTCTATGGGCTGATCGGCGCGCTGCTCCTGTTGGCCGCGATCGTCCTCGCGATCCCGCTTGTGCTCACTTATCTCGACACGGGACTGGTGCCGCGCTTCCCGACGGCAATCCTCGTCACCGGCATGACCATCGTCGCCGTCCTCTGCTTCTTTGCCGGCCTGATCCTCGACACCGTTACGCGCGGGCGACGGGAAATGCGGCGGCTCGCTTATCTGGCGCAGCCCGGACCCGAAGTGCGCGCTTGAACCTTTCGGATTGAGGCCCGATGTAGTCGGCACCAAAAGAAGGACTCCTGATTTCCCATGGACCATGAAGATATTGCCAGCCAGCTCGTTCCCATCGTCATCGAGCAATCGAACCGGGGCGAACGCAGCTTCGACATCTATTCGCGCCTTCTGCGCGAGCGCATCATCTTCGTGACCGGCCCGATCGAGGACCATATGGCCTCGCTGATCACCGCCCAATTGCTCTTCCTCGAGTCCGAGAACCCGAAGAAGGACATCTTCATGTACATCAACTCGCCGGGCGGAGTGGTCACCAGCGGCCTCGCGATCCATGACACCATGCAATATATCCGGCCGAAGATCGGCACGGTGTGCATCGGCCAGGCGGCGTCGATGGGCAGCTTCCTTTTGGCGGCCGGCGAGCCGGGCATGCGCGTGGCGCTGACCAACAGCCGGATCATGGTCCACCAGCCGTCGGGCGGCGCCCAGGGCATGGCGTCGGACATCGAGATCCAGGCACGCGAAATCCTCCGGATGCGCACGCGCCTCAACTCGCTCTATGCCAAATACACCGGCCAGGCGATCGAGGAGATCGAGAAGGCCATGGACCGCGACAAGTTCATGGAGTCGGACGAGGCCAAGGCCTTCGGAATCATCGACGAGGTGTTCGACAAGCGCCCGGATGTTGGCGACGACGCCGGTACCGGGGCAGGAGAGACCCCGGCCTAAAAATCCGAAGACTGTGTTTCGCTCCCAGAAGGGAAACTGGCGGTGCCGGTCGAACGGGGCCGTCAGGCGGAGTCGCACTCCAGCGGGATGCGGATGTAGCGGCGTCCGTTGGCTTCCGCAGGCGGCAGCCTGCCCCCGCGAATATTCACCTGGATCGACGGGTAAAGCAGCTTCGGTACCGGAAGGGTCGCGTCGCGGCTTTCGCGCATGGCCACGAACTCATCCTCCGAAATGCCGTCATGGACATGCGGGTTGGACCGGCGCTCCTCGCCGACCGTCGTCTCCCAGGCAAAGGTGTCGCGGCCCGGCGCCTTATAGTCGTGGCACATGAAGACGCGGGTGTCTTCCGGCAATGACAGGATGCGCCGGATCGAGCGGTAAAGCTGGCCAGCGTCCCCACCCGGGAAGTCGGTCCGTGCCGTCCCATAATCGGGCATGAACAAGGTATCCCCGACGAACAGGGCGTCGCCGATCAAATAGCTCACGCATGCCGGCGTGTGGCCGGGCGTGGCGATGACCTCGATGTTCAGGGTTCCAAGGTCGATCCGCTCGCCGTCGCCGAACAGATGGTCGAAATCGCCGCCATTGGGCTCGCAATCGTCGGCGGCGAGCAGCGGACAGAACACTTTTTGGACATCGCGGATGCCTTCGCCGATGCCGACCGTCGCCCCGGTCTTTTCCTTCAGATAGGCTGCGGCCGACAAATGGTCAGCATGGGCATGGGTCTCCAGGATCCAGACTATTTTCCAACCCTCGATTTCCGCCTCAGCCAGCAACTGGTCGGCTGACGCGGTTGCGACCTGGCCGCTGGCGGCGTCAAAGTCGAGCACAGGGTCGATGACGGCTGCCGCCCCGGTCAGCGGGTCGGCGACAAGATGGCTGACTGTGTTGGTGGCCTCATCAAAGAAACTGCGAATGGTTGGTCGGTCGGCCACGGTTGCGCTCTCCTTGTCGATCTTGACAAGATATATGCAGTGTCCCTAATATAAGCAATAGCTAATATAACGAGAATATCATGATCGACCAATCCCAAGAAGTCAGGCTGCTGGAAACGCGCGCAGAGGATGTGGCGGCGATCCTCAAGACTCTGTCGAACCCACGCCGGCTGTTGCTGCTCTGCAAGCTGGTGGAGCGCGGCCGAATGAGCGTCGGGCAATTGGCCGCTTCCGTCGGCCTTTCCCAATCAGCTCTATCGCAGCACCTGGCTGTCATGCGGGACGACCAGCTGGTCGCTTACGATCGGGCCGGACAGACTTTGTACTACCGGATCGCCGACGAGCGACTGACGGCGCTGCTTGGCAGCCTCTACAGCATTTACTGCACCAGCGATGATCAAGAGGAAGATGAAGATGACGACCGTGAAATTGATTGATGCGCGTGAGGCGGCTGGACTCCTCGAAAGCGGTGCGCGCCTCGTCGACATCCGCGGCCGCGATGAGCACGCCCGAGAAAGGATTCCGGCGGCGACTTGCAGCCCGCTCGATACGCTCGTTCCGATATCGGGCGACACGCCGGTGATCTTTCATTGCCGGTCAGGTAACCGAACGGCGGTGAATGCCGAGCGCCTTCGCCAAGCCTGTGACGCGGACGTCTATATCCTTGAGGGCGGCATCGACGCCTGGAAGGCAGCCGGACTGCCGGTGATCGCGGATCGGCAACAGCCGCTCGAGATCATGCGCCAGGTCCAGATCGCCGGGGGCACGACCATTCTCCTGTCCATCCTGCTCGCCTTGCTGCTCTCGCCGGCATGGGCATTTTTGGCCGGCGCGGTCGGCGCAGGCATGCTTCATGCCGGCTTGACCGGTTCCTGTGCCATGACCCGTGTGCTGGAGCCAATGCCGTGGAACCGCCCGCGGTCTGCCTAGATGACGTTCCTTACCGGCATGACCGCGCTTGCAAGCGGCCTCGCCATAGGTCTCGTCCTGGGCCTGGTCGGCGGCGGGGGGTCGATTCTTGCCGTGCCGCTGCTGGTGTATGTTGTCGGAGTCCAATCGCCGCACCTGGCGATTGGCACCGCCGCCGCTGCGGTCGCGTTCAACGCCTTGGCCGGCCTCGTGACCCATGTTCGCGCCGGCAACGTCCGTTGGCCCTGCGGTTTGGTTTTTGCCGCCACTGGCGTCGCCGGGGCTGCGCTTGGCGCTGAAGCCGGCAAGTCCTTCGACGGCGAGCGCCTGCTGCTCCTGTTCGGCCTGCTGATGATCGGTGTTGGTTCGTCCATGCTTCGCAAGCGTCGGCGGGAGCTCGACCCGAACGTGCGCCTGACGCGCGAAAATGCCCGGCAGATGCTGCCTCGTTTGTCCGCGTCCGGCCTGCTTGTCGGGGTGCTCGCCGGATTCTTCGGAATCGGTGGCGGCTTTCTGATCGTCCCCGCATTGATCTTCGCGGCCGGATTGCCGATTCAATTGGCCATCGGCACCTCGCTTGTCGTGGTTGCCGCGCTCGGAGCGACGACTGCTGCTTCCTACGCATTGTCCGGCCTGGTTGACTGGCCGCTCCTTGGCCTGCTGATCCTCGGGGGAGCGGTTGGCTCAGGCCTCGGAATGCGCGCTGGCAAGTGGCTGCTCGGGAAGAAGAGGGCGCTCGAATTGGGCTTCGCTTCGGTCGTGATCCTGGTCGGTGCCTATGTCTCTGCAAAGGCTGGCGGGTTTGCCTAGTTCGCCCTTGCCCCGTGCCGCCATGCGTTCCATATTTGGGACAACGCGATCTGGGCCGCTGGACGTTAACCCATCCAACAGCTTGATTGTGCGATAAGGCCGGCTAGCCTTTGGCC
>DATFEO010000134.1:0-10407 GCA_035250985.1 Sphingomicrobium sp. | reverse complement strand
GATCGCGCGATTGAGATGGGCATCCGCCAGCTCGGGGTGCCGCGCGACCAGCTTGTCCCAGAGGGGCAGTGCCTCCGAGTGTCGGCCCGCCTGGCCCAGCATGTCGGCCAGCGCACCGATGATCTCGGGTGGGTCGCGTTCCAGGACCGCAATGCGCTTTAGTGCACTGATGGTATCGTCGATCCGCCCTGCTGACTGCGCGACCAGCGCATAAAGCCGCAGGGCCTGTCCGTGGCCGTCAATCGCCGATCGCAGGGGCGCAAGGACCGTCCAAGCCTCGCCGATCCGCCCCTGCTGTTGCAGCATTTGGGCGCGCTGCAACTGCGGCATGATGGAAGCGAGGGTGATCGTCACTGCGACAAATCAGTTGGCCATGCGCTCCACGCGGACGCCGGGTTTCTTGTTGATGCTGGCGATATAGCTGCCGAGCGCCGCCTTCTCGATCTTGATCTTCGAGCCGACCTTGGGGCGGTCCATATATTTCTTGTCGGTCTGCATCCAGCGGGCGCCGTCCGCCAATGTGAAGATGTAACCCCGCTGGCCTGTGCCGACGGCTGTGATCGTGGTTTCCAGCTCATCAAGCTCGCCGAGATCTTCGTCCCCGAAGATCTTCAGCTTCGGAAGCGAAAATCCGAACAGGCCCTTGCGCGCTTCCTTCATTGCCGCCTTGTCGGCGACATAGAGCTCGTTCGATTTCTGAGCCGTTTCGAGCGCGGCGACGCCGCGGTCGTAGCAGGCCAGGCGCTCAGCCGAATCCTGAATCGTCCGGCAGTTGACGACATCCTCGAACAATTTGGGAGGCGCCGTCTTCGGTATTTCCTGCGCCGAGGCCGGAACCGTGGCGACCAGCCCCAGAACCGCGATCCCGATCAGCGAATTTGCAACGCGCGACATGCTCCACCCCTTGGCTTCGATATTCAGTCTAACCATGCCGCGATTGCCCATGCCCGTCAAAGGGTTCGCGACCTCACGCGGGCTCCAGCTTCAGCCCGCCGTCGCCCTCGTCGACCTTGACGGTCTGTCCGTCATGAACCTTGCCGGCAAGGATAGCATCGGCGAGCGGGTCCTGGAGGTACTTCTGGATAGCCCGCTTCAAGGGACGCGCACCATAGACCGGGTCATAGCCGACGCGGCCGAGCCAGGCGCGCGCGGCGTCGCTGAGGTCGAGGCTGATCTTGCGGTCCTCGAGCAGCTGCTGGAGGCGTTCGACCTGGATGTCGACGATCGGCCCCATATGCGCCTGGCTGAGGCGATGGAAGAGGATGATCTCGTCCAGCCGGTTCAGGAACTCGGGCCTGAAGTGGCCGCGGACGACCTCCATCACCTGCGGTTCGACCTTCTCAACGTCGTCGTCGTCGCCAAGATTGGCGAGGTACTGGCTGCCGAGATTCGAAGTGAGGATGATGATCGTATTGGTGAAATCGACCGTGCGGCCCTGGCCGTCGGTCAGCCGGCCGTCATCGAGGACCTGCAGGAGGACGTTGAAAACATCGCCGTGCGCCTTCTCGACCTCATCGAACAGCACGACCTGGTAGGGACGCCGCCGTACCGCCTCGGTCAATACGCCGCCTTCCTCATAGCCGACATAGCCCGGCGGCGCGCCGATCAGCCGGGCGACGGCATGTTTCTCCATGAACTCCGACATGTCGATGCGCACCATCGCCGACGGATCGTCGAACAGAAACTCGGCCAGGGCCTTGGTAAGTTCGGTTTTGCCGACGCCGGTCGGTCCTAGGAAAAGGAAGGAGCCGAGCGGCCGGTTGGGATCCTGAAGGCCGGCGCGCGCCCGGCGGACGGCGGTCGAAACCGCTTTCACCGCTTCGGCCTGGCCGATCACGCGACGTCCAATCGCCTCTTCCATGTGGATCAGCTTCTCGCGCTCTCCTTCCATCATCCGCTCGACCGGAATGCCGGTCCAGCGGCTGACGACGGCGGCGATGTCCTGGTCGGTAACTTCCTCGCGCAGCATGGCGCCCTTCACGGCTGCCTGGGCCTCGCCGAGCTGCTTTTCCAGGTCGGGAATTCGGCCGTATTGCAGCTCGCCGGCCTTGGCGAGGTCGCCGGCGCGCTGCGCCTGCTCCAGCTCCAGGCGGGCGCCGTCGAGCTGCTCCTTGATCTTGGCCTCGGCTGCGATCTTCTCCTTTTCCGCCTGCCACCGAGTGGTAAGCTCGGCCGACTGCTGCTCCAGGTTGGCGAGCTCGCCCTCCAGCGTCTTCAGCCGCTCCTTGGACGCGGCGTCCGGCTCCTTTTTCAGTGCCTCACGCTCGATCTTGAGCTGGATGATCCGGCGATCGAGATTCTCGATCTCCTCCGGCTTGGATTCGACCTCCATGCGGATCCGGCTCGCCGCCTCGTCCATCAGGTCGATCGCCTTGTCGGGCAGGAAGCGGTCGGTGATATAGCGGTTGGAAAGCGTCGCTGCGGCGACGATCGCCGCGTCGGTGATGCGGACGCCATGGTGGAGCTCATACTTCTCCTTGAGGCCGCGCAGGATCGAGATCGTGTCGGGCACGGTAGGCTCGCCGACGAACACCGGCTGGAAACGCCGCTCGAGCGCCGCGTCCTTCTCGACATGCTTGCGATATTCATCGAGCGTGGTGGCGCCGATGCAATGCAGCTCGCCCCGGGCGAGTGCGGGCTTCAGCAGGTTGGAGGCGTCCATGGCGCCTTCGCTTTTCCCCGCCCCGACCAGGGTGTGCATCTCGTCGATGAAGAGGATGATCTCGCCCGCGGCCTGCTTGACTTCGTCGAGTACGCCCTTGAGGCGCTCCTCGAACTCGCCGCGATATTTGGCGCCCGCGATCAGCGCCCCCAGGTCGAGAGCGAGCAGGCGCCGGTCCTTGATGCCGTCGGGCACATCGCCATTGGCGATCCTCAGCGCGAGCCCCTCGACAATCGCGGTCTTGCCGACGCCCGGCTCGCCAATCAGCACGGGGTTGTTCTTGGTGCGGCGGGCGAGCACCTGCACGGTACGGCGGATTTCCTCGTCGCGGCCGATGACGGGATCCAGCTTGCCTTCGCGCGCGGCATCGGTGAGGTCGCGCGCGTAGCGTTTCAAGGCATCGTAGCGGTCCTCGGCACCCTGCGTGTCGGCGGTACGGCCGCCGCGCAATCTGTCGATCGCGGAATTGAGGTTCTGCGGTGTCAGTCCCGCCTTGGCCAGCGCGTCGCCAACCTCCGTCCCCTTGGCCAATGCCATCGCCAGCAGGATGCGCTCGACCGTCACGTACTGGTCGCCCGCTTTCTTTGCGACTTGCCCGGCCTGATCGAGGATTCGAATGGTGTCGCCGTCCAGCGCCGGTGCCGATGTCGCCCCTGAACCGGTGACGGCGGGAACTTTCGCTACCAGCGCGTCGACCTCGCGCCGCGCCGCCTGGGCGTCGCCGCCCGCCGCCTGGATGAGGCCGGCGGCCATACCCTGATCGTCGTCGAGCAAGGCCTTCAGGAGATGGGCCGGGGCGATCCGCTGGTGATGCTCGCGCACGGCGATCGTCTGCGCCGCCTGCAGGAAGCCGCGAGCCCGGTCGGTCAGCTTCTCAAAATCCATGGTTTTCCCTCGATTTTGAGACCATGTGGTGTGTTAGCCAGTCAACACAAGGCCTAGGCGCAGCTTGTCCGGGGGACAAGCGAGCATTGGCCTCAATTAGCGTTGCGGCACTGGCGAAGGCCGGTCGATCGGCGGCGGGTTCGTTGGCGCCGCAGTCCCGGTAGGCGGCGTGGTGGATGCAATCGGCTGGCCGACCGTCGCGACGACCGCAGGCCGGAGGATGGGCGGGCATTGATTGGCGACCGCCGGGTCCATGTTCCAGCGCCGGAACTTGGTCGTATCGACGTGGAAGCGGAGGAACGCGTAGAAGCCGAGGCCGACCCCATAGTCGGGGCCCCGGCGCCCGTGCACGGCGCACAAGGTCCGCATCAGCTCCTCGCGAGTCGTCGCCCGAAGCGGCACCAGGTCGATCGCCGAGTAATGCTTGTGCGCACTTTCCGGGGCGCCGCCCGCACAGACGTTGAGGACCGGATTGCGATAGCCGGACACTGGCTCGACCGGTCCGATGGCGGGGATCACATAATCGCGGACGTAACGCAGCGTCTGGACGATGTGCGGCCATTGGCTGGTAGGGGGTATTTCAAAGGGCTGGCCGGCGCACCTCTCCCACGAGGTCGCGGTCCGGAAGAGCTGCCAGGTGGGGACGATCCCGGCGACCTCATAGGTTTTCAGATAGTCGTTGAACCCCTTCACCTGCAGAGCCCGCGAGGGCAGCGCGAGATACCAGGAGCGCCAGCCGGGTTCATCCTGCCCGACGGTTATGTAGGCTGCGGTTGGGTTGTAGGCGGGCACCTGCGCCGCCGCCGGATCGGCCAGAATCAACGGGAGCAGGGCAAGCAGCGCACGCATCGCGGCAGGATAACAGCCATAAGCCGCTTGAAAAACCGCTGAACGACGGGCAGGCCGCACTGATGGCGCAACCCATCGACGTTTCCGTCCCCCACAAGCTCGGTCGCGAAGAGGCCAAGCGGCGCATCGCCGCCAACATGGGATCCCTTCAACGCCACATTCCGGGCGGCGCCGGAGTCACCTCCAACTGGGTCGGCGATCGCCTGGACCTCGGCATCAGCGCCATGGGCCAGACGGTCGATGCCTCGATCACCGTCGAGGATTCCCAGGCCCGCGTCCATGTCGAGCTGTCCGGCATGCTGGCAATGCTCGCCGGCCCGATCGAGGCGGCACTCAGGGCCAAAGGGCCGGAACTGCTCGAGGATCACAGCAAGGGCTGACTTGCGCGACGCCGCTCAGGCTCTAACTTTCGGTCGCAAACAGGCGGGAGGCAGTGGATGCGGCATTTCGCGATCGTCGGGTCCGGCCCTGCCGGCTTCTACACTGCCGAGGCGCTGGCCAAGGATTATGGCGAGAACGCGCGCATCGACATCATCGACCGCTATGCCGTGCCTTACGGCCTCATCCGCTTCGGGGTCGCGCCCGACCATCAGTCGCTGAAGGCGGTCAGTAAGCGCTATGACAAGGTCGCAGAAACCGACAATGTCCGTTTCGTCGGCAACGTCACCGTCGGCAGCGACATCAGCATCGACGACCTTGCGGCGCTCTATGACGCGGTCATCCTCGCGACCGGCGCCCCGCACGACCGGAAGCTCGGAATCCCGGGCGAGGACCTGCCCGGCGTCGTCGGTTCGGCGGAATTCGTAGGCTGGTACAATGGCCATCCCGATTTTGCCGACCTTGATCCGCCGCTAGGCGGCACGCACGCAGCGGTCATCGGCAACGGCAATGTCGCGCTCGACTGCGCGCGCATCCTCGCCAAGAACCACCATGAGTTCGAAGGCTCGGACATCGTCGGCCATGCGCTGGAAGCGTTGGACAAGGCCGCGATCCGCACCATCACCATCCTCGGCCGCCGCGGGCCGCACCAGATCGCCATGACGCCTAAGGAGCTGGGCGAGCTCGGCCATTTGGAGGTCGCCTCGCCGCTCGTCGAGGCCGCTGATTTTCCGCCGATCGAAGCCGATGAGGCGCTGGAACCGGGCCACCGCAAGTCGATCACTATCCTGCGCGACTTTGCGGCTGCCGGAGTGGACCCAAGCAAGCCCAAGCGCATGATATTCGACTTCTTCGCCAAGCCCTTGCGGATCGAAGGGAACGGGAAGGCGGAGCGGTTGGTCGTCGAACGCACGCGGCTGGACGAGGAGGATCGCGCGATTGGTACCGGTGAGACCTATGAGGTGCCTGCCGGCCTGGTCATCAGCGCCATCGGCTATTCGACCCCGCCCATGCCCGGCGTGCCCTATGACGAGAGGCACGGCCATTACCTCAACGACCACGGCCAGATCAGCGACCAACTTTACTGCGTCGGCTGGGCTCGGCGCGGCCCGACCGGGACGATCGGTACAAACCGGCCCGACGGCTACGAAGTCGCCGAGCAGGTCAAGACGGCGATTCCGCCGGGTTCGGACGGCGGCAAGGCGGGCGGGCAAGGCCTCGGTTCACTGCTGACCGAGCGCGGGATCGAGGCGACCAGCTTCGCCGACTGGCGGGCGATCGAGAAGGCCGAGGAAGCGCAGGCGCGCCCCGGCTCCCCGCGTGAGAAATTTGTCCGTGTCGACGAGTGGCTGAAGGTGCTTGGACGGTCGGGCTGATCGGCGCGCTTGCGCTCACCCGAACCCGCCTCTATGTAGCCCGCGCCTTGGCTCCCGCCGCGACGGAATCGCGCGGGTTCCGGTCGGGGAGTAGCTCAGCCTGGTAGAGCACTGTCTTCGGGAGGCAGGGGCCGGAGGTTCGAATCCTCTCTCCCCGACCATCATATTGCACGGCAGTCCGGGGGACGGCCGTGCGCAATATGATCAACTCAAATCCAACACGTCGCGATCGATTTCCTTGACAGTCCGGCATCCCGTCAGCGCCATCGCCACGCGAATCTCCGCTTCGACCAGGTCCAGCATCTGCGCGACGCCGCGCTCCCCGTCAGCCGCCAGGGCATAGGCCCAGGCACGGCCGAGCAGGACAAAATCGGCACCGAGCGCCAGCATGCGCACCACGTCGAGCCCGGAGCGGACGCCGCCGTCGACCAGGACCGGAATCCGCCCTCCGACCGCATCGGCAATGCTCGGCAGCGCCTGCGCCGTCGACATGGCACCATCCAGTTGCCGCCCGCCGTGGTTCGAAACGATTATCCCGTCCGCGCCATGCTCAACCGCCGCGCTCGCATCGTCGGGGTCGAGAATGCCCTTGATCACCAGCGGCCCCGGCCATCGCTCGCGGACCCAGTCCAAATCTTTCCAGCTGATCGAGGCGTCGAAATTGTCGGCGATCCAGCCGAAATAGTCCTCGAGACCGGTCTTCTTGCCCAGCACCGGCTCGAGGTTGCCGAGACTGTGCGGGCGTCCGCGCAGGCCGACGTTCCACGCCCAGGCCGGATGAAGCAGCGACTGGCAGAAGCGGCGGAACGAGGAAGCAGCGCTTGCCGGCACCGAAAGGCCGGATCGCACGTCGCGGTAACGGCTCCCGGACACCGGCAGGTCGACCGTGAGCAACAGCGCCCCGCACCCCGCCTCCCGCGCATTGGCGAGCAGGTCAGACAGAAACGCTCGGTCCTTGATCATGTACAGTTGCAGCCAAATTGGCTGGCCCAGTTCGCGGCGGATTTCGCCGAGCGAGCAGACGGCGAGCGACGACAAGGCAAACGGCACGGCGGCTTTTGTCGCTGCCCGCGCCGCCTGCACCTCGCCACGGCGCGCATACATGCCCGACATGCCAACCGGACCAAGGCCGACCGGACCGGCCCAGCGCTGGCCGAACAGCTCGGTGGACAGGTCTAGCTTCGAGACGTCGCGCATCACCCGCTGCCGCAGCTTCACGGCACGCAAATCGTCTAAGTTCCGCTGCAGCGTCACCTCGTCATAGGAGCCGCCGTCAATATATTCGAACAGGAAGTGAGGCAGCCGCGCCTTGGCGAGCGCGCGATAATCGCCGACGCTTGCCGCTTTCCGCGCCAACCTAGGTCGCAAATCCCGGGTCGAGCCGATAGGCCTTCCTGAGCAGCGCCGGCCAGGCGAGCAACTTGGCGGCGATGGTGACGCCGACGGCGCCTTGCGCGGCCGCGGTTTCCGGCGCGCCCTGCGGCGGATTGTTGACCTGGTCGCCGGCCGACAGCGCCATGATCTGCGCCTGGCACGCACGCTCGAGAAAATAGAGCCGGACAAAAGCCTCTCCGATGGTCGGACCGACGGCCAGCGTGCCGTGATTTCGGAGCAGCATCAGGTTCTTGGTGCCAAGATGCTCGACCAGCCGCTCGCGCTCGTCGAGGTCGACGGCGACGCCCTCGTAATCGTGGAAGGCGAGATCCTGGCGAACCAGCATCGCCGTCTGGGTCAGCGGCAGAAGTCCGTCGGCATGGGCGCTGACAGCCTGGCCGTGCGGCGTGTGCAAATGCATGACCGCATGCGCGTCCTCCCGGGCCATGTGGATCGCCGAATGGATGGTGAAGCCGGCCGGGTTGGTGATGAAGGGCGTCGGCTCGACCGGATTGCCGTCGGTGTCGACCTTGACCAGCGAGCTCGCCGTCACTTCCTCGAACATCAGATTGTACGGATTGAGCAGGAAATGATGCTCAGGACCCGGAATGCGCGCCGACAAATGCGTGAAGATGAGGTCGTCCCAGCCATAATAGGCGATCAGCCGGTAGGCGGCGGCCAGGTCGACGCGGATCCTCCACTCCTCCTCGCTGACCTTGCCCTGCATCGGCGGGATGTCGAGCGCCTCCAGGGGTTTCAAATCGTCCATGCCGCGGTTGATGGCATCGACCCGGTTCATTTGACGGACTCCTGTTGGGCGACGCGATCCGGATGGGCCGCGGCGAAGGCGGGCAGCGCGCTGGCCGATTCATCGGCGCGGCGCAGGGTCGGGTAGGGAACGATCGGCACCGAGAAGCGGCGCGCGTTATAGAGCTGCGGCACCAGGCAGACGTCGGCGATGGTCGGCGTCTCGCCGAACAGGAAGGAGCCGGCGCGGGGCGCGGCCATTCTTTCCAGAGCATCCAGGCCTTCGGTCACCCAGTGGCGATACCATTCGTCACGCTGCTCCTGTTCGATACCCATCTTCGACAGATACTTGAGCACGCGCAAATTGTTGAGCGGATGGATGTCGCAGGCGACCGCCAAAGCCATTGCCCGTACGTGGGCGCCGTCGGCGGGGTCGCGCGGCATCAGCGGCGGGTCGGGCCGCGTCTGGTCGAGATAGACCATGATCGACAGGCTCTGGGTCAGCTTGAGGTCGTCGATCTCGAGCATCGGCACGAACCCCTGCGGGTTAAGCGCGAGATAATCCGCTGCCTTCTGCTCGCCGTCGACCAGGTTCACCGGGTGCCGGTCGTAGTCGACGCCCTTCAAGTTGAGGGCGATGCGCACCCGGTAGGCGGCCGACGACCGGAAATAATCATGAAGCAGGGCCCGGGTCATGGGTTCATGCTGCGCCCCGGCGTTTCAGCCGTCAAGGAAGGGCTTGGCGACCTCGGCCGGGATGCGGATCGGCCGGCCAGTGGTCTTGTCGATGATCGCCCAGTCGGTACGCGAGCGGACCCGGGTCTTTCCGTCCTCGCCGACGAACTCCATGTGGCGGTCGAACTTGGCTCCCCTGGGCTCGCCGGCCCAAGTGCGGGCGGTGATGGTCTCGCCTTCCAGCACGGCGCGCAGGTAATCGATCTCATGGCGGACCACGACCCAGACATAATCGTCCTGGTGGGCCGGATCGGCGACCGCGCGCCAATGGGCGACGGCAACCTGCTCCATCCACTGCACCCAGACGGCATTGTTGACGTGGCCGAGCTCGTCGATGTGCCCGGAGGCCGCGGTGAACCGCATCTCGAAGACCGGCCGGCTCATGACAGCTGCGGCACGCCCTCGGCATCGAGGACGAAGGCGATGCCGGCGCGCTGCAGCAGGTCGGCGAGGTCAGTAGCAGGGTCCTGCGATCCTTGGTCTAGCAGCGTGGCGATGGTCCGGCCGAGGCCCGGATTGCCGCTGATGCGGACGAGGGCCGCGATCCAATCGGCGCTGTTGATGCTCTTGTCTGTCTGGTTGGCGGCGATGAGGCTTCGGGTGAAGCCGAAGAAGTTATTGCCGTTCACCCGTTCGGCCACCAGTGCGAAGATCGCGCCGCAGGCGTAATAGGCCCGATGCTCGTTGCGCTCGAGCGCGGAAGCGACCGGCTTGATCGCCAGCTTCGCGCAGTCGCGCAACGCCTCGTTGAGCAGCGGCCGGCCGTCGTAGGAAGGATCGAGGCCGGCGATGGTGCGGATGGCCAGCAGGTCCGCCCCACCCTCCATGATCCAGCTGTCGCGCGGCGTGTCGTAGGTGACCGCCTGGCCGAGCCAGAAATGCGCAGCCTCATGGGCGACGAACCATCGCGCCATGTTCTTGAGTGCGGGTAGCTCGTTCACCGCCTGCTGTCCTTCGAAGCGCATCAGGATCAGGCCTTTCAGCGTCCCGCCGTTCATGCTGGCGCCTTCGCGCCCGGTTCCTTCCCAGGAGGCGAGGATGGTCGGCTGGTCGAGGCCGGCGGAGCCAAGACCGGTCGTGAGGGCGCTGATCACCTTTGGCGTAAAGGCGGCGAGATAGTCGGCGATCCACTTCGGCAGTTCGGAGTCGATCATTGTACCGACTCCATTCCCGCTGACGGTGCGGAGAGAGCCGAAGATTGCGTAGGCGCCGCTGCTGCGGCCTGACCGATAGCCGTCGACATCGCCGGCGATGTGGACATTACGGCCTTTGAACTCGACCGCCGTCCCGGGATCGCCGACCGAGCTCGGGTCGAAACCGGGCAGCAGCGAATCCAGCTTGTCTTCCCGGTCGACGGAGAAAAGCGCGAAATGCCCGTCGAAGATCGCGACGCTGCCGCCG
>DATFEO010000119.1:0-4099 GCA_035250985.1 Sphingomicrobium sp. | reverse complement strand
TCTTCCTCTTCTTCCTCGACGAGGTCCTCGTCCTCGTCGATGATCGGCTCGGCTTCCGCCAACGGTCGCGGCGGCGCCGACGGGCGCGGGCCGCTGCTCTCAACGCTCATCCGGGCGCCCTCGAACGCTTCGTCGATCGCGACTTCGACCGTTACGCCGTAACGGGCCTCGATCTCGGCCAGCTCGGCGCGCTTCTTGTTGAGCAAATAGATCGCCGCTTCGCGACCGGCGCGGAGCAGGATGCGTTCGCCGCGCCCTCGCGCCGCTTCATCCTCGATGATCCGCAAGGCGCTGAGGCCGGCCGAGGAGGCGGTGCGCATCAGGCCGGTCCCGTCGCAATGCGGGCAAGCCTTGGTCGAGGCTTCGAGCACGCCGGTGCGGAGCCGTTGGCGGCTCATCTCCATCAGCCCGAAGCTGGAGATGCGGCCGACCTGGATTCGAGCGCGGTCGTTCTTCAGCGCCTCCTTCATCGCCTTTTCGACCTTCCGCACATGGCTCGACTGCTCCATGTCGATGAAGTCGATGACGACCAGGCCGGCCATGTCGCGCAATCGGAGCTGGCGAGCGATTTCCGCCGCCGCTTCGAGGTTTGTGGCGAAGGCCGTCTGCTCGATATTATGCTCGCGCGTCGACCGGCCCGAGTTGATGTCGATCGACACCAGGGCCTCGGTCGGGTTGATGACCAGGTAGCCGCCGGATTTCAGCTGCACGACCGGCTGGTACATGGCCGAAAGCTGGTCCTCGATGCCGAAGCGTTGGAAGATGGGGGTCGGGTCGCTGTACGGCTTCACTCGCCGAACGTGGCTTGGCATCAGCAGCTTCATGAAGCCGCGAGCCGCCTTGTGGCCTTCATCCCCTTCGACCACGACCTCCTCGATCTCGCGGTGGTAGAGATCACGGATGGCGCGTTTGATGAGGTCGCTGTCGCGATAGATGAGCGCCGGAGCGCTGCTTTTCAGCGTTTTTTCGCGGATTTCGTCCCACAACCGGGCAAGGTAATCGAAGTCGCGCTTGATCTCGGTCTTGGTGCGCGACAGGCCGGCGGTACGGACGATCAGGCCCATGGACGTCGGCAGCTTCAGGTCCGACATGATCGATTTCAGGCGCTTGCGGTCGGCGCCGTTTGAAATCTTCCGGCTGATGCCGCCTCCGTGTGACGTGTTGGGCATCAGCACGCAATAGCGGCCGGCAAGGCTCAAATAGGTGGTCAGCGCGGCGCCCTTGTTGCCACGCTCCTCCTTGACGACCTGGACCAGCAGCACCTGGCGGCGCTGGATGACGTCCTGGATTTTGTAGCGGCGACGCAGCGCCTGGCGCTTCTTGCGCAGCTCGTCGGCGGCGCTCTCGTCAACCGGCGAGGCGTCGGAGCCGGTGCCGGCTTCGTCCGGGCTGTCGGTTTCCTCGGCGTCCGCTTCGCTATCGGCCTCGTCGTCGAATCCGCCGGATTCTCGCGCGTCCAGTTCGGCGCGCAGGCGCTCCTCCTCGGCGGCGTGCTCGGCTTCTTCTTTCAGCAGCGCGTCCCGATCGGCCTTGGGGATCTGGTAGTAATCGGGGTGGATTTCGCTGAAAGCCAGGAAGCCGTGGCGGTTGCCGCCGTAATCGACGAACGCCGCCTGCAGCGACGGTTCGACCCGCGTGACCTTGGCTAGATAGATGTTTCCTTTGAGCTGCTTGTGCTCGGCGGATTCGAAGTCAAATTCCTCGATCCGGTTTCCCTTGGCGACGGCGACCCGGGTCTCCTCCGGGTGGCGCGCGTCGATTAGCATGCGCATGGACATTATGAATTCTCCGGGCGCGCAGGCCGGCCGTCATGAGCCGGCGGCGCGCGAACGTGGCAGCCGGGCCCGCGAGTGGCATTCTCTTGGGTCCGGCGGATTGAACGTGATGCGTGTCTGCTGCCTGGCCCATTCCGGACATCGCCCGGGAACGCGCGCCGCCCGGCTCATGAAGCGCGGGATGGAGGGCGTCCTGTGGTGTCATGCAGCTTCAACCTCGTGTCGCCGCGGCCATGAGGGACGCGGCTGGCCGGCGGACTGCTCCGCGGGCCGCGCCCGGTTAGCACTGGCGCAACGCCGCCGCAACAGGCGTCCGGCCTTTGAATCGCCCCCTTGCAGCGGCGCCCGCTGGCGGTGGATAGTGAGGCGATGATCGAGGGGTGGGACCGGCGCAGGGTAATTGGCATGGCGGCGCTTGCGCTGCTGGGCGTGATGCTGCTCGTCCTGCTCCTGGTTTCAGCCCCGGACGGCGGGCGACATGCCGACGAAGCGGCGCTGGTCGGCGAGGCGCGCCAGGGCGGGCTGACCGTGGCCCTGCGTGACATTGTGCGCGATGTGAAGGTCACGGAGGCGAAGGCGCCGGGACGGCCGATCGTGCTTATCGATCCCGGCCATGGCGGCTCCGACGGCGGCGCTCCGGGCGTATCCGGCCAGGTCAAGGAAAAGGAACTGACGCTGATCTTCAGCAAGGAGCTGCGCGATTTGCTGGTGGAGCGCGGCCGGGTGCGCACCGCCATGACCCGCGAGGTCGACCGCGGCCTGTCGCTCGAGCAGCGCGCCGCCATCGCGCGCGAGCTGGGCGCCGGCCTGCTGGTCTCGATCCACATGGACAGCGCGCCCAACCCGCTGGCGCGCGGCGCGACCGTATATTCGCTGTCCGACGTCGCTTCCGACGCCGAGGCGGCGCGCTTCGCACAGGCCGAGAACGCGCAAGCTGGCGCGCTGACCAGCGAGACCGATGACAGCGTCCGATTCCTGCTTTCCGACCTCGCGCTTCGCGACCAGATGGAGGATTCGGCGGCGCTCGCGCTCCGGCTCGTCAAGGCAGCCGGACCGGGAATGCTGCTTCGGCCCGAGCCGCACAGGTTCGCCGCCTTCCACATTCTCCGCCGCTCGGAAGTGCCCGGCGTGCTGTTCGAGGCCGGCTACATCAGCAATCCCGAGGATGAGGCGCTGTTGATCACGCCCGAAGGCCGCAAGCCGATCGTCGAAGCCCTGGCGCGAGCGATTGAAACGGAATTGTCCCTGCGCATGGCCCGTTGATGCTTTTCGTAACGAGTCCAAGCCGCTAGAGCTTGCCGGCGATGGACGCCCCCCGCCTGAACCTGCCCAAGCTTCCCAAGCTTCCCAAGCTTCCCCAGCTGAAGCTGCCTGAGCTCCCCGACGCCTCCCGTCTGCCGCTGCCCGATTTCGTGGCCTTCAACGCTCGCGTCCATGACTGGGTGGATCCCTTCTTCGGCCATAAATGGGTGCGCCGGGCCGCCTGGGCCGCGCTTGGCGCCTTCCTGTTTCTCGCCTCGGTCTGGATCTGGTTCGCCTCCGGCCTGCCGAGTTCCGAAAAGCTGCTTGCCTACCAGCCGCCGCTGCCGACCAATGTCCGGGGCTATAACGGCAATCCGGTTCAGACCTTCGCTCGCGAACGGCGGGTCGAGCTTGCCTTTGACGAATATCCGCCGGTGGTCGTCCAGGCCTTCATCTCGGCGGAGGACAAGACCTTCTTCAGCCACGGCGGCATCGATTATCCCGGCCTGATGAAGGCGGTCTTCAACTACACGCTCAACGTCGGCCAGGGCGGCCGCGTGCCGGGGGGCTCGACCATCACGCAGCAGGTGGCGAAATACCTCCTCCAGGACGATGAATATGCGGTCAGCCGCAAGATCAGGGAGATGATCCTCGCCTTCCGGCTCGAGGACACGCTGAGCAAGGAGCAGATCCTCGAACTTTACCTCAACTCCATCTTTCTCGGCCGCAACGCTTATGGAGTGCAGGCGGCGGCGCGCGCCTATTTCGACAAGGACGTCGCCGAGCTGACCCTGCCGGAAGCGGCCTATCTCGCGGTGTTGCCAAAGGCGCCGTCCAATTACGACCCGATCCGCCAGACCCAGCGCGCGCTCGGCCGCCGCAATTACGTGCTCCGCGAGATGGAGAGCAATGGCTACATCACCGCCGCCCAGCGGTCCGCGGCCGCCGCGACGCCGCTCGGCACCATCCGCTACGGCAGCAACGAGAAATTCCGCCAGATGGGCGGCTATTTCATGGAGGAAGTGCGCCGCACTCTGATCTCGACCCTCAAATATGGCGAGGATGCCGACGACGGTCCCAAC
>DATFEO010000111.1:0-9827 GCA_035250985.1 Sphingomicrobium sp. | reverse complement strand
CCTAGTGCCGGGGGCGATCGAAGCATTGGGCCGGATCGGCGAAGTTGCCGACATCGTCATCCTGACCAACCTCGGCGACGAAGCCCACGGCTGGCGGGTCGAGCAGCTGGCGCTGCATGGCATCGCCCATGAGATCGTCTGCAACCAAGGCGGCAAGGGCGTGCCGGCGCGCGCGATCATCGACCAGCGGCGCGCTCCGCGTTCGGTGTTCGTGGACGATTTGGCGGTTCATCATGCTTCGGTCGCGAAGCACTCGCCGGAGACGTGGCGGCTGCACATGGTCGCCGAGCCGCGGCTGGCGCCGGCGGTGCCGACCGCCGAGCATGCCCATGCCCGGATCGACGATTGGCCGCGGGCGACACGCTGGATCCTCGACAGATTGGAAGAGCAATGAGCAGGACGGTGTTTATCAGCGGCGCGACGGCCGGCATCGGCGAAGCCAGCGCCCGGCGCTTTGTCGCCGGAGGCTGGCACGTGGTCGGCACCGGCCGGCGCCGCGACCGGCTCGACCGGCTGGCCCGCGATCTGGGCGAGGTCTTTCATCCCCTGCTCCTCGATATGCGCCAACCAGCGGAATTCCAGGCCGCGCTGGATATTCTGCCGCCCAGCCATTGCGGCATCGACCTGCTGCTCAACAATGCCGGACTGGCGCCGCCCATGAGCCCGCTGCAGGACGCCGGTCAGGAGCCGATCGACACGGTGATCGATACCAATGTCGACGGGCTGGTAGCGCTGACCCGGCTGTTGCTGCCGGTACTCATCGAGCGGAAGGGCGCGATCATCAACCTGTCCTCGGTGGCGGCCACCTACCCATATCGCGGCGGCGCGGTTTACGCCGGCACAAAAGCCTTCGTCCGCCAGTTCAGCCTGGGCCTCCGTTGCGACCTGGCGGGCACAGGGGTGCGCGTAACCTCGATCGAGCCCGGCATGGTCGAGACGGAGTTCACGATCGTCCGCACCGGCGGCGACAAGGCGGCGTCCGACGCCCTCTACGCGAAGATGGAGCCAATGACCGCCGAGGACATTGCAAACACTATCTGGTGGGTCGCCAGCCTGCCGCCACATGTGAACATCAACGCGATTGAGCTGATGCCTACGACGCAGAGCTGGGCCGGCTTCGCCGTCCATCGCCACGAGGGTTGACGGACGCGGGTGGGCGGGCCAAGCGCCGCCGCCATGAGCATCGAAAAGCGCCTTGCCGAACTCGGCATCAACCTCCCCGAGCCGGCCGCCCCGGTCGCTTCCTATGTCCCTGCGGTCGAGGCCAATGGCCTGCTGCACATTTCCGGCCAGATCAGCTTTGCCGAGGACGGCAGCCTGATCAAAGGCCGGCTGGGCGAGGGCATGGACGTCGAGGCTGGTCAGGCGGCGGCGCGCCGCTGCGGCATCATGCTGCTGGCGCA
The DNA here is from genome assembly GCA_035250985.1 of Sphingomicrobium sp. GTDB lineage: Bacteria > Pseudomonadota > Alphaproteobacteria > Sphingomonadales > Sphingomonadaceae > Sphingomicrobium. The sequence goes on along the minus strand of DATFEO010000111.1, from coordinate 8,424 downwards.
GATGAAGGCTGCACTTGGCTCGCTCGACCGGGTCGAGCGCGTCGTCAAGCTCGGCGTTTTCGTCAACAGCCATGGCGACTTCACCGACCAGCCCAAGGTCGCCAATGGTGCGTCCGAGCTGATGCAGGAGGTGTTCGGCGATCATGGCCGTCACGCCCGTTCGGCGGTCGGCGTGCCGGTGCTGCCGTTGGGCGTTGCCGTAGAGGTCGATGCGATCGTCCAGGTCAGAGCCTGACCCACTCGATCCTGGGCGGGCCGGCTTCGCGCATCGCGGGCTGCATCGCGGTTCCGATGTGCCTGAGAACAGCCTGATTGCATTCGCAGCGGCGATCGAGCTCGGCGCGGGGATCGAGTGCGACCTCAGGCTGACGGCCGACGACCAGATCGTCGTTTTCCATGATGCCGACGCCATGAGAATCTGCGGCAGCACAATGCGCATCGGGGGGAGCACGCTCGGCGAGCTTGGCCGACTGAAGGTAGGCGACGGGCCGATCCCGACGCTTGAGAGCCTGCTGCAGCTAGTCGGCGGGCATGTCCCGCTGTTGCTGGAGGTGAAGGTCGAGGACGATGTCTGGCGCTGGGCGCCGGCACTGAAGCGCGCGCTCGGCGATTATCCCGGCTCGCTGGGGGTCATGAGCTTTGATGCGCGCGTTCCGCGTCTCATCAAGACCAAACTGCCGCAGGTCCGGCGAGGCTTGGTCATCCGCGATCGGCTGGGCGCCTGGAAGCGTTTCTGGGCGATGTGGCTCGCGGCCCCGCAATTCCTTGCCGTCGAGACGGCGGCGCTCGGCAAGCCCTGGGTCGCCCGAGCGCGGCGACGGATGCCGGTCTATACGTGGACGGTCCGAAGCGCGGACCTGCGGCGGCAAGCCGAGGTTCACGCCGATGCCTCCATCTGGGAAGACCATGGCCGACCGTGAACAGCAGGTCATCGCCCGGATTGCGCCGGGTGTCGCCGCGCTCGACGCCGGGCAATGGGACGACCTTGCCGGCACCGCGGACCCTTTCCTCAGCCATGCTTTCCTGGCCGCGCTGGAGGTATCGGGCAGCGTTGGCGAAGGAACTGGCTGGACGCCCGCGCCGATCATCGTCGAGGGCGATGCCGGCCGGATTAGCACGGCCGCGCCGGCCTATCTCAAGACCCACAGCCAAGGCGAATATGTCTTCGACCATGGCTGGGCAGAGGCCTTCGAGCAGGCCGGCGGGCATTACTATCCCAAGCTGCAAATCGCCGTGCCCTTCACGCCGGTGCCGGGTCGGCGGCTGCTTGGGCCTTCGCGCCAAGCGCTGCTGGCGGCGATCGAGGCGGCAGTTGCGCAGAACCATCTGTCGTCGGCCCATGCGACTTTCATCGACGAATCGGAGTTTGACGACTTCGCCGGCCGCGGCTGGCTGATCCGATCGGGAATCCAGTTTCACTGGCTCAATCGCGGCTATGCCAGCTTCGATGAATTTCTCGGCCACCTCGCCAGCCGCAAGCGCAAGCAAATCCGCAAGGAGCGGACAACGGCCGTCGCCGGACTGGAGGTCAGGGCGCTTCGTGGCGCCGAGATCGGCGCGCCCGAGTGGCAGGCGCTCTGGACTTTCTACCAGCACACCGGCGCCCGCAAATGGGGCCGGCCATACCTCACCCGCGAATTCTTCGACCGGCTGGGCGCAGCGCTTGGCCACCGGTGCCTGCTGTTCATGGCTTATCGAGAGGGCCGGGCGATCGGCGGGGCTCTGAACCTGATCGGCGGAGACACCTTGTACGGGCGCTACTGGGGCGCGATCGAGGACGTGCCGTTCCTGCACTTCGAGCTCAGCTACTATCGAGCGATCGAGTGGGCGATCGACCAGCGCCTCGCCAGCGTCCAGGCCGGGGCGCAGGGCGAGCACAAGCTGGCGCGCGGCTATGAGCCGGTGCTGACCCGATCGGCCCATTTCCTGCCCGATCCGAGCTTCCGACGCGCTGTCGCCGACTTCCTTGCCCGCGAGGACGAAATGATTGCCGCCGAGCTCGCCTGGTGCCGCGAAGCGCTGCCCTACCGCTCCTCGGCCTCGGAATAGAGGGCCGTGCTGCGGCTGTCCGCATCCGCCCGGCCGCGGTACATGCCGGGCGTATTGAACGAATAGACCATGTCGCCCTTTGGGGTGACGAGGATGACGCCGCCGTCGCCGCCAAGCGCCTTCACCTCGGCCATGACCTCGTCGGCGGCTTTCTGTGGCGCAGTTCCATCAAGGCGCATGCGCGCGCAAATCTCGTGGGCGACGCCGACGCGGATGAAATATTCGCCCCAGCCGGTCCCTGAGACGGCGCAGCCGCGGTCGTCGGCGTAGGTGCCGGCGCCGATGATCGGCGAATCCCCGATCCGCCCCCAGCGCTTGCCGGTCATGCCGCCGGTCGAGGTCGCCGCAGCGACATGGCCGCTGCTGTCGAGCGCCACCGCGCCGACAGTCCCGAACTTATATTCGATGTCGAGTGCGCTGACCTTCTTGGCCTTGAATTCCTCGAGCTGGCGCCGGCGAAGCGGCGTTTCGAAATAATCGCGCTCGACCTGCTCCAGGCCCTGCTGGCGCGAGAATTCGTCCGCTCCCTCGCGGCTCAGCAGGACATGCTCGCTCTTTTCCATCACGGCGCGAGCCAGGCTGATGGGATTCCTGGTCCGTGTCGCCCCGGCAATCGCGCCCGCGGCGCGCGTACGGCCGTCCATGATTGAGGCGTCGAGCTCGATATGGCCATTGTAGGTGAAGACCGATCCGCGGCCGGCGTTGAAGTTGGGGTCGTCTTCAAGGATCTTCACCGTCGCCTCTACCGCATCGAGCGCGCTGCCGCCGGCTGCAAGGATGCCGGAGCCTGCGGCGAGCGCCTTGTCGAGGCCGGAGCGGATCTCGCGTTCCTTTTCGGGCGTGATGTTCGACTGCTTGATGACGCCGGCGCCGCCATGGATGACCAGCTTCCAGTCCGTCTTCCCTTGCGCTTGCGCGGCACTCGACATCAACAATGCTCCCAGGATCACTAGAATACGCATGACACTCTCCCTGGCAGGCGCCCTAACGCTCCACGAGCGGCGATTCTAGGCTTAGCTGTAGGCAATCAGCCGGCCATGGGCGGCGACCGCCAGCCACAATACCAGCGACGCGCCGGCCATCGACTTCCCGCCGAGCGGCGGCGAAGTATCCCAATCGGCGAGCCGTTTGCCCCAGATCGCGCGGAACAGGATCGCATTGGCAAGCGCCACGGCGATCAGGACCAGCTTGCGCTGGAAAGTTGCAGAGTCGGCCATCGACTTTGCGTCGGCCGCGAACATGATGGAGCCGCTTGGGATCATCAGCAGCAGGCCGGCGATCGCCACCGGCGTCAGGGCCCGCGACAGGGTCGCGGGCGGAAGCGAACGGAAAGCTCCGACGAGCCGCAGGTCGACCACGCCGATCCCACCGACCAGCATGACCAAGCCTAGCAAATGAACGAGGTTCGCGACAGGGTAGGCTAGGGATGATTGCGCTGCCCAGACGCCGAAGGGCGAGGCTTGGATCCACTCGGCATAGCCGCTCAGCAGGGCTTCCACTTGCCTAGCGCAGCTCGACTGTCTTGCCCTCGGCGGTGAGCCGCTCAATCCGCATTTCGGTCGTCCCGTCCTTGCGCGGATAGCCGACCAGCTGGACCCGCTTGCCCGGCGCGATCATTGCCGGAGTCAATCCACGCGCCTCCATGCGGGCGACGGGCGCTAGCACGACATGCCATTGCTTGCCGCGATAGGTCATCGTCGCATGGCCATGCGGGTTGGACCAGGAGACCGAGGTGAACCGCGCATCGAGTCGAAGGACCTGCTCGGTGTCGTAGCTGCTCCAGCCGTGGTGTCCGGCTGCGGCCGTTGGAATGGCGAGCGCCGCAAGCAAGATCAGTGCCCTCTTCATTGTTCCGCTCCTCCTGCCGTCACAATCAAACGCACGTTCGCAGCGAGCGTTGCCGAATCCGATTGACGTCATGGGTTACATGATATTAAAGTGATATCACTTAAAGGGGAGTTGGTCACATGTCCGATTCGAAAGCCATTTCACTGACGGCCAACCGGGAACGTCCGGCCTCGACGTCGAGCGGTTACCTGATGCTTCTGCTGTTGCTGGTCGCGATCATCGTCCAGGTCTGGGGGATTGTCGGGCTCGCGCGCGACAATGACACGATGGCGCATATCCTCGGCGCCGTGGTCGCGCCGTTCGCGCTGCTTTTCATCGCCGGCGGCTTCTACATGCTGCAGCCCAACCAGGCGGCGGCGATCACATTGTTCGGTGATTATCGCGGCACCGATCGCACGACCGGCCTGCGCTGGGTCCTGCCGTGGATGATCCGCAAGAAGCTGTCGGTGCGCGCCAACAACTTCATTTCCGAAAAAATCAAGGTCAACGACCAGCGCGGCAACCCAATCGAGATGGCCGCGCAGATCGTCTGGCGCGTGGTCGACACTGCCCAAGCCCTGTTCGACGTCGACGATTACAAGCAGTTCGTCCGGGTCCAGGTTGAAGCGGCGATCCGCACGATCGGCTCGCGCTATCCCTATGACGATTTTGAGCACCAGGACGTGACTTTGCGTGGCCATCTCGACGAGGTCGGCGCCGAGCTCCGCAAGGAGATCATCGAGCGCCTGGCGGTGGCCGGCATCACGGTCGACGAGTGCGGCTTCACCCACATGGCCTACGCCCAGGAAATCGCCCAGGCGATGCTCCGCCGGCAACAGGCTCAGGCCGTGGTCGCCGCCCGCCAGACCCTGGTCGCCGGCGCCGTCGGAATGGTCGAGATGGCGCTCGAAATGCTGTCCGAAAAGAATGTCGTCGAGCTGGACGACGAGCGACGAGCGGCGATGGTGTCGAACCTGATGGTCGTGCTGTGCGGCGAGCGTGACACGCAGCCCGTCGTCAACGCCGGCACCCTGTACCAGTAGAGTCGGACTTTGGGCGGCGAACGCAAAGCCTACCCCCTGCGCGTCGATCCCACCCTTTGGGCGGCGGTCGAGCGCGGCGCGGCCGCCGATCTGCGCAGCGTCAATGCCCAGGTCGAGTGCCTGCTCCGCGAGGCGCTGAAGGCGCGAGGGGTCAAACTGGACGCGCCGGCGCCCGTGAGGCGCGGTCGCCCACCAAAGGGAGAATGACAATGTTCATGGCTTTTCATTTCACCGCCGGCGGCAAGCCGCTGTTGATCCTTGTCTCCGTGTCGCTGCTGCTGCTCGGCATCGGCGTCGGCGTCGCCGCGAGTTGAGGCGCGCCATGGCCGACTGGTTTGAATCCAAGCGCTACGGTCTCGGCGCCGGACTGCCCATCGCCTGGCAGGGCTGGGTGGTCACCCTGGCCTATGTCGCCGCCGTGATCGGAACGGCCTTCGTCTTCGCTCAAAAGCCGCTGATCGTCCTATCGATCGTCCTGCCGCTCACCGCGCTGTTCCTGCTCCTCACCGCCAGGACCACCCGTGGCGGCTGGCGCTGGCGCTGGGGAGAGAAAGAATGACACTGACGTTGATGCTTGCCGCCATGCTTGCCGCCGCCGCGATCGAAAAGCCGCTGACGGCACCGGGTCCGGATGGGCCGCTGGCCGGGACCTTGGTCGACGCCGGCAAGGGGGCACCGGTCGTCCTCATCCTGCCGGGCTCGGGCCCGACCGACCGCCACGGCAACAACCGGCTGGGCGTGACCGCGGCGTCCTATCGTCTGCTGGCCGAGGGGCTCGCCGAGCGCGGAGTTAGCAGCGTGCGCATCGACAAGCGCGGCATGTTCGCGAGCAAGGCCGCGATCGCCGATCCCAACAAGGTGACCATCGCCGATTATGCCGCCGACGCGCATGCCTGGGCCGCAACCATCCGCAAGGCCACCGGTGCCCAGTGCGTCTGGCTGCTCGGTCACAGCGAGGGCGCGCTGATAGCGCTCGCCGCCGGCCAGCGGCCCGACGGCATCTGCGGGATCGTCACCGTATCCGGCCCCGGGCGCAAGCTGGGCGACGTCATTCGCGAGCAGCTCAAGGCGAACCCCGCCAACGCGCCGATTCTCGACATTGCCTTGGCGACTCTGGCGAAGGTCGAAAGCGGCGAGGCGATCGACAGCGCGACCTTGCCGGCGGCGCTGCAGCCCTTGTTCTACAATGACGTGCAGCCGTTCCTGCGCGACCTGCTGTCGCACGACCCGGCGAGGCTGGCGGGGTCGCTTGAGGTGCCGCTGCTCGTCATCCAAGGCGACAAGGACATCCAGGTCAGCGTTGAGGACGCGAAGCGGCTCGCCGCTGCCCAGCCCAAGGCGAAGCTCGCCGTCCTCCCGCAGGTCAACCATGTGCTCAAAATTCCTGCCGGTGAGGACCGCGGCGCGAATCTTGCCACCTACGCCGACGCGTCCCTGCCGATCGCGCCGTCCGTATTCGATGCTGTGACGGGCTTCGTAAAGCCCTAGCGGTTGCGCTGCCCCGGGGCCTTGGCCTCCGGGCCGAGCGCATCATCGAGCAGCCGCGCCACCCTGAGCCCGCCCGCCAGGATCTGCCGGCGGAGCACCGGGATCAAAGCGCGCACCTTGTCTTCGGTGAGGGTCGGCCGGGCATCGGGCTTGGGTCCGCAGGGATCTCCGACAAGGCTCGTGTAGGCATAGCGCCGCTTCCCAGCCTTCGCGGCTCCAGTCCTCGACGCTTCCGCCTGAGAGCGCCTGACGGTCGGCGAGGATGCGCGCCGTGCGCTCGATCTGCGCCGACACGCAATTGCCGTCCTTGCAGGCCGCCTTGAGGTCGAACGGCTGGCAGATGTCGACATTCTGGTAATGACAGGGCGAGGCATAGCTGTAGCGGTCGCCATAGGTCTTGATGCAGTCCGGCCAGTGACGATTAGCCGGGGATGCAGTCCGGCCAGTTATCCCACCGAAAGGTCGAGCTGCTGGATGATCAGCCGCCACTCGTCGAGGTCGGCCAGCATGGCGCGGGCGGCCTGCTCCATCAGGTCGGCCGAGCGATTGAGGTTGGACCTGCCGGTAGCCATCTGGTCGCGGATCGCGTCCAGTGTGTGGGCTGTCGAGCGCGACCTCAGCGCGCTGGCGCCGAAATCGCCCTGGAACCTGATGCCGAAGATGGCCGTGCCGACGGCTGGAAAGCCGGCCGACAGGAGGGTGAACCAGTCGTTCGTGTTCTCCACCCAGTCCGGATCGTACATGAGGCCAAATATCACGATGATGGACGACACCAGGGTGGCGACGAACAACCCCATGCCGAGCCGTGCGAGGCGCTTGTCGAGCAGCTCGATCTGGCGGGCGCTGCGCTCGTTGTAGGCGATCTGCGGCTCGAGTTCGTGGGTGACGATGGCTTCGGTGAGCTCGGCCGTGTTCTCCGGGGCGATGCGGCCATGGGGACAGCCGAGCGCGCGCCAGATGCTTGCGGCGTACCAGTCGATCCACCGGCGAGCGATCGGATTGGCCGGGCTGCCCGGAGGGTCCGGCGCGGCGATCCCGAGCAGTTTCAGGCTCCGCAGAGGCCGCAGGCGCTCAGCCAGCTGGCGATAGTCAAGCCAGCGCCGGTGCCATTCCAGACGAATGCCGAATGCGGTGTTTATGATGATGGCCAGCGTGATGACGATCTCGACCATCGCCAGCTGCAGCTTCGAGGCGGGCAGTGCGAAGGACGAGAGGCCGAGAAGGACGGCAGCCGCGGCCAGCACGAAATTGAAGATGTGGCCGCTGCGGAATGTCTGCGCATAATAGGTCGCCATCCGGTCCGACCAGCCATAGGCCTTTTGAAGAAGCTCGAGCGACGCGGAAACGCCATGGCAGTCGGTGCAGCCGGCCAGGAAGTTCTGCCATTCCTCGTCGATTGCCACCGCGGATCGGGACTCGCGCCAGTGATTGGACTTCAGTCCCGCCGTCCCGGTCAGCGCCAGCAGCATGGGATATTCCAGGCGAAGCCGGACACGGCGTTGGCGCTCGCGCGAATACTGGGCGTAAAAGCGCCGCTCGCGCGCGTCCGGCGGAGGCGCCAGCATTCCAGTCAGCAGGAGCGAGAGATGCTCATCGTCGAAGGGCCGGTGGACGTTCACGTCGTGCCCGGTCCAAGTGATCACGTTCGGGTCGAAGGCGCTCCAGAGGATTTCGCTTCGCCCGCCGGGATCGACCGGCAAATGGACGATGGCGGTGCCGCGAGTGATGGCCAGCTCAACGATCTCGCCCGTGCCGCCGCGGCCGCGTGGCGGCAGGCCGTCCCAAACCGCGATCAATATGTCGCAATGGGCGACCGTTCCGCGCCCGGCCATGACATAGGCCTCAAGCGGGTCTCGCGGATCGCCCGGCAATTCAAGCGTGCAGCTGGACGCCTCGACCAGCGCATGGAACCGCGCGCGGCTGTCCTCGTCGTTAAAATCGGCCAGGTAGGTCTGCCGGTCGAACGGCAGCACGGCCTGCAGCTGCCAGCCGCGCGCCAGTGCCGCCTCGGCCGCCA
>DATFEO010000101.1:0-2718 GCA_035250985.1 Sphingomicrobium sp. | reverse complement strand
TGGCGGCGACCGCGACCTATGGATCGCGGTTCGGGGACAATGCCGATTGGTACGTGTCGGGCAGCTACCAGCACATCGGCAGCCGGATCACCCAGCCCGGCGACCAGGAGCCGCTGGTGGGTCTCCACAGCGACATGATTTTCTTCGACCCGGTGACCGGCAATAACGGCGCCGGCGCCGTCTTTGATTGGACGCCGTTCCTGAAGCTGCCATCCTATGACCTGGTCAATCTTTCGGCCGGGGTTGAATTCGATAATGGGCTAGACGCCGTCCTTTATGTTAACAACGTATTCGACGAATCGCCGAAGCTGGCCTTCGACAGGGAGCGCGGCGGGCGTGCCCGCCTCGGCTACCACGTTGGGCAGCCTCGCACGATCGGCCTCACCCTCCGTAAGGCGTTCGGACGGTGAGATCGACGGGGGGCGGCGCGCAGTCCAAGTCGTCCCCCGATAGTTAGGGGCGCCGCTCGCTCCTTCGAAGGAGCGGGCGGCGCTGTTGCATTGGGCGCCATGTCATCAACCACTCATGTCGCGATCATCGGCGCCGGAGTCTTCGGCAGCTGGACCGCCGAGCACCTCCGCCGAGCCGGCCACCGCGTCACCTTGATCGATGCCTGGGGCCCGGCGCATTCCCGATCTTCCTCTGGCGGGGAGTCACGGATGACCCGCGCCGCCTATGGCAGGGACGCCATTTATTCGCGCATGGCGTTCGACAGCCTTGCCGAATGGAAGGCCCTCAGCGACCGTTCCGGCCTGCCGATCTTTATCCCCCACGGCGTTTTGTTCTTCACCGCATTCCCGGACGATTACTTCCGCGACACGCTCGACGTCCACCGCCAGCTTGGCCTGCCGAGCGAAGAACTCGGCCGCGCCGAGATGCAGCAGCGCTTCCCGATGATCGACTTCAGTGATGTCGAGCTCGGCGTCTATGAGCCGGGCTTCGGCGCACTGATGGCGCGGCGCGCAGTCCAGGCCCTGGTGATGCAGTTCACGGCTGCGGGGGGCGAGTTCATCCTCTCGCGAGCCAAGCTTGCGCACCACTACGGCCCGCTGAAGTCCCTCCACCTTTCCGACGGGCTGGAGCTAGAGGCTGACGCTTTCGTCATTGCCGCCGGGCCCTGGCTCGGCAAGATTTTCCCCGACCTGCTTGGCGAGCGCATCGTCCCTACCCGGCAGGAGGTCTTCTACTTCGCTCCGCCCGCGGGCGACCGGCGCTTCCAGCCCGGCGCCATGCCGGGCTGGGCCGATTTCAACGGCGGCGACTTCTTCTACGGCTTCCCCGACATCGAAGCGCGCGGCGTCAAGTTCGCCCATGACGTCCACGGCCCGGTCGTCGATCCCGACACGCAAAGCCGAACGGCGAGCGAGACCGCGCTGGCCGAGGTCCTCGCTTTTCGTGATCGCCGCTTCCCGCTCCTCAAGGACGCGGAGCTCACCGGCGCCGAGGTATGCCAATATGAGAACAGCTCGAGCGGCGACTTCCTGATCGACTTCCATCCCGAGATGCCGAACGTGCTGCTGGTCGGCGGCGGCTCCGGCCATGGGTTCAAGCACGGCCCGGAGGTCGGCCGCTATGCCGCCGGACGGCTGCTCGGAACAGCCGAGATCGAGCCGCGCTTCAGCTTCGCCAGCAAAGGCATCGCCCGGCAGCGCGAGGTTCACTGAAGGGGCCCCCGGGACAAACGCCGTTAAGGCTTCGATGAAACATCAAATTTAGGTGAATATTTACTGGTTTCGGTCAAATTCCATCAACTGGCAGGTGCGCGCGTGATCGCTGGCGGGGTTTCGCCAGGCTACCGGATGGCAGTGAGAGGCTTTTTTGGTGAAGCATGAGAAGCTAGTTCCGCCCGAAGGCGAACAGACGCAGTCCAACCGCGGGCGCGAGAACCGCCGGGACGTTGCGCTGCCGGCGCACATCATCTGCGAGAACGGCGACATTACCAGCGCCGACGTGCTCGATCTGTCTTACGACGGCTGCTGCGTCGAAACGCCGATCGAGTTGCAGGAAGGCGCGACCGTGAAGCTGTCGGTCGTCGCCCTCGGCACAAACGATGCCCAGGTCCGCTGGTACGCAAACGGCAAGGCCGGGCTCTCCTTCGCGATCCACTCGACCTGGGAACGGGAAATCAAGCCGCGCAATGCCGAGCGGATCGAGCTTTGCGCCGACCTTTCGCTTCGCCGCGTCGGCCGCCAGAATTACCGGGCGCGCGTGTTCGACATCTCCCCCGAAGGCTGCAAGGTCGAGTTCGTCGAGCGGCCGCGCCTGGATGAGCTGGTCTGGGTTAAGTTCGAATCCCTGGAGTCCGTCGAGGCCGCGGTTTGCTGGGTCGACGGCTTTTACGGCGGACTCAAATTCCTGAGGCCGATTTACCCCGCCGTGTTCGACCTGCTGCTTACGCGTCTGCTCGATAGCGAGGACAGGTAGCTCAGGGCTTTTTCGCGACGCCCACCAGGGCGGGCCGCAACAGTCGGTCCTTCATCATGTAACCGGCCTGCATTTCCTCGACGATCGTGCCGGGCTCGGCGTCCGCGCTTGGAATCTCCATCATCGCCTGATGCTGGTGCGGGTCGAGCGGCTCGCCGATCGACTTGACGCGCGTGATGCCGTGCCGGGCGAACACCGCTTCAAGCTCCCGGGCCGTGGATTCGATGCCGGCGAGGAAGTTGCTTGCCACCTTGTCGGCGCGCAACTCATCGTTCACCGCGACCAGCGCGCGCT
>DATFEO010000086.1:0-28870 GCA_035250985.1 Sphingomicrobium sp. | reverse complement strand
CCCAGGCGCCGCGGGCGACGATCAGCCGCGAGGAGGCCGCCGAAGCGGCGCTGGCGAGCGCGAGGCAGATGCAGGCAATGAGACGCATGACTCCCTTGGACGGGGTGTCGAGGCCACCGGTCAGGAAATCAAGCGGATTAGCAGCCGGCGCCGGGATTGACGGTGCCGGCGACGCAGTCGACGGGCGCTTCGAGCGAGTCGGTGATGGCGGTGCCGAGCGCCAGGGCGCCGAAGGTCAGTGCCGCGCCGAGGATCGCCAGCACCAGCGCATATTCGGCCGCGGCCGCGCCGGCCTTGTTCCTATGCAAGTGCCTATGCCTGATCATGGCAGGATCCCCGCTCTTTTTTCCGACAATGGATTCAGGCGCTTGTCGCGCACCGGAGCCGCTGCACCCGGTTTAACGCCAAGTCAAGGATCAGGGTTAAGAGTAATTAAACCAAGCGCGTGTATCGCCGCGAAAGCTGCAATTTTTCCTCCCATTTCGGGACTTGTCCGTTTTGGACCATTTGCCAAACCGGACCGGCTTGTCGCCGAAACGGCTTTGTGTATGTTGCGCCCCGCTCGGTGTGATCGACTCGGCGTTGGAGGATCGTCATGCTTGAGCGAACTCGCTTTTCGACCGGCACCAGCACGCCCTAGCCAGGCGTGTCTCCCGCTTTCCTGCTGGCGGACACCGCCAATGAGCTGGCGCTGTTCGCAGCCGCAGGCTTCCTCCTGTTCGCGCTCGACGACCTGGCGGTCGACCTCATCTATTTCAGTCGCCGGATGTGGCGGTCGCTGACCGTCTATACGCGCTATCCGCGGGCCTTCGCCGGCAGCATCAAGATGCTGTGGAAGCCACGCTTCATCGCCATCTTCATTCCCGCCTGGGACGAAGCCTCCGTGATCGCCGCGATGCTGAAGACGACCCTGCAGCGATTCCAGCATCCGGATTACAGGATCTTCGTCGGCCATTATCGCAACGATCCCGCGACGGCCGCGGCAATCGCCAGCATTCGCGACGACCGCATCGAGACGGTCATGGTGGAAGCGGACGGGCCGACCACCAAGGCGGATTGCCTCAATCATTTGTACGATGCCCTGGTCGCCTATGAAATTGCGACCCGGCGCTCACCGGCCGCCGTCGTGTTGCACGACGCCGAGGATGTCGTTCATCCGCTCGAGCTGACCTTGTTCGACCAGCTGATCGACCGGGCGGCGCTGATCCAGTTGCCCGTCGTCCCACTCGTCGATCCGTCGTCGACGTGGGTCAGTGGCCATTATTGCGACGAGTTCGCCGAGAGCCACGGCAAGGAGCTGATCGTCCGCGAGGCGGTCGGCGCCTCGATCCCGCTTGCCGGCGTCGGCTGCGCGATCGAGCGCGACGCGCTGGCGCGGCTGGCGGCGGCGGAAGGCGGACGCCCATTTCTCGCGGCCAGCATGACCGAGGATTATGAGATGGGCCTGCGAATCGGCGCGCTCGGCCTCAAGACCATGTTCGTCCGCATCCCGGCAGTGGCAGGCAGCCGCTCGGTGGTGGCGAGCAGGGGGCACTTTCCCGCCAGCCTCGATGACGCCGTCCGCCAGAAAGCACGCTGGATCGGGGGCATTGCATTCAGCGGCTGGGACCGGCTCGGCTGGCGCGGGGGGCTGGGCGAACGCTGGATGAGGATGCGCGACCGGCGCGGGCCGCTGGCGGCGCTGCTGCTGGTGGCGGGCTATCTGGCCGCCCTGCTGTGGCTGCAGCTCGGCATTGCCAAGGGACTCGGCGCGCCGGTGGAGCTGTCGCTGTCGCCGGTCCTCCAGTCCCTGTTGACGATCAACGCCTTCATGCTCGGCTGGCGCGTGCTGATGCGCGCCGGGTTCGCGACCGCCACCTATGGGCTGAAGCAGGGCCTGTTGTCGGTGCCGCGGATCATCATCGGCAATGTCATCGCCATCCTCGCCGTCAAGCGTGCGCTGATGATGCATGCAAACGGCGGGCCCAGCCGGTGGGACAAGACTCGCCACATCTTCCCCATCGAGGAGAATGCCCCATGAGCGCCTCTATCCGCTTCCTCGGATTTGCCGTGCTTGCCTGGGCGGGGGTTCGGGCCGCCAGCCTTGGGCTGATCCCCGGCACGCAAGCCTTCGCGCCGCCGGCCGAGGCGGCAACGACGCCCGTGCAGGCCGAGGCGCGCACGGAGATGCCGCCGGCCCCGCCAGCAATGCCGGACCCAGCGGCAAGCGGCTATGCGTCTTATGGCCCTTATGGTCCTATTGGTCCTTATGGTGCCTATCCCGGCTATCCCGCCTACGCGCAGCGGATCGCGATGCCCTATTATTATCCGGTTCCGGCAGCCATGCCGCATGGCCAAGCCCCGCAAAGCCGGCATTCCGCCTGGGACGAGATCAGCCCGACTCCGCGGCCGCTGTTCGATGGCTGGGGCCTCGCCGAGCCGCCGCCGGACAGCCGACTTGCCGCTGCAACGATCGAAACTCGGCCCGCGTCGCCGGCGCGCATATTGCCAATCCCGGGCCCGGCCGGTGCGCCGGTGGCGAAACGCTTCGACCGGCTGCAGCTCAGCGCCTGGGCGCTGCTTCGGGGAAGCTGGGGGCCGGGCGCCCTCGCCACCGGCGGCACGCTCGGCGGCAGCCAGGCCGGAGCGCGCCTCACCTACAATCTTTCGCCGGCACTGGCGGCGTCGCTGCGGTCGAGCTCGTCGGTCGGCGGGGTTCGGTATGCCGAGGCGGCCGCCGGAGTCCGATGGAAGCCGCTCGCGGACGTGCCCGTTGCATTCAACCTCGAGCGACGCTTCGCGCTGAACCGCTGGGGCGGCCGCAACGCCTTTGCCTTGTTTGCCGAGGGCGGCCTGTACCAGACCCCAATCCTCGGTCTCGCCAATCTCGATCTCTACGCCCAGGGCGGCGTCGTCGGCCTCAAGAGCCGCGACCTGTTCTTCGACGGCGGCGCGACGTTCACGCGCCATTTGTGGAAGAACTGGTCGGCGGGCGTCGGCGCGTGGGGCGGTGTCCAGCCGGGCCTCTATCGCCTCGATGCCGGCCCAAGGCTGACCATGGACGTCGGTCGCGGGATCCGCCTCCATGCCGATTACCGCCAGCGGCTGGCGGGCGAGGCCCGGCCGACGTCCGGCCCGGCTCTGACCATCGCCGGGGATTTCTGAACAACTCCGCAGCGCTGTTCATCTTTCTCTCGCGACGGCTGGCATGAGCGGATTTGAGCCGCTAGCGTGCCCTGGCGGACATGGACATTTACCTTCCGATCGCCGGCCTTTCGGTCAACGCGCTGTTCATCGTCGCGCTCGGCTTCCTGGTCGGCCTGCTGTCCGGCATGTTCGGGGTCGGCGGCGGGTTCCTGACGACTCCACTGCTCATCTTCTACGGCATCCCGCCGACCGTCGCCGTCGCCTCGGCCACCACCCAGATCACCGGCGCCAGCGTTTCGGGCGTGCACGCCCATTGGCGGCGCGGCGGCGTCGACCTCAGGATGGGCGGCGTGATGATCGCCGGCGGCCTGATCGGCTCCGTGATCGGGGCATGGCTGTTCCGGGCGCTCCAGAACAGCGGCCAGATCGACCTCATCATCGGCTTCCTCTACGTCCTCCTCCTTGGCTCGATCGGCGGGCTGATGCTGAAGGACGCGATGGTCGCGCTCGGCTGGATCGAACCGCCCGAGGCCAAGGCCCAGCCGCGGCACAACAAGTGGGTCGCCTCGCTGCCCGGCCGCTGGCGCTTCTATGCTTCGGGGCTCTACATCTCGCCGGTGGCGCCGCTGGCGCTGGGCTTTCTCGCCGGGATCCTGACGGTCCTCCTCGGGGTCGGCGGCGGCTTCATCCTGGTGCCGGCGATGATCTATTTGTTCGGAATGGCGCCGCGCGTCGTCATCGGCACCAGCCTGATCATGATCCTGGCGGTCAGCGCGGTGACGACCCTGGTCCACGCCGTCACTACCCAGGCGGTCGACATCGTCCTTGCCGCCCTGCTGCTCGCCGGCGGCGTCATCGGCGCGCAATATGGCGCGCGGCTGACGACCAAGCTCAAGCCCGACCTGCTGCGCCTGGCGCTGGCCATCATCATCCTCGCCGTCGCCCTGCGCATGGCGCTCGGCCTCGCCTGGCAGCCGGATGAAATCTACACGGTGTTCTACCTGTGAAGCGGCAGGCGCTCGGCCTCGCCCTGCTCGCGCCGCTGCTGCTGGGCGCGTCGAAGCCCGTGCTGGTCCCCGATGTCTCCGCCCGCACGATCGAGATTCGCTACAGCTTCACGGGCGCCCAGCTGCTGCTGTTCGGAGCCATCCTCTATCCCGGCGGGCGAATCCCGAGCGAGCAGGCGCACATCGCGGTCGTCGTCAAAGGGCCGGTGCAGCCGATCGTCGTGCGCGAGAAGCAGAAGATCGCGGGCATCTGGATGAATGCCGACAGCTACCGCTTCCGCTCGGCGCCGAGCTTCTACGCCATCGCCACGTCGGAGCCGATCGCCGAGCTGGTCGACGATCGGACCGCCGCGATCTACGAACTAGGCCTCAACAACCTGCAATTGTCGCCGGGCGGCGGCGCCTTGCCCGACAAAGAGCGAAGGTTCGAACTGGGCCTGCTCGATTTGAGGAAGCGCCAAGGCCTGTACGTCGAGAATCCGAAAGGCGTCGAGATCAGCGAGGGCGTGCTCTACCGGGCGAGGATCGACATCCCGAGCCAGGTGCCGGTCGGCACCTATACCGCCGAAACCTTCCTGATCGACGACAAAAGGGTGCTCGCCGCTGCGACGCGGGAGATTGAAATCGGCAAGTCCGGTTTCGAGCGCTACGTCGCATTGGCGGCGCGGCGCCATTCCGTCCTCTACGGGCTGGTGGCGATGCTACTGTCGCTGGGCCTTGGCTATGCCGCTGCCTGGGCCTTCGCCCGCCGCAGCTGAATTCTCGCCGAAGTAAGCCAAATCTTAACCGGCTTCCGATAAGCCGTCGGCCTGGTTTTAGCGCGAATAACAAAGGCGGGCTTAAGCATATGAACGAGCAACCCAACCTGCAGCAGTTCGTCGACCACCTGTCGAGCTACAGCAACGAGCAGGCCCAGGGCGGCGCCACGGCGCCCAGCACGAGCTCTTCCGTAGCCGGCATCGGCACGGTGCTGGAGATCGCCGGCTCGGGCTCGCGCGTCAGCATGGACGTCGCCCAGCTAGAGGCCAACGCCGGGCACGGCGACCCGTCGATCGCCATGTCGGGCCAGGTCGGCAGCCAGGTGAAGATGAAGGTCGGCAGCAGCTGGCTCATCGCCAACGTCCGTACGCTCCGTGCCGGCGATGACGGGAAGAACGTCGTCGCCAACGTCGACTTCCTCGGCGAGGGCCAGAACGCCTCCGGCGGCCGGATGGTCAACTTCCGTCGCGGCGTCACCCGCTACCCCATCCCCGGCAGCACCATCTTTCCCGTCTCCACCGAGGACATGCGCGCGATCTTCGCCGCCGACGACAGCCCGCACATCGAGATCGGCACCGTCTATCCGACCGACGACATCCGCGGCGCGCTCTATGTCGACTCGATGCTCGGCAAGCATTTCGCGGTCCTGGGATCGACCGGTACCGGTAAGTCGACCAGCGTCAGCCTGATCCTGCACCGCATTTCCGAGCTGTCGCCCGAGGGTCACATCGTCATGATCGACCCGCACGGCGAATATTCGGCGGCGTTCAAGGACTGCGGCGAGCTGTTCAACGTCGACAACCTCCAGCTGCCCTACTGGCTGATGAACTTCGAGGAACATTGCGAGGTGTTCCTGACCACCGACGGCGCCGAGCGCCAGCGCGACGCCGACATCCTCAGCAAGTGCCTGCTGGCGGCGCGGACCAAGGGCAAGAACCTGGAACAATTTGGCAAGGTGACGGTGGATTCGCCGATTCCCTACCTGCTGACCGACCTCGCCCAGATTCTCACCGCGGAAATGGGCAAGCTCGACCGCGCCGGTGACACCACGCCCTACCAGCGCCTCAAGAACAAACTGGACGAACTGCGCGCCGACCCTCGCTACACCTTCATGTTCTCAGGCATGCTGGTGTCGGACTCGATGGGCCCGTTCATCGCCAAGCTGTTCCGCCTGCCCGCGCTGGGCAAGCCAATCTCGATCGTCGACGTGTCGGGCGTTCCGTCGGAAGTCACCAGCGTCGTCGTCTCGGTCCTTGCCCGCATGGTTTTCGATTACGCGATCTGGAGCCGCACCGAGGCGCAGCGCCCGCTGCTACTGGTCTGCGAGGAAGCCCACCGCTACGTTCCAAAGGACGAGAGCTCGACGGGCCAGGCCGTCCGCAAGATCCTCGAGCGCATCGCCAAGGAAGGCCGTAAATATGGTGTCTCGCTGGGCCTGATCACGCAGCGCCCGTCCGACCTTGCCGAAGGCGTGCTGTCGCAGTGCGGTACCATCGTTTCGATGCGCCTCAACAACGACCGCGACCAGGCCTGCGTTCGCGCCGCCATGCCGGAAGGCGCACGCGGCTTCCTCGACGCCATCCCGGCGCTTCGCAACCGCGAGTGCATCGTCTGCGGCGAGGGTGTCGCCATCCCGATCCGCGTTCGCTTCGACGATCTGGAGCCGGAGAAACGGCCGGCTTCGTCCGATCCGAGCTTCGCGGCCCTGTGGCGCGAGACCGGCGGCGAGGAGGGCATCATCCAGCGCACGGTCAAAAGGTGGCGCGGTCACGGGCGCTAAGAAAGCCGCTGCGCTTTTTAAACCTGGGTTAGTGCGGTGCGTTCGGGTGGCGAGAAATTCGCCTCCCGAAACGATGAGCCGTGGAACCATTCCCATATTCCGAACGCTCATGGCGCCGGGCTGCACAACGACGCAGGGGATTGAAATGAAAAGCTTGAAATGGCTCGCGGTCACGGCCGGCATGGCGGCGCTGGCCGCATGCAGCGGCGGCGACGAGACCAACATGACCAATATTGAGGTCAATGCCGTTGATGAGAACCTCATGCTGCCGCCGGCCGACATGAATGTCGACATGAACGCTGACATGAATGTCGACATGAACGCCGACATGAACGCGGCCGACAACACGACCACAAATGCGGCGGACAACACCACCAATAGCTATTGATCCGGCCTGAGCACGCGCCGGACCGGGGCGCCCGCGACAAACGGGCGCCCTTTCCTTGTATCGCGGTCAGGCGCGGGCGACCTGCAGCGAACCTGCGGGCAGCGGCATGGTGAAGTCCTTGGCCTCACTCGCCGGGTCGAGCCAGGCAAAGCAGGCCTCCGGGCTCAGCAGCACGACCTGGCGGTTGTGATAGGGCGCAATGTCCGGCCCCGGCGGGCAGGTCAGCAGGGTGAACGCCTCGCCCACCTGAGCGTCGGCGCGGCGAATCGCGGCGATCCCGAACCACTCATGCCCCGGCCAGGTGAACAGCCAGCGGTCCTTGCGCTTGGCGGCGGGATCGGCCGGCGCAGTGAACTCATAAAAACCGTCGGCCAGCGCGACGCACCGCTCTTCTGGAGCGAAGCGGCGCCCGTCGGCGCGGAAGTTGAACACCGGCTTGCCGGTCGGCCCCGGCCAGCTCCAGCGCCGCTCGACGAGGTCGAGATCGCCTGTTCCGGCCCGCAGGACCGGCGCCCGGTCGGTGATTCGGATGTCGCGCGGCTCGATGTTCGGCACGCCCTCGGGAAAGCTGAGCTGGCGCCCAAGCTCGCGCGCCAGTCTGGCGATTGCGTCGGGCGCTTTTTCGAGGCGGTAGAGATTGCACATGGCGCGCCGCCGCTATGCCTGAAGGACGATCGGCCTAGCCATTGCGAACCGCCTCCCATTCCTTCAGCCGCGCGGCGATCAGCGCCGCGCGCTCCTGGTCGTCGCGGCCGTCGAGAATGCTCATATCATCGGCACCGGCGCGCCAATAGACGCCCGAGGTGCGCGCCCTGAGGCTGGGATCGGAGTCCGACCGGGTCGTCCAATAGCCCGATGCGCGGTCGGCGGATTCGAGGTGGATTTCCCCCGTGCCGCTGAGCTGCGGCGCATCCGGGTCCAGCGGCCGCTCGCCGTTCCAGTAATAGAAGATGCCGGGCGGCTCCTGCGTTTCCGCCACCGCCTTGCTCCAGTAGCGTGAGGACAGGCGGCCGTCCCGGCCCCAGCCGCGGCCGCTGACGCCCAGCCCGCCGCGGCGATCGCGCGTGATGTTGAGCAGGCCGAGCGCCGACGGCTCCTGCTCCGTTCGCTCGGTCAGCGAGAATTGCCACCAGGCCCCTTCGACGCGCGTGGCGCGGCCCTCGGTCTCGATCGCCCTGCGGAGCGCCTGGGTTATGGTTTCGATCTCGGGCGGGCTCGTCGCGCCGTCGTAGCGGACGCAGGTCAGGCCGAGAAGGTCGGTCGGCAGCTTGGCGCCGCGGGCATGGAGGATGAAGGTGCGGCGCATGCCAAGCACGCCGCCGAACAGGCCGGCCTCGAACACGACATTGTCGCGCGGCGAGGCCTGGCCCGCGGCCGCCTCCGGCGCCGAGGCGGCGGCGCTGGCCGTCCAGTCGTCGGCAGCGAAGACAAAAGCTGCGAAGTCGACCTCGCGGGTCAGCTCGACCAGCCGCTCGAGGGTGGAAACGCCGGGGTTGAAGACCGTCGTCCACGGCTCGACCAGGGCGAAGTCGCCGAGGCCGCGGGTCAGCGCCTCGATCAGCTCCCCCTGCTTTCCCGACGAGCCCAGGAAGATTCGCGGTCTGTGCATATGCCTCCCCGAGTCTGGCGGCCTCATATCCGAGACGCGCGACCGGCGCTCGATGTTTCGCGGCGGATCAGCAAGAGTCCATCGTTTGCATGGTTGCTCTCCCGGCCAGGGGCGAAACGCGGTGCGCACCGATGGGTTCAGGTGGACGGGTTAGGAAAGGTGCCGGCGAGCGGCTATCAGGGCGTTCGGCCATTCCGGCACGTGAGGAGAGCAGCCATGGCCAAGGGCCAGAAGAGATCGAACAAGGAAGTCCGCAAGCCGAAGGCGAAGAAGGACAAGGTAATCGCCGCCAACCGGTCGACCAAGGGGAGCACCGGCCTGATTAAGGGCTGAGCCTCAGGCGGCTCGCGACGCCCTGCAGTCGACGAAGGCGAGCGCCGCCTGCGGATGGAAGCCGTGGAGGGCGCAGACCAGCTGCCGCCGAAGGCCTCGAAGCAATGCAGCCTGCCGCCCTGCTCGCAGGCGCGTTCGGATTGCGGGTGCACTGTCACAGCATGTCAATTCGCCTGCCTCCGTAACGAATTCATTCTCAATTCAGCCCGCGATGAGGAAACGCTGCCCCTTCCGTTCTGAAGGATATTGCAATGCGCTTCCTGCTTTTGGCCGCGACGCTGATGACTGAGGCTCCGGCACTGACCGAGCCAACTACTGCATCACCCTCCCCGGATGCGCCCGCCAAGTCGTCGCTGTCGGACATTGTTGCCAAGCTCGACGCAGGGGGGCGCGTCGAACTCGATCGGCTGGGCTTGGTTATTGAGCGCGATACGTTCACCTTTGAGGGCGAGACTGTCGAGGCCGTGATCACTCGTCCGAGTGGCGCAGAACGTAGCCCCGGCCTGGTGCTGGTCGCCGGGCACATGCGCAGCGCCACAGACCTTTTGCCGCAAGCCGTTCGCTTCGCCCGTGCCGGCTTCGCCAGCATCGCGGTCAGCCAGCCGGGTTACGGCAGATCGACCGGGACGGCGGACTTCGCCGGTCCCAAAACCTTCGCCGCCCTGCGCTCGGCGACCGAACGTTTTGCGAGCAGGCCATTCGTCGATCCAGAGCGGCTTGGAATCTACGGCTATTCGCGAGGTGCGCTCGCCGCGGCGGAACTGGCAGCACGAACAGACTTCTTCAAGGCGTCGGTGCTCGGGGGCGGCATCTACGATTTTCGCTCTGCCTATGAACAGATTGGGCTCGCGGGGATCAAGGGGAACATGGACGCCGAGGCCGGCAAGAGCGCGGAGGCGCTCGCTTTCCGGTCGCCGATCAACGACATGGCCGGGCTAGACGGGCCGGTGCTGATCATCCACGGCGAGGAGGATGCCAATGCCCCCCTCGCCCAGGCGAAGGCGCTCGATGCGAAACTGACAGCACTTCAGCGCGATCATCAGCTGCTGATTATTCCAGCCGCCGACCATGGATTGTCGATGGATGCGATCATTGGACCGGCAACCAGGTTCTTCAGCGAACAACTGCTGAAAAAGCCCTGAATTGGTGACGGCCGGAGACAATTGGCTCGGTGGCCGGGCGGATCAAATCCCCCTGCGTCACTTCACCGGCAGGTAAATTTCCCCGCGCTGTCCTCGCTTCGCTCGTTCGTCTCGGCTCACGCCTCGACTCCGTCGTGCCCGTCGGCGGGGATGTAGATTTCACCTCCTGCCTCCTCAAAGCGTTTGCTCATTTGAGCCATGCCTTCCTCAACGTCAGACGGCGTGCCGGCGGCGGCGTCACCCCCACCCTGCCCTCCCCCATCGAGGGGGAGGGAGGACACATCAGCGACCTGCAGCCGGGCGAATTCGCGAACCTCCTGGGTGATCTTCATCGAGCAGAATTTGGGGCCGCACATGCTGCAAAAGTGGGCGGTCTTGGCGCCTTCGGCCGGCAGGGTCTGGTCGTGATATTCCTCGGCGGTGTCGGGATCGAGCGACAGGTTGAACTGGTCGCGCCAGCGGAATTCGAATCGCGCCTTCGACAGCGCATCGTCGCGGACCTTGGCGGCCGGGTGGCCCTTGGCGAGGTCGGCGGCATGGGCGGCGAGCTTGTAGGTGACGACCCCGACCTTGACGTCGTCGCGGTCGGGGAGGCCGAGATGCTCCTTGGGCGTGACGTAGCAAAGCATCGCCGTCCCGAACCAGCCGATCATCGCCGCGCCGATGCCGCTGGTGATGTGGTCGTAACCCGGCGCGATGTCGGTGGTCAGCGGGCCCAAAGTGTAGAAGGGCGCCTCGCCGCACGCCACCAGCTGCTTGTCCATATTCTCCTTGATCTTGTGCATCGGCACATGGCCGGGGCCCTCGATCATCACCTGGACGTCATGCTTCCAGGCGATCTGGGTGAGCTCGCCCAAGGTGTAAAGCTCGGCGAACTGCGCCTCGTCATTGGCGTCGGCGATGCTTCCGGGACGAAGGCCGTCGCCCAGCGAAAAGGCAATGTCATAGGCCTTCATGATTTCGCAAATCTCGTCGAAGCGCTCGTAGAGGAAGCTCTCGCGGTGATGGGCGAGGCACCATTTGGCCATGATCGACCCGCCGCGGCTGACGATTCCGGTCACGCGCTTGGCGGTCAGCGGGACATAGGGCAGGCGCACGCCGGCGTGGATGGTGAAATAGTCGACGCACTGCTCGGCCTGCTCGATGAGCGTGTCGCGGAAGATGTCCCAGCTCAAATCCTCGGCGACGCCGCCGACCTTCTCCAGCGCCTGGTAGATGGGGACGGTGCCGATCGGCACCGGTGAGTTGCGAACGATCCATTCGCGCGTGTCGTGGATGTTGCGGCCGGTCGACAGGTCCATGACGGTGTCGGCGCCCCAGCGGATCGCCCACACCATCTTCTCGACTTCCTGGGCGACATCCGAGGCGACGGCCGAGTTGCCGATATTGGCGTTGACCTTGACCAGGAAGTTGCGGCCGATCGCCATCGGCTCGGACTCAGGGTGGTTGATGTTCGAAGGGATGATGGCGCGGCCGCGGGCGACCTCCTCGCGGACGAACTCGGGGGTGACGAAATCGGGGATGGACGCGCCCCAATCCTGCCCGTCGCGGGGGGCGGCGAGGGCCTTTTCACGACCCAGATTCTCACGGATGGCCACATATTCCATCTCGGGCGTGACGATGCCGCGCCGGGCGTAGTGCATCTGGGTGACGTTATGGCCCGCCCTGGCCCGCAGCACGCGGCGGCGGACATTGGGGAAGGGCTGAACCCCGCCGGACCGGTCGGGTCCGCTCATGCCATTGTCTTCCGGACGCACCTCGCGCTGGGCGACTTCTTCGACATCGCCGCGCGAGCGGATCCAGTCGCGGCGCGGCTCATCGAGGCCGGCCATGATGTCGATCTTCGCGTCAGGGTCGGTGTAAGGCCCGCTGGTGTCATAGAGGGTGACCGCCGGTTCGCCCGATGAAGGCTCCAGCTCGACTTGCCGCATGGCGACGCGGATGCCGTCACGGCCTTCGACGTAGGTCTTGCGACTGCCGCGGATCGGCCCGGTGGTGACTTTGAGTTCGGTTCGTGCGGGCGCGTCAGCCATGTCTTCCAACTCCTTGCGGAGGGACGGCGCTTGCGCGGCATCCCTTCCTACGGCCGTGTTAACGGCATCAGGTTCAGCGGGTCGCGGTCGTGAACCGCCTCTCAGCCGCCATCGGCTCCCCGGGGACGAATCCTCCTTAGGACGCCGCGCACCGCCTGTCGATGACCGGCTCCCATCTCCCTCATCGGCATTTCGTCAGCACTTCATCATGGCGCGAACTGCGGTCGGGTGGCAGCCGATGCCGGGGGAGCTAGCAAGGGACCGGCAGGAAGGCGTATCATGGCCGGGACTCGGAGTAGGAGGTCGCCATGTTGCGTGTTCGCCTTGGTTCAGCGCTCGCAGCGCTGCTGATTTCTTCTTCCCTTAATGCCCAGTCCACGCCGCCGCCGGTCGATGAGTCCGTGGTGGTCGAGGGGCAGCGCGTCGAGGCGGAGACGATGGTCCGAGAGACGATCAGCGGCGCGGGCGTAACGCCCCTCGCCCGTTTCGAGGACAAGGTCTGCCCCGGGGTCGTCGGCCTTGCTCAGGAGCAGGCCGAAAGGTTGCTCCAGATGATTCGCCGGAATGTCACCGCGCTCGGCGGGAAGGTGGACAAGGCCGGATGCACCGCGAACGCTACGGTAATCTTCACTGAGCAGCCCGTGGAGTTCGTCAGAAAGCTGGCGATAAAGCAGCCAGCTTATTTCGACTTCAGCCCGGCTGGGATCAAACAATTCACCGCCCAGCCTCGTCCCGTCGTCAGCTGGCATGTCGAGGAATTCCGCGACCGGGATGGCAACGAGCTCGGCAATTCGCGTGAACTCGGGATGGCCAAGCAAAGGCTCATGGACCAGCCTGCGGCAGCCGGCGCTCCGATGAACGCGCGCATGCTTCGCAATGTCGCGGCGACCCGTCTCTACACCAGCAGCCGGGCAGACATGCTCTTTGGCTTCGCCGTCATCGATTCCGGAAAGATCCAAGGCAAGACGATGGAGCAGCTGGCCGACGTTGCGACTCTGCACTTGCTGCTGGACATAAAGCCCGACGCTGCCAGCAATCCGGCTTCAATTCTTTCGCTGTTCGACGATCGGGCCGAGGGGGGCGGCGTTCCGCAGGGGCTCTCGGCATATGATCGGGCGATGATTGAGGCGCTTTACCGCCCGAACGACAACAACCGGACGCCGTCGACGCAATTCAGCCAGATCGCCTCCGCGGTACGCAAGGCGGGAAACGGCCAGGGAGAATAGCCGACAAGCGGCAGCCGGTCGGTCGGCTGTTGATAATAAACCCCACTAACGGGGAGATTGCCATGTCTCGAATGCTCGCCCTTGCAGCCGCCCTGCTGACCGCCGCCGCCGCGGTGCCGGCCTCCGGCCAGACCGGCGTCCGAACATCGGCGGCAAGTGCCGAACAGAGCCAGGAATCGGTGGTCGTTCAAGGCTATCGCAAGGCCGTCACCGACATATTGAGGGAGCGGTTCAGCCAGTCGCAGAGCCAGCTCGCGCGATTTGAGACCAGGCTTTGCCCGATGGTCATCGGCATGCCGACCGACTGGACGGCGAACCTGACGAAGATCATCCGCGACAATATTGTCGAGTTCGGCGGCAAGCTCGACGAGCCGGGCTGCACGGTCAATGCAACGGTGATCTTCAGCGATCAGCCGCACGAATTCATCCAGGCCTTCGCCAAGAAGCAGCCGGCCTATTTCGTCATGAGTCCGCGCGAACTCGAGCAATTCACCGCGGCCCCGCGGCCGGTGGTCAGCTGGCACGTGACAGAGGTCCGCAGCCGCGACGGACAGGACATGTCTGGAGCGCGCGAGATCACCGAGAACAAGACGCTCAGCGTCGGCGGCAACCAGGTCCGGGTGACAACGGACTCGCCGATCAGCGCCAAGGTCAATCGCCAGAGCGCCGCCACCCGCCTCTACACCAACATCCGCGAGGATATGCTGATCGCCTTTGTCATCATCGACCGGCAGAAGACTCCCGGCAAGTCGATGCGCCAGCTGGCCGACCTTGCGACCATGCATATGCTCCTGGACATCAAGCAGGATGCCGGCAGCAAGGATTCCACCTCGATCCTCTCACTGTTCGAAACGCGTCCCGAGGGGGTGGAGCCGCCGGCGCGTATGTCACAGATCGACCGCGGCATCGTCGAGGGTCTCTACTCGCTCAAGCAGAACAACCGCTCGGCGGCGCAGCAGTACAGCCACATCGCCGAGACGATCCGCAGGAATGCGGGCAAGCCCCAGGAGTAGCCAGCCGTCGGGTCGTAAATGGCGGGGCCGCCTGTCGATTCGTCGAAAAGGGCGTGACTCTTGGTGTGGTACCGGTGTAATACACCGTCGGCCTGCCGCAGCGCCGGCAGGCGGGGCCGGAAATCGGCTGCGTAAAAGGGGAGATTGCCATGACAAAAGGACTCGCCATCGCCACCGCCTTGCTGGCCGCCACCGCTATGCCGGCTTCTGCCCAGATCGGCGTCCGTGCTTCGACCGCCAGCGAGGAGCAGAGCCAGGAATCGGTGGTCGTCCAAGGCCAGCGCCGCGAGATCGCGCAGGCGCTGCGCAAGCTGATCAACCCGACCGACAGCGAGCAGCTGGCGCGCTTCGAGGACGAGATCTGCCCGATGGTCATCGGCATGCCGAGGGACTGGACGGCGTCGCTGACGCGGATGATCCGTGACAATGTCGTCGCCGTCGGCGGCAAGGCCGGCAAGCCGGGCTGCACGGTCAATGCGGCGGTCATCTTCATCGACCAGCCGCTGGAGCTGATCAAGGCGCTGGCGGCGGACGAGCCCGGCTTCTTCAACCTGACCCCGCGCGAGCTCCAGGACTTCACGTCCGTGCAGCGGCCGATCGCCAGCTGGCACGTCACCGACATGCGCGGCCGCGAGGGTGAGGAGCTGGGCCAGATGGGCTCACTCGGCGGTGGCGGCCCCGGGGCGGGTTTCCCGACCGACGCCAAGATCGTCCGTCAGGCCACGGACAGCCGGCTCGTTTCCAATGTTCGCGAGGACATGCTGGTCGGGTTCGTCGTCTTCGACCGCATGGCAACCCCCGGCAAGACGCTTCGCCAGCTGGCAGATGTCGCGACCATGCACCTGCTGCTGGACATCAACCAGCGCGCCGGCGAGCGCGACCCGGGCTCGATCCTGTCGCTGTTCGAGGAGCGGGCCGAAGGCATGAAGGCGCCGGAACGCCTATCCGGTTTCGACCGGGGCACCCTGCGCGGCTTCTACACGCAGCGACAGAACAACCGCACCGCCCGCCAGCAGGCCGAGAATATCGCCAAGGCGATCGAGAAGGGCGCCGGCCAGGAACCGGCGAAGCGCTAACCTAGCGCTTTGCCGGGGCTTTCAGCTCGGCTGCGGTCAGCATGCCGTCCTTGTTCGCATCCGCGCGGTCGAACTGCGCCATCGACGGCGCGCGATTCTCGGCCAGGCTGATCTTACCGTCCTTGTTGGTGTCGAGCCGGTTGAGAACCGGCGTCGCATTCGCCTTGCGCAACTGCACGGCGACAAGCGCCGCATTATATTCCTGAAGCGTCAGCGAACCGTCGTTGTTGGTGTCCATCTTGCGGAACGCGCCTTCGCGATCGCGCAGCATCACCGCTTTGCGCGTGGTCAAAGCCTTGGTCTCGGCGCCCTCGATCTCGGCGCGGTCCATGAAGCCGTCCTTGTTGGCATCGACGTTCACGAAGGCGCTGTCGACTTTCTGCATGTACGTCGCGCGGCTGACGGGCTGCGGGCCCTGCGCAGCTGGCGCGCTGGAGTTCTGGGCAAGCGCCGAGGCGGCGCCGGTGGCGAGGAACGCAGTCAACAACAGGCGGTAAGTCACGATCAGGTCTCCGAAAGGCTCAACAAGCGGCGGCGACAGCTAGCGCCAGCCGCAGCACATTGGAAGGCATCATCATTTTGAAGCAGCCAACTTGCCGCAGCATGAACGGCGGCGGCGGCTTCCCTTTGTGGCGGTTAGCGGGCAAATCGCGACCATGTCCGCACTGTCCTATCTCGACCGACTTGAGGGCGAGAGCATCCAGATCCTGCGCGAAACGGCCGCCGAGACGAAGCGGCCGGTAATGCTCTATTCGATCGGCAAGGACAGCGCCGTCATGCTGCACCTGGCGAAAAAGGCTTTTGCTCCCGCGGCCCTGCCCTTCCCGCTGCTGCACGTCGACACGTGCTGGAAGTTCCGCGACATGTACGCGCTGCGCGACAAGGTCGCGACCGAACCGGGCATCCGCCTGATCGTCCACAAAAATCCCGAGGCCGAAACAAAGGGCATCAACCCGTTCGATCATGGCGCCTTGCACACCGACCTGTGGAAGACCGAAGGACTTCGCCAGGCGCTCGAGGCGGGCAAGTATGACGCCGCCTTCGGCGGCGCGCGGCGTGACGAGGAGAAAAGCCGCGCCAAGGAGCGGGTCGTGTCGCTGCGCTCGAGATCGCACCGCTGGGACCCGCGCGCGCAGCGGCCCGAGCTTTGGTCCCTGTACAACTTCCGCCTGAAGGCCGGCGAAAGCGTCCGTGTGTTCCCCCTGTCCAATTGGACCGAACTCGATGTCTGGCGGTACATCCTTCGCGAAGGCATCGAGGTCGTGCCGCTCTATTTCTCGGCCGAGCGGCCCGTGGTCGAGCGAAACGGGCTGGTTCTGATGGTCGATGACGACCGTTTCCGCCTGGCTGACAGCGAACGGGTCGAAACCCGACGCGTGCGTTTCCGCACGTTGGGTTGCTACCCGCTGACCGGGGCAGTCGAGAGCGAGGCAGCCGACATTGCTGCTGTCGTCGCCGAAATGGAGCGGGCGAAAACCTCCGAACGGCAAGGCCGCGCCATCGACAAGGAGGGCGGGGACCATGCCATGGAGCGCAAGAAGGCGGAGGGTTATTTCTGATGGCGCCGGGGGGTCCGGACCTGCTGCGTTTCATCACCTGCGGCAGCGTGGATGACGGCAAGTCGACACTGATCGGCAGGCTGCTGCACGACACGCAGGCGATCTTCGACGACCAGATGGCAGCGCTGACCGCGGACAGCGCCCGCATCGGCACGCAGGGCGAGGCGATCGATTTCGCACTGCTGGTCGACGGCCTTTCCGCAGAGCGTGAGCAGGGCATCACCATCGACGTCGCCTACCGCTATTTCGGAACAGGGAAGCGTCGCTTCATCGTCGCCGATACGCCCGGTCATGAGCAATATACGCGCAACATGGTGACGGGCGCCTCGACCGCCGAGCTCGCCATCCTGCTGGTCGACGCGCGCAAGGGCGTGCTGACCCAGACTCGGCGGCATAGCCTGCTGGCGAAGCTGGTCGGCATCCGCCGCTTCGTCCTCGCCGTCACCAAGATGGACCTGGTCGATTTCGACCGGGGTGCGTTCGATGCAGCGGTCGCCGATTATCGCGCCTTCGCCGAGACGGCGGGCATCGGCGAGTGGCTGGCAATCCCGGTCTCGGGCCTCGGCGGCGACAATGTCGTGGCCCGCAGCACCGCCATGGCCTGGTACGAAGGGCCGAGCCTGATCGAGCACCTCGAGACCCTGCCGCTGGCCGGCGACGAGGAGGCGCGGCGGCCGCTGCGAATGCCGGTCCAATTTGTAGTCCGGCCCAACCAGGACTTTCGCGGCTTCGCCGGCCAGATCGCCAGCGGGACGCTTCGGCTGAACGACGAAGTCCGAATCCTCCCCTCCGGCCAAGCGAGCAAGGTCGCGCGGATCCTCCTGGGCGACACGGATATCCAGGAAGCCGTCGCCGGCCAGTCGCCGACCATTACCCTGACCGATGAAATCGACTGCGCCCGCGGCGACGTCATCGCCGCCGCCGACGATCCGCCCCAGGCTGCCGACCAGTTCGAGGCCGACCTGGTGTGGATGGCCGAGCAGGAACTGGTGCCCGGCCGCGGCTATTGGCTGAAGCTTGGCACAAGGACCGTCAATGCAACGGTGCAGGCGCCCAAATATGCGCTCAACGTCAACACGCAGGAGCATCTTGCCGCCAAGACCCTCGGGCTCAACGACATCGGCGTCGTCGAGGTCCACACCGATGATCCGATCGTCTTCGAGCCCTACGAATCAAGCCGGGCCCTGGGCGGCTTCATCCTGATCGACAAGCTGAGCAACGCCACAGCCGCGGCCGGCATGATCCATTTCGCGCTTCGGCGCGCGCAGAACATTCACTGGCAGCATGTCGACGTCAGCCGCGACGTCCATGCGGCTCAGAAGGGACAGAGGCCGGCCGTGGTGTGGCTGACGGGCCTCTCCGGCGCCGGCAAGTCGACGATCGCCAACCTCGTCGAGAAAAAGCTGGTAGCCCGCGGCCGGCACACTTTCCTGCTCGACGGCGACAATGTCCGCCACGGCCTCAACCGGGACCTTGGTTTCACCGAGGCCGACCGGATCGAGAACATCCGCCGGGTCGGCGAAGTGGCGCGGCTGATGAGCGATGCCGGACTGATCGTCATCACCGCGTTCATCTCGCCCTTCCGCGCCGAGCGCGAGATGGTCCGGGCGATGATGGCCGAGGGCGAGTTCCTGGAAGTCCATGTCGACGTGCCGCTGGAAGTCGCCGAGGAGCGTGACGTCAAGGGGCTCTATGCCAAGGCGCGGGCCGGCGAGATCGCCAACTTCACCGGCATCGACAGCCCCTATGAGCCGCCCGAGAAACCCGACCTGCACATCGACACGACAAAGCTGAGCGCCGAACAGGCGGCGGACGCGATCGTCGCGGCCGTGGTGGAGCGCTCCGCCTAGCCGATTGCAAGTCCTACCAGGTGTAGGTCAGTCCGACCGCACCGAACCACTGGCTGGCGCTGCCACGCAGGTCGACCACCGGCGAGTCCTCAAAGTCGCCGCCAAGCTGCTTGTAGCTGCCGAAGGCGAATACGCCCAATCCGCCGGTCAGGTCGCCGGTCACCATCTGCAGGCCGGTGAGGCCCAGGTGCCAGTGCTTGAAGCCGCCGTCGGCATCGTAAGCCGGCAGTCCGGAAGCGATCGCGTCGGCCGGCGAGATCGAGAAGTAATAATCGGCATAGCCGCCGCCGGCCCATTCGGCCGCGGCCGTGGCGCTGACATAGGTGTGGCGTGACAAGGGCGTTCCGAATGAGACCGACGGGCTGATCAAGCTCGACTTATGGGCTCCACCGACGTCGGTCAGAAAATCGACGCGCAGGCTGAGCGTGTCATAGGGATTCGTCAGGCCGTGCCAGCTGATTCCTCCGAACGCACCAAGTTCGACGGCCGCGTCGAGCTCCGGCAGCGCATCGACGAAATCGTCCTCGACCTTTCCGGTGCGATAGAAGCGACCACCGGCGATCGGGCCAAAATCGAAGTCCATGCCGCTGCTCGGCCGGCCGATAATGTCGAGATAGAGCCAAGTCGCGCTGCTCCAGAAATCCATGCCGCCGATGCGGCCGCGCACCGCCGCGGCCGGGATCAGGTGGTTGTGATCCGAGCCTTCATAATCGGGCGCCGACGCGATGCCGCCCGCAATGGTGAAAGTGTTCGAACGATCAGTGGGATCGGGCAGCCCAGCCGCAGTATCCGATTGAGCAAGTGCCGGCGTTGCGGTCGCCATAAGCGCGGCCGAGACCAAAAGATTACGGATCATGGACAGCCCCCCTTTTCCGGAGGACATTAACGCAAATCAGCAAGCTGCAAAATAGGGTTAACCCGAAGCCGCGCTATCAGTCACCCTCGCCCGGGTCCGGCGTGAAATATTTGTCGTACTTGCCCGCTTCGCCCTTATGTTCGTCGGCGTCGGCCGGGCTGTCCTTCTTGCGCGTGATGTTCGGCCATTGCGTCGAAAAGGTGGCGTTCAGCTCCAGCCATTGTTCCTGCCCGGATTCCGTATCCGGCAGGATCGCTTCGGCCGGGCATTCCGGCTCGCAGACGCCGCAGTCGATGCATTCGTTCGGGTTGATGACGAGCATGTTCTCGCCCTCGTAAAAGCAGTCGACCGGACAGACCTCGACGCAGTCCATATATTTGCAGCGGATGCAGGCGTCGGTGACGACATAGGTCATCGCATGGAACTCCTCGTTGACGCAGTCGCTAGGTCGCGCCGCTGGTCCAGTCAACGCTAGGGTTCGATCTCCTCATAGGCGGCGCGCGCCTCGCTAGCCGGGCCGCGGCGCTCGGGGAGGGCAAGGACTCGGATGATCCGAACGCGGCCGCGCAGCGGAACGGCGATGACGCTGCCAACGCGGACCGGCTCACTCGGCTTGTCGACCCGCTTGCCGTCGATACGAGCCGTCCCTTGCTCGATCAGCGCCTGGGCGAGGGTCCTGCTCTTCACCAGGCGGATGCAGTGCAGATAGCGGTCGACCCGCACCGTTCACCGGCGCAACTTGGCAAGCTCGGCGAAAGCGTGGCCGGCGGCCAGGCTGTCGGTGCGTTCGCGCCGGTGGCGGCGCCCGCGCCATTTCCACGCGCCACCGCGATCCTCGAACCCGACTTCCTTCATCAGGCGCCGGACCGCTTCCTCATCGAGGCCGAGCGAAGTGACCAGCGCGCGGTCCACAGGGTCCTCGCCACTGCTTCCGCGCACCTGGTGGGCATGGGCCGCGAGCCGCTCGGCAAGGTCAATCCTGAGCCATGACGAACCCAGCCGGCGGAAGGCGAGCGAAGCTCCGCGCGGGTCTGCATCGCCGCCCAAGACCGACGCGCCGGCCCCGGGAAGCCGGGGCATGTCCTGGCCGGCCCGCACCGCCAGCAACGCGGCCCGCCACTGCTGCGCGCCGGGCTTGAGAAGGGCAGGCACGTGGATGTCGAGCGCGCCGAGGCGGACCCTCAGCCGGCCGAGCACATAGCGGTCGGCCTTGTTCAAGGCGGCGATCTGGGCGGCGACCGTGCGGCGCGGAATGACCCCGCCGGCATCGACCAGCATGGCGGCGAGCGCCCGGACGCCGGCGGTCGCATTGGGATCGACGGCAGTCTTCGCGAGCGCCTTCAGCGGCCCCAGGTGGCGCTGGATCGCGCGCTCCAGCCAGCCTTCGAGGCGTTCCCGCAGCGCGGCCCTCCGGTGGGTCGAAAGCCGGTCGAGCGCGCGCGACGTGCGCAGCGCCGGTTCGAGCAGCGATCGGCCCGGCGCAAGGCGTGCCAAGGCATGGCCATCCCAGGTCACGGCCAAGGCTCCGCCCTCCTCGACCTCGAGATCGAAGGCGTCGTCGTCCGCCTCGATCAGCGTCCGGGCGCGGCGGTCGAGCTCGTCGCCCAAGCGGCGCTCGGCGGCGGCGAGCAGCATGCGCTTGTCGGCCAGGCGGGCATTGGGATCGACCCGGAACTCGAAGCCGGCGAGATGGCCGATGGGCTCGGGACCGACGCTGACTTCGCCGTCGGCGGCGACCGTGACCGGCAAAGCGTCGGCGCCGCGCGCGCCAATGTCGCGGACAAGGACGGCGGTGCGCCGGTCGACGAAGCGTTGCGTCAGCCGCTCGTGCAGCGCATCGCTCAGCCGCGCCTCCACCTGGCGGGTGCGCTCGGCCCAGCGCTGCGGGTCGGCAAGCCAGTCGGCGCGCTGGGCGATATAGGCCCAGCTCCGGATGCCGGCGAGGCGGTCCGCAAGCGCCTCGATGTCGCCCTGGACATTGTCGAGACGGGTGACCTCTGCGGCAAACCATTCGTGCGGCACATGGCCGCCTTCGCCGACATAGGAATAAAGCCGGCGGACCATGCGCGCATGGTGCATCGGGCCGACCTTCCGGAAGTCAGGCAGTCCGCAGACGGCCCAGAGCCGGCGAGCCGGCGAGCCGCGCCGGGCGGCGATGGCCGGGTCTTCGGCGAGCAGCTTGAGGACCGCCAGGTCGATGGCGAGCGGCGCGGGCCGAAGAAGCGGGTCCTCGCTCTTCGCCTCAAGGCTGGCGATCAGCGTGCCGACGTCGCTGTAGTCGAGTTCGGAGCTGCGCCAGTAGAGGGAGTCGAGCGGACGGAAGCGATGCTCCTCGATCGCCTCGATCTCCTCGTCCGAGAATTCCGGCGAGCTGTCGCCGCCGAGGCTCAGGGTGCCGAAGCTGCCGTCTTTCTGGTGGCGGCCGGCTCGGCCGGCGATCTGCGCCATTTCGGGGATGGTCAGGCGACGGTCGCGGCGGCCGTCGAATTTCTCGAGCCCGGCAAAGGCAACATGGGTGACGTCCATGTTGAGGCCCATGCCGATGGCGTCGGTGGCGACCAGATAATCGACTTCGCCACGCTGGAACATGTCGACCTGGGCATTGCGGGTGGCGGGCGAGAGTGCCCCCATGACCACCGCCGCCCCACCCTTGAAGCGGCGCAGCATCTCGGCGAGCGCATAGACCTGCTCGGCAGAGAAGGCGACGACCGCCGAGCGCGGCGGCAGGCGGGAGAGCTTGACCGAGCCGGCATAGCGCAAGGTCGAGAAGCGCGGCCGGCTGACGATCTCGGCCTCCGGCAGCAGCTGCCGTACCAGGGGCTTCAGCGTGTCAGACCCGAGGATCAAGGTCTCCTCGCGTCCGCGGGCTCGAAGCATGCGGTCGGTGAAGACATGGCCGCGCTCGGGATCGCTGCCGAGCTGCGCCTCGTCGATCGCGGCGAAGGCGAAATCCCTGGGGAAGACGCCCTCATGCGCGCGGTCGTCGCGGCCGCCGACCACCGGCATGCTCTCGGCCGTGCACAGGACGTAGCGCGCGCCCTTGGGGACGATGCGCTCCTCGCCTGTGATCAAGGCAACCTGGTTCTCACCCTTGATGCGGCAAACACGGTCATAAACCTCGCGCGCCAGGAGCCGCAGAGGAAAGCCGATCACGCCGCTGGAATGGCCGCACATCCGTTCGATGGCGAGGTAGGTCTTGCCGGTGTTGGTGGGCCCGAGAATGGCCCGGACGAGGGACTCACCGGACATTGGGGGAATGTGGCAGCGGTGATTCCCACCCGCAAGCGGCAAACGTCCGACTTTCGACGAAACGATCCCTTAAACGCCTCTTAACCTTGTTCCGGCAGAGCGGATTGTGATGCGCGAGGCATGGATCCAGCACCAGTTCGGGACGGCGAGAGCGATTGCTGCGCCGGTGCCGTTCGGCCGTGCACGCCCACCACTCAGCCTGGTCGTCGACCTTTCCGAAAGCATCTTCTCGAAAGATTGGTGGCGCGGCGTCGCAACGCTGGGCGCGCTCATCCTGTGGGCGCTGATGCTGGGGCCGGGGATCGAGCCCTTGGCCGCGGGCACGCCTCGCGCGCCGGCTGACCCGGTCAGCGAGCAATGGGCCGCAACCGGCGTCGGATCCTTCGCCGCAGGCTCGCGCAGCGGAATGCGCATGGCGGCCGGCATCCATGTCGAGCCGATCGCGCAGGCGCCCGAACGCGCCCTCGTCGATGTTTTCGCCACCGTCGGCCGCGACGGGCTGGCGCGCAGCCTCGTCCGCGTCGGTGCGGCGAACAACGATGCCATCCAGGCGGAAAACCTGGTGCGCGGCGAAGGCGGCCGCGTCGCGCCTGGGACGGGCGTCGCCATCATCCTCGGCCGCAAGGGCGCCGGCGGGCTGCGACCGGTCGAGAAAGTGACTCTGCGCACCGGTCTCGACATGCGCATGACCGTCGAGCGCAGGCCGACCGGCCTGGTCTTGACCAAATTGCCGATCGCGGTCGACCGGACGCCGGTCCGCATCCGCGGGCGCGCCGGCGAAGGGCTTTACTGGGCACTCCGCGCCGCCGGCGCCTCGAGCCAGTCGGCTGCTTCATACCTCAAGGCGCTGGCGACTCAGATCGACGTCGGCGAAATCACGCCGGAAGACCGTTTCGACCTGATCCTCGCCAACCAGCGCAGCGCGGACGGTGAAAGCCGCGCCGGCGCACTGCTCTATGCCGGGATCGAGCGGACCGGTGAGCGCAACCTGCAACTGGTCGCCTGGAATGTCGGCGGCAAGCTGGCCTGGATCAATGCCGCGGCAGACGGGCAGGTGCGCGCGTCGAGCGCGATGATCTGGCCGGTGGCGGCGCGCATCACCTCGGGCTTCGGCCGCCGCGTCCACCCGATCCTGCGCTTTGCCCGCATGCACAAGGGCATCGATTTCGGGGCCGGATGGGGAACGCCGATCCATGCCACTGCCGATGGCCAGGTTACCAGGGCGGGCTGGGCTGGCGGCTACGGCCGGCAAGTGCGTATCGCCCATGGCGGCGGGCTGGCGACCAGCTACAGTCATATGAGCCGGATGGTGGTCGAGCCGGGAACGTTCGTGCGCCAGGGCCAGCTGATCGGCTATGTCGGCTCCTCCGGCCTCTCCACCGGCCCGCACCTGCACTACGAAGTGCTGCGCGACGGTTATGCGGTGAACCCGATGTCGGTGCGCCTGGCCAATGCGCCGGCCCTTGACCCGACCATGAACGAAGCCATCAAGGCGCGGCTCAAGGCGCTGCTTGCGGTAGGGACAAGAAGCTAGCTCCCCTCCCCGCCTGCCAGCCTTAAGATTTCGGCGAAGCGGCCGTCATGATCCCCGGCGGCCGCGAAGATTTCCATCGATGACCGCAATTTCATGGCGTCGATGGCACCGAGCATGTGCTCGGCTTTCGCGCCATTGACGAGATGGACGAGAATGGCGTCGCAGCAGTCGAGCAGGCGGCCCCCGAGCACGGGGTGGTCGAGATAGGCGCGGGCTTCTTCGACTCCGGACAGGCCGAAATGCTTGGCCGTCGGACTCCGCCCCAGATCGACATGCTGCGGGAAGATGAACCACATCCAGTGGCTACGCTTGCGGCCCTGCCGGAGCTCTCCGAGCGCCTGATCATACACCCCGCCGCCCTGCGCATCGACGAACCGCTGCAGGTTGAACGGATCGGCGCGGCCCACGCCTAGCGCTTCAGCGCTTTCGCCGCCGCCAGCGTCTTTTCGACATGCTTCGACCAGTCGAGATCGTCGTGGACCATGACGACACGCCCGTCGCGGGCGATGACGTAGCTGGTCCGGGTGGTAAGGCCCGGCTTTTCCTTCCAGGCGACGTCATAGGCCTTTTGGATGGCAGGAGTGGCGGTCGCCACCGGGAAGGCGCTGCGGCATTCCTCGGTCGAGAATTTCTTCAAAGTCTCGACATTGTCGGCACTCATGCCGATCACCTGCGCCCCGGCCTTCCTGAACTCCGGGATTGCCTCGCTGAACGCGTGCGCCTCCAGCGTGCAGCCCTTGGTGAAGGCCTTGGGAAAGAAATAGAGCACGACCGCGCTGCGTTTCAGCTGGTCCTTCAGGTCGAGCTTGAATGTCTTGCCGCCGACGGCGCCGATGGTGGCAATTTGCGGTGCCTTGGCACCCTGCTTGAGGGCGGCGGCAGCTGGCGCTGCAGCCATGGCGATTGCGGGAATAACGAGGATCCAGCGCATGAGCTTGCCTCCAATCTGATTGGCGCAAGCTAGCGCGGCGCGCGGCGGCGCGCCATGCCTTACCGTCAGCAAGCGGTGCTAGCGGGCGCTCAGCCGTGCTGCGCCCGACACCCGGCGCCCATGAACCCAGCTCTTGCCCTCGCCCAGGGTCAGGACAGGCGTGAACCTGGAGTGCTGCCCAGGGGTCAGGGGCCGGCTGGCCTTGTCGTCAAGGACGTAAAAGCCGCTCGGCGCGCGGGCGAGCAGGACGATGTGCGCCCCCACGCCGCGTTCGCGGCCGATGCTCATATAAAGGTCGCGCTGGTTCCAGCCGGCGGCCTTGAGGACCTGCATCTTGACCGTTGCGATGTCTTCGCTGTCGCCGGCGCCGCGCTGCAGGGTCTCGCCGGCATTGGCCCAAAGGTCCGCAACCCGCATCGTATCCAGGTCGTGCGCCCAGCGGACACGCTCGCGAACCTTGCTGTGCACGGCGATGAGCTGCTGTTCCGGGCTCAGCCCGCGCAGGCTTTGCGCCATTTGCAGGACCAGCGGGTGGGCGCGATCGGTATTGGCAACGCGGCGGAAGCGCGCGTCATAGAAAGTGACTCCGGCGCCGACGGCGACCGTTCCGAAGACGTCGGGGCTGGCCGGAGCGATGGCATTTTGCGGCCGGACGCCGACGTCGCGAAGGCGGTTGTATTTGCCGGCGGCCGAATCACGGCCGACGACGGTCTGCGCGGGAACCGCGGACGCGATGCAGGCAAGGGCCAGCGCCGCGCAAATCAAGCGTGCCGACATCGTGATTGTTCCTTTACCGGAATGATCCCCCTCTACGCACAGGCTGAACTGGCGGTTCCATTAAAGGAAGCCGTTAACGTCACAGCGACGCTTTTCGCCGCCGAAACGAAAAGGGAGACTATGGGAATGGCGGATTTCCGCCAGTTATCGAAGGTTAGCGTGTGCCGATCCGGGACGCCATCGGCTCAACGCTCGATAATCGAAATTAACGCGTAACCGACCCGAGGATCCAGATCGCCGACATCAACAGCACGACGAGCAGCAGCGACACGCCAAGGACATAGCGGACGATATGGGGCTGGACGCCGCCGCTCGCCTCTTCCTCGCTGACATGCACTTCGTCGCCCTGACGTTCCATGGCTGGCACCTCCTGGCCAAGAGAGTCGGTCGCCGATCATACGCCTCGAGCGAGCGGCGCGAAACCGTCGTCAGCGCGAGCCCAGGGCGGCGGCGGCGCGGCGACCGGCCGGGTGAGATCGAACTCGACGCGGAAAAACCGGCCGCCGGGAATGGGCGGGCGACGCAGCTCATAGGCGAAGCTGGCGGCTTGCGCCTCCAGCGCCCAGATGTTGGTGTTGGAAACGGCACGGTTGGTTCGCGTGAACAAAGCGATCGATTCCGCATCGGCCGGAAATTCCTGCCGGACGGCCGTGCCAGGGGTGATGGTCTCACCTCCGTACATGGTCAGCTCGTCGGGCGATCCGTCGGCATGGCGATGGTCATGCTTGAGCCGAAGCCCGGTCGCGATCCGGCTGACGATCCAGGTGCGGGATCGATCGTCGCCGACATGAAAGGGGATGCGCACCTCGTTCGGCGAGCATTCGCGAACATGCATGATGAGGCGCTTGCCGGCGAAGGACGCGTCGGCGGGATCGTTGGTCATCACCCGGCCTTCGAAGGCCTTGCCGCACAGGCTCTGCAGGCGAGCCATGAAGGCGTCGGCGGGTTTCGGTGGAGCGAGGCTCGCGCAGCCTGAGAGTGCGGCGAAGAGGAATAATGGCAGCCAGCGCATGGTTCGTTCATCCCTTGTCGATCCGCCGACCGATACCAGCTTAGGCCGGACAACCCAGAGGAGAATTGACGATGCCCAGTGCCAGCGGACCAATGGCTTGCCCGGTTGACGGCAGCACCCTGGTGATGAGCGAGAGATCGGGAATCGAGATCGACTATTGCCCGCAGTGCCGCGGCGTGTGGCTCGACCGGGGCGAACTCGACAAGATCATCGAGCGGAGCGCGGGCGCTCCGGCGCCGGCCCAGGCAGCCTCTGCAGGCCAGCCGCAGCCGGGCCATTGGGGTCATCAACCCCAGGGCCATTACGGCCATCAAAAGCCGTACAAGAGGCGGAAATCATTCCTGGAGGAATTGTTCGACTAAGCCCTGGAGTCGGCGAGCAGGCCGGTGACCAGGTAGAAGAGGATGGCGATCGGGCCGGTGATCAGCAGCGCGGCGATGAAACCGAGCCGCACGAGCAGCGGATCGATACCGGTATAGTCGGCAAGGCCGGCGGCGACGCCCATGATCTTGGCGTCGCGCCGGTTGATCAGGAAACGACCAGTCATTTGGTCTTGTCTTTCTAATTGTTGCGTTGCTTCAGGCGATCGGCAGCGAAGTGGCGGCCGAGACGAACACGAATGACGTGAACAGCGCGCCGACCAGGGTGACGACCAGCTGGCGGGGATCGACGAACGAGAAGGTCATTTTCTTACTCCCTTTGCACCCCCCAATGGGGCGATGCCTTTGTTAATGCAGGGATCGTGCCAATTTACGTTTATCCAATGAAATCAATGACTGAGTTTCTCGCTGCCGACGCAGAGTTGGCATTTTTTGCTAGAATGTTAGGAGATTCCACCGCGGCCTTGGGCACATGGACCTGACTGCGACCGGACAGGGCGCGTCCATCTTGTCCGGTTCCGGACAGCGAATTCGGGTCAGGCGGCGGCGGCCCCCTCGACCTGCGGTTCCGGCTCGGTCGCCGACGCCTTGTGACCGCCGGGGAGGCACTGAGCGAACAGGGTCGGGAAGTCGAGTTCGGTGTTCGCCATGAGCGCATCCTCGCGCGCGGCAAGGCAGGACTGCTCGCTGGCATAATGGCCGGCCGGGGCGACCACCGTGCGGCACTCCAGGCCGGAGTCGCTGCAGCCCATGATGGCGATGACGAAATAGGCCGGTCCCATACCCGCTCGACTCCTCGTTAACTGAGAGCCAAACCGCGAATTAACCTTGAAGTTCCAGCCGCTTCGCCGATTGATTTGCCCGCCGCCCCTGGCCCTCCTACCTAGGGCGCGATGAGCAAGCAGGGAACAGAATCCGCCCCGCGCCAGGCGGGCATGAACACCCTGCTGAGGTTCCTGCCGTTGCTCTGGCCGAAGGGCGAGGCCGAGCTGAAGGCGCGGGTCATCGCCGCGCTGGTCCTGGTGCTGGCCGGCAAGGCGATTGGCCTTGCCGTTCCCTACGCCCTCAAGTGGGTCGTGGATTCGATGAGCGGCCCGCCGACCGCCGCGACGATCGTCGTCGCCCTGGTCGCCGCTTATGCCGCGGCGCGCTTCGGAACGGTTCTGGCCGACAATTTGCGCAATGCGGTGTTTGAAAAAGTTGGCCAGCAGGCCGGCCGTCGGCTGGCGG
>DATFEO010000083.1:0-12121 GCA_035250985.1 Sphingomicrobium sp. | reverse complement strand
CGGCGGCGCCGGCCGCCGCCCAGATGCCGACCGCGCGGCCGCGCTTCTCGCCGGAATAAGCCGCGTTCAGCAGCGCCAGGCTGTTGGGCAGCAGCATGGCCGCACCCACGCCCTGCGCGGCCCGTGCCGCCAGCAGGATCTCCAGGCTTGGCGCAAGTGCGCAGACCAGGCTCGCCAGCGCGAACAAAGCCGTGCCGGCCACCAGCATGCGGCGGCGGCCGAATTGGTCGCCGAGCGCGCCGCCCAGAAGGAGCAAGGCGGAGAGTGGCAGGAGATAGGCGTTGACGACCCATTGCACTTCCGCTGCGCCAGCCTGGTAGCTGGCCCGGATCGCCGGAAGCGCAACGTTGAGGACGCTGCCGTCGACGAAGGACAGACTGGAAGCGAGGATCGAGGCTGCCAGGGTCCAGCGCGGGTCCGGCCTTTGCTGCTTTGCCTGCCCCCGCGGCAATGGCTTACTCGGCGTCCTGGATCGCGGCTTCGACCATCCGTGTCCAGATTTCGGGATCGCCTGCCTCGGCCATCAAGTGGTCCGGCTCTCGCATGGTGTGGAGAACCGCCAGCGCCTCGTTCATATGGTTCTTCCAGTCGGCATCGACGCTGTCGCCGGCGCTTGGTTCGCTGCCGTCGGCGTTGCTGCTTAGCTTGGCACCGGCGAGCACCCTGGCAATGCGCTCGGCCAGCGGCGTTTCGGACATGGGCATGCGCGTGGATCCTCCTGTTCGCAAGCCTCAACCCATCATCGCGGCCTCGGTTCAACGATCCGCCTGATGAATCGCCTGGCGGCCATGACCAGCCACAGCGAGGTGAGTACGAGCGCCAGCGCGATCAGGGCGGCGGCGATCGGATTGGCGATCGCGAGCGCCATCAATCCGCCGGTGGCGACATCCTCCCCGGTCGAGACGATGACGTTGGAGACCGGCTCAGGGCTCGCATTGATCATGACCCGGGCGCCGGCCTTGCCGGCATGGGCAAGAAAAGCCGCCCCGCCGCCGAGCAGGAAGCTGCCGATCTGGAAGGCCGGGTCGCCGGCATCGACAATCGCAAGGCTCAGCAAGGCACCGCCGAGGGGCCGGACCCAGGTGTGAATTGCGTCCCAGGCGCTGTCGACCCAGGCGATCTTGTCGGAGAAGAATTCGGCGATCGTGCCGACAGCGGCGATGCCAATGACCCAGTTCGAGGCGAGGACATCCAGCGCGCGCAACTGGTCGGGCAGGGCTACGAAACCCCATTTCATGGCCAACCCGGTCACGAGTGTAACAAGGTAGAGACGCCAACCCGCGAGCAGGCTGATCGAGGACGCCAGAGCAAGAAGCTCGATCGCATTCACGATCAGAAGTCTAACTGTTAAGTTGATTCTCGGACAGGGGAAGACGCAGCATGGAAATTGCCATCGAGCGGCTTGCCGCGTTGGTGCTGCTGCTGACTGCGTTGTCGCATGTCACCGCGCCGCGCGCCTGGGCGGCCTTATTCGAGCGGATCGGGGGGAGCGAGGCGCCGGGGCTGGCGACCGCCGCCATCCATTTGCCGCTCGGGCTGCTGATCGTTGCGTTCCACAACATCTGGGATGGTCCGGCGATCATCTTCACTTTGATCGGCTGGGCGTTGCTCTTGAAGGGTACCCTGCACTTGCTGTTCCCGCTGCTGGCGGTGCGCTCGCTCGGACTGCCGGGCAAGGGTGAGCAGGCGGAGCATCGCTACCAGCTGGCGGGCATCATCATGACGCCGCTCGCGGCCGTTCTGATGTGGCTGGCCTGGAGCTAAATCACCTCGAATAAACCAGCGGCACCCATGCCGCCGCCGATGCACATGGTGGCGACGACATGTTTGGCGCCGCGGCGCTTGCCCTCAATCAAAGCATGGCCGGTCAGGCGCGCGCCGGACATTCCATAGGGATGGCCGATCGATATGGCGCCGCCATTGACGTTCAGCAGCTCGTTGGGGATGCCCAGCTTGTCGCGGCAATAAAGGACTTGGACGGCAAAGGCCTCGTTCAGCTCCCACAGGCCGATGTCGTCCATCTTGAGGCCGAACCGGTCTAGCAGCTTGGGCACGGCGAACACCGGGCCAATGCCCATTTCGTCTGGCTCGGTGCCGGCGACGGCCATGCCGATGTAGCGTCCAAGCGGCTGCAGCCCCCGCTTTTCGGCAACTGACCCGTCCATGATAATACAGGCGGACGAGCCGTCGCTGAGCTGGCTGGCGTTGCCGGCGGTGATGTGGGTTCCCGGACCGAGCACGGGCTGCAGCGCGGCGAGGCCTTCGAGCGTGGTGTCCGCCCGGTTGCCTTCGTCCTTGGCCAGCGTGACCTCCTTTTGCGAGACCTCGCCGGTTTCCTTATCCTTGATCGCCATTGTCACGGTTGCGGGAACGATCTCGGCATCGAGCCGGCCTTCGGCCTGGGCGGCGGCCGTGCGCTGCTGCGACTGCAGCGAATATTCGTCCTGGGCCTCGCGGCTGACGCCGTAGCGCTGGGCAACCGTCTCGGCCGTGCCGAGCATCGGCATGTAGACGTCCTTGTGCATGGCGATAAGCGACGGATCGCCGCTGATCCGCATTTCCGGCGTCTGGACCATGCTGATCGAGTCCTGGCCGCCGGCGGCGACGATATCCATGCCGTCGACGATGACCTGCTTGGCGGCTGTCGCGATTGCCATCAGCCCGGACGCGCACTGCCGGTCGATGGTTTGGGCGCTGACGGTCACCGGGCAGCCTGCACGAAGCGCGACCTGGCGGCCGATATTTCCCGCCTGGGTGCCCTGCGTCAGCACGCAGCCCCAGACGACATCGTCGATTTCACCCGCCTCAATACCGGCTCGCTCGATGGCCGGGGCGAGCGACAGGGAGCCGAGGGTCGCGCCCGGCGTCGCATTGAACGCCCCCTTGTAGGCCCGACCGATCGGCGTTCTGGCAGTGGAGACGATAACGGCTTCGCGCGCGGCCATTGAGATTCTCCTAAAGGATGAGCAGGCTGAGCCAGTCGGCGGTCAGCGCCGGCTTCTCGGTAACGTCGATGTCGACCATGACATTGTGATGGACGAGCAGTTGGCCCAAGGACTTTTCCTCGACATTGGTGAGCGTAAAGATGCCGCGGACCCGCGCGCCGACCGGGACCGGGGCAAGGAAGCGGATTCGGTCGAAGCCGTAATTGACCGCCATCTTCAAATTGTCCGGAACCAGCATGACGTCGAGCGCCATTCGGCTGAGCAGCGACAATGACAGGAAGCCATGCGCGACCGTTCCGCCGAACATCGTTTCCTTGGCTGCATTCGGATCAACGTGGATGAATTGCCGGTCCTCGGTCACGTCGGCGAATTCGTCGATCCGCTTCTGGTCGATGGTAATCCAGTCCGACACGCCGACCTGGGTGCCGATGCGCGAATGAAGTTCCTCGAGGGTAACGATTGGCATGGCGCGTCGTACGGCGCGTACGTCAGGCCCGCAAGGCTAGGGCTTCAATGGCGGCGCGTAGGGCATGACGAACGAGCCGTCAGGCGCGGCCGTGTATGTGGTCTGGGTTGGGTAGGCTAGGGCGAGGCCGCGCTCCGCCAGGGCGTCGAGCAGGAGACTGATGATCGCCGCCTTGTGCCTGGCAAGCGTATCCGGCTCCTTCGACTTGTCGTCATAGACGCACTCGCAGTCGATGCCGCTTGCCCCGAGATTGATGGGAATGCAGCGCACCAGCTTGCAGCCGCGCTGGGCCTCTACCGCCGGCCGTGCGAGGTCTCCAAGTTCCTTCAG
Source organism: Sphingomicrobium sp. (assembly GCA_035250985.1). GTDB lineage: Bacteria > Pseudomonadota > Alphaproteobacteria > Sphingomonadales > Sphingomonadaceae > Sphingomicrobium. Next base: position 8,380 of record DATFEO010000083.1, on the reverse strand, counting down.
GGCCGCCGGCGGCACTTGGTAGACTAACGAGAAGAGCAGAGTCTGCCGCCGCTGGGAGGCCTCGTTGAGGTTGTGGATTTCGTTCTCAAGCAGCTTGGTGTTGGCCATCACCACCTGCTCGCCGGTGAGGGCGCGCAGGCGGGTCGTCTTGAGGCCGATGCGCTCGACCGTCGCCGTGGTCGTACCGTAGCGCACCGTGTCGCCCTTTCGAAAAGGGCGATCGAACAGGATCGAAAGCGCCGCGAACAGGTCTGAAAAGATGCCTTGCGCGGCGAGGCCAATGGCGATGTCGCCAATGCCGAGGCCGGCGACCAGCGCCGTGACGTTGACCCCGAGATTGTCGAGGATGACGATGATCGCCAGCGCAAAGAAAGCGACGCTGACCAGCACGCGGATGATTGCCGTGGCATTGGCGAGGGTTGACTCGGCATGGCTGCCGACCCGTCGCGCGATCATCGCCAGCACCAGCTCCCGCGCCCAGATTGCCGCCTGGAACGCAAAGGCGATGATGAAGGCGATGTCGACCAGTCGCTGGGCGCGGGCGGGTGGCATTGCATAGGTGATGACGATGTCGATTGCGGTGACCACCATGAAGGTGATTCCGGTCTTCGCGAGGACCCGGCCGATGACTGTCCGCCAGCCGATGCGCTCGGCCATATGCTCGCGCTCGACCATTTGCCGGCCGATGAACCGCGCGACCAGCATCAGCGCGACGATGCCGAGCGCCACCAGCGCGCCGACTCCGACCTGCTCGCGGTGCGCGATCAACCAGTCCACCACACTTTCGGTATGGGGGATGGGGTCGGGGATGCGGCGCGCCATGACCGGCTGATGGCCCAAAAGATCGCCGCCGATCAAGCCGCAGCCCGCTTCGGCTTGCCCTGCCTCGTCCGCTTCAGGAACTCGAGAAAGCCCACCTCGGCGCTGGACAGCCATTTGCGCTCGCGCGGCCGTTCCATGCCGCCGAGCGGATCGCGCGGGTTGTCCTTCGTCGCCTCGATGAGGGCGGGATGGACGTAGGATTTTCGCGCCATCGCCGGCGTATTGCCCAGCGCCTCGGCCACCGGCTCGACCAGGGTGGCGACGCTGATGCGCTTATCTTCCTTCTTCTCCAGCAAATGTTCGAAGGCGATGACGCTGGCCCCCCAGGTGCGGAAATGCTTGGCGGTGAAGTCCGAGCCCGAGGCTTCCCGGATATAGTCGTTAACGTCGGCGCTGGTGACCGGCTGCGGCTCGCCGTCGCCGTTCACATATTGAAACAGCATCTGGCCGGGCAGCTCCTGGCAGCGCTTGACGATCCGCGCCAGCCGCCGGTCGGTCAGCGGCACTTCTTGGACGATGCCGTGCTTGCCGGCGAAGCGCATCATCAGCCGGCCGTTCTTCCGCCGGACATGCCGTTCCATCAGCGTGGTCGCGCCGAAGCTCTTGTTCGCCCGCGCATATTGCATGTTGCCGACGCGAACTTTTTCTTCATCGAGCAAATGGACCACGGCAGCGACGACGCGCGCCTTGTCGAGAGTCTTGCGCCGCAAGTCCTTGTCCACCTGGCGGCGGATCTTCGTCAGTGCCCGCCCGAACTCCAGGCAGCCTTCATATTTATCGGCCTCCTGGGCGGCACGAAAATCGGCGTGGTAACGATATTGCCGGCGGCCGCGGGCATCCACGCCGATCGCCTGGATATGGCCGTTGGAGTCCGGGCAGAACCAGGCATCGGAATAGGCGGGCGGCAGGCCGATGGCATTCAGGCGGTCGATCTCGCTGCGGTCGGTGATGCGCTCTCCATCGGCATTGAAATAGGCCCAGCCACGGCCGATCCGCTTGCGGGTGATGCCAGGCGCGTCGAGGTCGGTGAAGCTGAGCATGGCTGGCACAAACCCCCTTGCGCGTCCTTGTTCCGCAGCGCCAAGAGCGGCAATGCCCGAGATCGAAGACGCACGCATCCTGATCATGGCGACCGACGGCTTCGAGGAGAGCGAGCTGTTCGGCCCGCGCGCCATATTGCTGGAGCAGGGCTCCGAGGTCCGTCTCGCATCGCCGACGCCGACGCCGATCCAGGCGACCGTTCGCGACGATCCCGGGCGGACGATCAAGCCCGACCTGACCATCGCCGAGGCCAGGGCGCAGGATTTCGATGCGCTGGTCCTGCCCGGCGGCGTCATCAATCCCGACGCGCTGCGCACCAACAAGTTCGCGGTCGAGCTGGTCCGCGCCTTCGTCGCGGCTCGAAAGCCCGTCGCCGCGATCTGCCACGGGCCGTGGCTGCTGGTCGAGGCGGACGTGCTGAAGGGCCGGACGGTTACCGGCTGGAAATCGATCCGCACCGACCTGCGCAACGCCGGAGCCAAGCTGTCGGATGACAGGGTGGTTGCCGACGGCAAGATCATTACCGCCCAGGCGCCCGAGGATGTCGAAGCATTCACCGCGGCGCTGATCAGCGCCGTCAGGAGCTGAACGCGCCGTCCTAAACCGCTTCGCAATCATTTTCGCTTAGGTCGCCGCGCCATGGAGATGGTACGGCAGAGGGCTCGGTTCGACTGGCTGATTGAGCTTGGCGGCGCGTCGGCGTTCGGCCTTGGCTGCGCTTATGCAGCGCTGAAGCTGGCGCCGTCCTTCGCCTGGCCGCCACAGACCGCAACGGTCGCATCCGGGTTCGCCTTCTTCGCAATCGGCATGCTTGTTATGCGAACCGCGCATGGCGGCCCAACGACGCATCGGCTGGCGGACTTCGCCGTCGGTCCCGTGGAAAGTGATGCGCTGTGGCTCGATACGCCGGTCGAGCTCGATGAGTTGCTGCTCGATACGCCGGTCGAGCTCGATGACTTGCTGCTCGACACCCCGTATGAAGAGCCGCTGCTGCTCGACACGCCCCATGAAGAGCCGACGGAGCAGGACGTGCTGATGCTCGAGGATGCACTGACGCAGTCCCATCCGGCTTCGCGCGTCGTCCAATTATTCGCCTCGCAACCCATGCCAACGCCGGGCCAGCTCAAGGAGCGGATCGACCGGCATCGGGCCGGCGAGTCCCCAAGACCGGCGGATGGACGGCCATCTCCACCGGATGCGTCGGAAGCGCTCTATGCGGCCCTGGACGAGCTCCGCCGCTCGCTACGTTAGTCACTCCTCGACCGTCAGGGCCTCGATCGTCAGGCCGATCGCGCCGTCAGGATGCTCGACCATAGGGCCCTCGACTGCAATATCGGCGACGATCTGTCCCGAAATGGCGAACTCGGCGTCGGCCAGATCGCGCGTCAGCAATTCGGCCAATCTGCCCGCGCCGGGCCCGGGAATCCGCAGATCGATGCGGTGGCGCTCACCTGCAAAAGTAAGTGAGCGCCAATCAAAGGAGCGGAAATCCGTAAGCAAAATCCTATTACGATCGACCCCCGCACGATTAAGGATCGCGCGCAGCAGGCCCGCGGCGGCGGGCGACATGGCCAGTTTCATCATTGCGTGGCCTCCAGGAACTGGCGGATCCGCGCGGCCGTCGCGGGCCGCGGCTCGCGGCCGTTGCGCAAATCGAAGACAAACCTCGGGTCACCCATGACGTCCCGTCCAAACCGGGCCGGCGGAATATTGCTGTTGCGCAGGTAATTCTCGACTTCTCTCAATAGATGCACAGGAAACCTCGGATCTGGGGGGCGACTCGGCTTCCTCGTTTCTTCCAATGGGTTTCCTACTTGTCTAGGTTATATCCTAGTATTATGAGCTTTGCATGCCGAATGACCCCCGAAAGGCGCTTGAGCGCCTCTGTGCGGAGCGTGGAGAGGACTTTGCCGGGCTCTCGCGATTCCTCGGCAAGAATGCTGCCTATATCCAGCAATATATCCGGCGGGGGACGCCAAGGCGGCTCGGCGAGGAGGAAAGGCGCAAGCTGGCGCGCTATTTCGACGTACCGCAATCGACGTTCGGTGGTCCCGCGGAGGCCGGGATCGCGAGCTCCGGGGGGCTGGTGCCGGTGATGAGGGTGCTGGTCCGCGCGTCCGCCGGTCCCGGCGCGCTCCCGGATTCGGAGCTGACGCATCCTTATTTCGCCTTCGATGAGCGCTGGCTGAAGGCGCTGACACGATCGCGGGCCAACGATCTGTCGATCATCCGCATCGAGGGCGATTCGATGTCGCCGACGCTGAACGACGGCGACGACATCCTCGTCGACCGGGCTGAATGCAGCGAAACACTGCGCGACGGTATTTACGTGCTGCGGGTCGAGGACAGCCTGTTGGTCAAGCGCCTCGCAATCCACCCGCTCGGCAAGAGGGTCACCGTCCAGTCCGACAATCCCGCCTATCCCGATTGGCCCGACTGCGGCCTGGACGATGTGCACTGTATCGGCCGGGTGATCTGGGCGGGGCGGAAGATCGCCTGAATTAGCAGCGGCGCAAGCCGATCGTCGTTCGCGGCGCACTTCTCGTCCCACAGCAGGAAACCGCGACTTCGCCTGGCGGTTCTTCGCCCCCGAGCGATGGGCAGGAGTAATGCCATGGTTGCCAGACTCGCTCTCTCCTTCAGCTCATTGGCGCTAATCGGCGCGACCAGCTCGAACTTGCCGGATTCGAAGAATTTCACCGTTCCGTTGACGGGGCAGGCGGAGTCCGGCCCCGTCCAGGCAGCCGGTCTTGGTGGCGACATGGATGCGTCGGGCCTCGTCAAGCTGAACGTCGACCTGGCAAAGCGGCAGATCTGCTACGATTTCACCCTGTCCGACGTCGCGACGCCATTGATGGCGCATATCCACAGGGGGCCGCCGCATCAGGTCGGCCCCAGCGTGGTGACCCTGTTCACTGGCCCGGGAGTCGACCTGCGCGATTGCGTGCCCTGGACCGAGAAATGGCTAGCCGCGATCACCGCCGATCCAGCCAATTTCTACGTGAACGTATCGACGACAGAATATCCGGACGGTGCCGTGCGCGGGCAGTTGCTCGGCTGAGCCTAGGTGCGGCGGCGATCAATCAGCCAAATGATGGTGGCGAGCATGATACCGAGCAAGGTTCCGATGATGGCGCCGTGGACAGGAAGGCCGCTCATCGCGCCCCAGACGAAGCCGCCGAAAATGGCTAGGATTAGGAAGAACCCGCCGGCAAGGTGATTGCGTCGCGCCATGCCGTCCTAATGCCAGAGGCAAAGCAGGAACTCCACCTAGCGGTCGCGGTCGATCAAATCCTCGCGCTCGCGGCCGGCCTCGGCGCCGGAGCCGACGAAGGCCGCGGCATTCTCCCACGTCTTCTTCAAGCCCTTCGGCAAGGCGTCGTGGACATGGCCGGCAAGGCCGCCCGACAGGTGCCGGGAGAGGATTCCAAAGACGGCGCGGATGGCGGCGTCGGGGTCGACCGGGCGCGTGTCGCTCAGCCATTCGGCTACCTCGGCGGCGAACTGCTCATGGCTGGCGCAGTCGCTCGGCAGTTTCGCCGGCTCGAACTGGTCGTAATAGACGCCGCGGATCAGCAAAGGCAGCTGCGAACCCAAATTGGCGGCAAGGCCGATCGGCAGCCTGTCGCGAAGCTTGTGGAGGACGGTGGAGAGGATCTTCCAAGCCACCTGCCGGTCGGGGCCCAGCTGGTCCATGATTTCGCCCAGCCAGATGTTGGTCGTCTGCAGGGTCTTGTCGAAGACTTCGAGGCCGGTGGCGCTCATTGTGGTCCTCCCTTTCTATTCGCGCCAACCAACGATTGGGGCGTCGGGCCCGTTCCTGCCGCGAGCGGGATTCAGGCGGGCGGAAAGTTGAGCTTCGCCTCGATCGCCGCGAAGCGCGGGTCGCGTCGGATCGGGTCGAGGAACGGGTCGACGCGAATCCTGGCTATGCCCGGATCGCGCGCCTCCAGCGCCAACTCCAGCTCCGCCAGAGCCTGCTCGCTGGAGCCGAGCTGGGCATAAACTTCGCCGTATTGGTAGTGGGCGGAGTCGCCGTAGCGCTGCTGCATGGCGCGTAGATTGGTCATGGCCGAGGCGCGATCCCTGGCCCGGGCCGCAAGCACGGCCTGGCCCACGAGGCGACGATAATCGGTCGGGTCGAGCTTGCGAAACTCGGTTTCGGCTTCCGCAGTCTTGTTCAGCGCCAATAATGCGTTGGCAAGGAAACTGCGGACGCGCTGGCGATCGGGTGAGAGCTGGAGTGAGCGACGTGCCGTCGTGACCGCATTCGTGTAGCGGCGGGCGTGGTAAAGCGCGACTGCATGAGTTTCGAACGACACGGGATTCAGCGGGTCAAGCCTCGTCGCCTTGGTGCTCATCCGCAAGGCCTCTTCGGGCCGGCCACTCAGGCCAAGAACGTTCGCATAGTTGCGCAAGGTTTCGGCATCGCTGCCGGGGAGCGCATCGGCTTTCACAAGTTCCGCCAATGCCGCTCCCATGTTGAGCTGTTGCGCGTAGATGAGGGCGCGGGCCGCATATCCGCGGGCAAGCCGCGGAGCGATGGCGATGGCGCGATTGGCGGAGGCAAGCGCCTGGGCTTGTCCCCGCTGGGACTCTGCCGAGCTGAGCGCATAGGTGCCCGCCAGGATACTGAGCCGGATGGCCCTGGTGGCATGCGCGTCAGCAAAATTGGGATCGAGCGCGATTGCCGCGTCGAGGAGAGCGACCCCCTGCCGCAGGCTGGCCTCGGTATCGCCGAGTCGCTCGGGCCTTGCCTGGAAAAACAGATCCTGCGCCGCGGGATCGCGAGTCCCGCCCAGAGTGAGGACTTCACGGTCTTTTCCGGCGAGCCGAATGCTCAGGGCCTGCGCCACGCTTTGCGCAATGCTGGTCTGGATCTCCAGCACGTCACCGGCCGGCCGGTCGAACGTCTCCGACCAACGCTCGAGGCCGTCATCGCCGTCTATCAGCTGCGCGTTGACTCGGATCATCGATGGCGAGCGACGAACGCTGCCCGACACCACATGCTCGACACCAAGCTTGTGCGCAGCCGTCTTGGCGTCGGCGTCGCGAAGCATTTCGGACGATGTGCGAGCGACGACCTGCAGGCCCGCGATACGCGACAAGGCGCTGCGCAATTCTTCGGCAATGCCATCGGAGAAATAAGCCTGCGCCGGATCGCCGCTGAGGTTCGCGAAGGGCAGTACGGCAATACTGTTGGCCTTGGCCGCCGAGGGTTTCAGAAACCACCAGCCGCCAGCTGCCACAGCTGCGACAGCGGCAGCGCCTCCGATCATCACCGGCCGACGACTGAGACCAGTCGCGGAAGAAACCTCGTGGTGCGCTTCGAGTCCGATTATCGACCTGACGCCATTCTTGACCGCGATGTAGCGCGGGTCCGAGCGGTTGCCCTTCCAGCCATGGAGGGGGAGGGCCTGCGTCTCGCCGAAGCCGAGCGGCGGATCGACCTTGTCGATGCGCACCGGCAAATAGGCGTGGCGGCGGAGGGCGCGCGTTGCCTCATCCCGGACGAAATGCCCTTCCGGGCCAACCGATCTTTTGCTCCAGATGACGATGACGCACGCCGCCTCGTCGAGGTGACGGGCGATGCTGTCGCGCCACTCCTCGCCGCCGCCAACATGGGCGTCCCACCAGACCGAGAGGCCTTCGGCCTCCAGCGCCTCGACGAGCGGGCGGACGCGGCTTCGATCCTCGGCCTTGTAGGAGATGAACACGTCCGACATTGCGGCGACCCCTGCAGCGCCAGTCTATTGCCGAATGCCAGCCGTGCAAAGGCATGGTTGATGCTCCGTTGACCCCGTTCGTGGGGGCGGCTGCAACGGTTCTTGCGTAAACGGTGCCGGTGGACACGCTCTTCATCTCCGGCCGCCGCAGCCTGACCGACGCTGAGGAACTGATGCGCGACTTCGGGCATGAGGCTGCGCTCCAGGCCGCGGTGCGCGCCGAGAAGAGCCGCGAGGCGGAGAACATCCTGAAATTCTGTCATTGGCGGCAGGTCGAGCGGCTGATCGACGCGCTCGCCGCCGACGAGGCCCAGGGTACAATCCACTAGGGAATTTTTCACGTGCCGGCAGTCTGGCGCCGTTCAGGTGCCACAGCTAGGCTGGAACCATGGTTTTGGGAGCGTTGGGACGGGGCAGGAGGTGCCTGCTGGCCGCGGCAGCATGCGGGCTTGCCCTGTCGGTCCCGGCGCGCGCGCAACAGCCAGCCCCGGACCCGACCGAGCTCGACCCGAGCGCGCCGCTCGACCCCATGCCTGACCTGGGCGTCGAATGGCCCGACATGGATGCGCCCGACCCGGTGCCCGAGCCGGAGCCCGGCGAGACTGCCGAAACCTCCGCCGAGGATGATGCGGGCGGCGAAGCGATCGAAGATGCGACGGCCGCCAGGGCCTATGCATGGCGGATCGCCGGGTTGGAGCCGATCGCCGATGCCGAGGCGATACTGGAGCGCTTCCGCGAGCAATCGACCTTGGAGAAGGAAGACGGCGACCCGGCCAATGCCGCGCAAATCG
>DATFEO010000072.1:0-2223 GCA_035250985.1 Sphingomicrobium sp. | reverse complement strand
ACCTAGCGTGCGACTTGCGCGGGATTCGGGATCAGGCATCGGAACCGGCTTTGCACGGTCTGCCGCCCAGCTACAGCATGAAGTCAGAGGTTGCGAGCGCGGCATGGTTGGTAATCCCAATGTGAAAATCCGCGATGTTATCGCCGTTCACATCTCCCGAAACAATCCCGTTTGCATAGCGTAACTGGCCAGCGGATCTCGTGAAGTCATCGCCGCCGATGAACACGAAAGCCTGATCCCCGGATCGAGTAATGTCGGCGTCGATACCTGAGAGCCTGCCCGAAAAGAAGTTGAGCGATATCAGGCTTTTGTGATTCTCCGTCTTTGTCGAGAAGATGGAGGGACCAGATGCCGTGGAATGATACCGCTCGCCGTGAGCATAGACGGGACAGCCAGGGCTATCCAAGCGATTTGACCGCGCGCGAATGGGCCTTGATCGCGCCGATGCTGCCGCCGTCAAAACCGGGAGGCCGGCCGCGAACGACGGACCTTCGCGCCGTGACCGATGCGATCCTCTACATCGCGTCGAGCGGCTGCCAATGGCGTATGCTCCCGAAGGACTTCCCGCCGGTCTCCACGGTTCAGGGCTATTTCTACGCGTGGCGCGACAGCGGCCTGTGGCAGGGCATCAACCACCTGCTGGTGATGAGCGCGCGGGAACTGGAAGGCCGCGAGGCCAGTCCATCGGCGGGCGTGATCGACAGCCAGAGCGTCAAAACCACCGAGAGCGGCGGGGTTTCGGGCTTCGACGCGGGCAAGAAGATCAAGGGGCGCAAGCGGCACATCATGACCGATACGCTGGGCCTGCTGCTGTTTGCCGTCATCCATTCCGCCGGGGTCCAGGATCGCGATGGCGCACCGGACGTCTTCCGGGCCATCCGCCATCGCTTCCCCTGGCTGCGCCACGTCTTCGCCGATGGCGGCTATGCGGGTGACAAACTCAAATCCGCGCTCAGAGGCCACGGCGACTGGACCATCGAGATCATCAAACGATCCGACGCCGCCAGAGGCTTCGAAGTGCTGCCGCGTCGATGGGTCGTCGAACGGACCTTCGCCTGGCTGGGCCGTTGCAGAAGGTTGGCGAAGGACTGGGAGCAATCCCTGGAGAGCGCCACCGCATGGACCTTGATCGCAAGCATCAGGCTCATGACGCGACGCCTCGCAAGATACTGCCATGTCACGTGAACTTTTGAATCGGGCTCTCAGGTCGGCGCCACGGAAAGTGGTAATTCGTTCATTGGGTTCGTAATCCACCAGGCACCCGGACCGATGCTCGCGGTGCAGCCGACCGTGGAGCTCGCCAAGCGCAACTCGCGCCAGCGCATCGATCCGCTGATCGAGGAGAGCCCGGCGCTGCGCGACAAGGTGAAGCCGGCGCGCTCGCGCGACGCCGGCAACACCATGCTGTCGAAGGAGTTCGCCGGCGGCATCCTGATCATGACCGGCGCGAACTCGGCGGTGGGGCTCCGCTCCACCCCGGCACGCTACATCTTCCTCGATGGGGTCGACGCCTATCCGGCCTCGGCCGACGAGGAAGGCGATCCCGTCTCGCTCGCGAGGCGCGGTCGCTGACCTTCGCGCACCGGCGCAAGGTGTTCCTGGTCTCGACCCCGACGATCCGCGGGCTCAGCCGGATCGAGCGCGAGTTCGAGGCCTCCGACCAGCGGCGCTACTTCGTCGCCTGCCCGCACTGTGGAAATCCACAGTGGCTGAAGTTCGAGCGGCTGCGCTGGGAGAAGGGCAAGCCCGAGACCGCCGCCTACGCCTGCGAGGGCTGCGACGCCGCGATCGCCGAGCACCACAAGACGGCGATGCTGGAGAACGGGGAATGGCGGCCGACCGCGGTCTCGACCGATCCCTCGACCATCGGCTTCCACCTCTCGGCGCTCTATTCGCCGGCGGGGTGGCTGAGCTGGGAGCGGATCGCGCGGGCGTGGGAGGCGGCCCAGGGCTCGGACGAGGCGATCCGCGCCTTCCGCAACACCATCCTCGGCGAGACCTGGGTCGAGACCGGCGAGGCGCCGGACTGGCGGCGGCTCTACGACCGCCGCGAGCGCTGGCCGGCCGGGACCGTCCCCGCGGGCGGGCTGATCCTGACCGCCGGCGCCGACGTGCAGAAGGACCGCATCGAGGTCGACGTCTGGGCCTGGGGCCGCGGGCTGGAGAGCTGGCTCGTCGATCATCTCGTCATCGACGGCGGACCGGAAAGCGAAGCCGCCTGGT
>DATFEO010000051.1:0-3046 GCA_035250985.1 Sphingomicrobium sp. | reverse complement strand
TTTGTACATGGCGGCCCCCATTTATAGGGCAGCCAAGAGCCGCCCTGCGGGCCATCATTAACCGCAATCAAGAAATTTCAAAACGGGGACGAAAATATTTCGCGTCAGTCGCCTTTGCCCGGCTCCGGCGAGAAATATTTGTCATACTTGCCCTCCTCGCCCTTATGCTCATCGGCATCGGCGGGGGTCTGATCGTTCTTTCGAGTGACGTTGGGCCACTGCGCCGAGAAGGTGGAGTTGAGCTCCAGCCACTTCTCCAAACCGTTTTCCGTATCAGGAAGGATCGCTTCGGCCGGGCATTCTGGCTCGCAAACGCCGCAGTCGATGCATTCGTTCGGGTTGATGGCGAGCATATTTTCGCCCTCATAGAAGCAATCGACCGGACAGACCTCGACGCAGTCCATATATTTGCAGCGAATGCAGGCGTCGGTGACGACATAGGTCATGGCAAAAATGCTCCCTCTCTTGGGGCGTGGCTAGGTCCGTCCGTCCCCGCCGTCAATCGGCTCCGCCTTGCTGCGAGACGTTCGCAGGTGAAGCGGGTTCGCCAAGCTCTTCATAACATTGCTGCGCCTCGCTTGCCGGACCCCGCCGATCTGGCAGTGCAAGGACGCGCAGGACCCGCACCTGTCCGCGTATCGGAAACGCAATGACCGATCCGACCCGAACCTCCTCCGCGGGTTTGGCGACACGCTTGCCGTCGAGGCGGACGCTGCCGGTTTCGATCAGCCCCTGCGCCAAAGTGCGGCTCTTCAGCTGCCGCACGAAGAATAGATAACGGTCGAGCCGCATTCGGTCCTAACGCTTGAGGCCCGCCAGCGCTGCGAATGCGTTGCCGGGCCGCGGACCTTGGGGCTCGCGGCGGCGCGGGCGGCGATGGCCTCGCCAGGCCCAGCTTTCTCCCGCCGGGACGAAGCCCACCTCGGCCATCAGGTGACGGACGGTGGGCTCGTCGAGACCAAGGCTGGTTGCGAGTGGGCGGTCGACTGGATCCTCGCCGCCATGCTGCCGGACGTGGTGGGCGTGGGTTGCCAGGCGGTCCGCCAGGTCGATCCGCAGCCAGTCGGTCCCAATTCGGCGGAAGGCAAGCGCCGCGCCGCGCGGATCGGCGCTCCCGTCGAGCATCGCCGCCGATGGCTCGGGCATGCGCGGCATCGGCTGCCCGGCGCGCACCGACAGCAGTGCCGCTCGCCATTGCTGGGCTGCCGGCTTCAATAATGATTGTACGTAAACGTCGAGTGCGCCGAGCCGCACGCGAAGGCGATGAAGGGCGTGCCGATCAGCCTTGTCCAGCGTGGATAGCTGGGCTGCGATCGAACGGCGGGGCAAATGTCCGCCGGCATCGACCAGCATCGCCGCAAGCGCCCGGATGCCTGGCGTCGACTTGGGATCCGCTGCGGCGTTCGACAGGGCCCTCAATGCCGGAAGGTGCCGCGAGATCTGCGCTTCGACCCATTTCTCAAGGCGGCTACGCAGCTTTGTCCGCCGCTCCGCCGAAAGCCGGTCGAGCGCTCGGGCAGTCCGGACAGCGGGCTCGAGCAGCGATCGACCCAGCGCCAGCCGGGCCAGCACATGGCCATCCCAGCCAATCGCCAAAGCGCCCGCTTCCTCGACTAGCCGGAAATCGGAATCGGGTGCGGCGCAAAGCGCGGCGGCCCGGCGATCCAGCTCGTCGCCCAATCGACGCTCCGCCGCCGCCAATAGCAGGCGCTTGTCCGCCAGCCGCGCGGTCGGATCGACCCGGAACTCGAACCCGGCGAGATGGCCGATAGGCTCTGGCCCGACGCTGACTTCGCCGTCCGCGGCGACGGTGACCGGAAGCGCATCGGCTCCGCGCGCACCGATATCGCGGACCAGGACCGCCGTGCGCCGGTCGACGAAGCGCTGGGTCAGCCGCTCGTGAAGGGCGTCGGACAGCCGCGCTTCGACAGCCCGAGTCCGCTCGGCCCATTTGGGCGGATCGGCCAGCCAGTCGGCACGCTGGGCGATATAGGCCCAGCTGCGGATTCCGGCCAACCGGTCTGCCAGTGCCTCAATGTCGCCCGCGACATTGTCCAGGCGGGTAACCTCGGCCGCAAACCATTCGTGGGGGATGTGCCCCCCTTCGCCGATGTAGCTGAACAGGCGGCGGACCATTCGCGCATGGTGCATTGGCCCCACCTTGCGGAAGTCCGGGAGCCCGCAAACGGACCAGAGCTTGCGGGCCCTGCTCGCCCTTGTGGCTGCGATGACCGGATCTTCGGCGAGCAGCTTCAGCACGGCAAGGTCGATCGCCAGCGGCGCGGGCCTCAGCAGCGGGTCGTCGCTCTTCGCCTCGAGGCTGGCGATGAGGTCGGTGACGCTGGTGAAGTTGAGGTCGGCGCTCCGCCAATAGAGCTGGTCGAGCGGGCGGAAGCGATGGTCTTCGATCGCGTTCGCCTCTTCTTCGCTCATCTCGGGCGCATTTTCGCCGCCGAGACCAAGCGTGCCGAAGCTGCCGTCGCGCTGGTGGCGGCCTGCGCGCCCGGCGATCTGCGCCATTTCGGAAATGGTCAGGCGGCGATCGCGGCGGCCATCGAACTTTTCGAGGCCCGCGAAGGCGACATGGGTCACGTCCATGTTAAGGCCCATGCCGATGGCGTCGGTGGCGACCAGATAGTCGACCTCGCCGCGCTGGAACATGGCAACCTGGGAGTTGCGGGTAGCGGGGGACAGAGCGCCCATCACTACCGCGGCACCACCCTTGAAGCGGCGCAGCATCTCGGCCAGCGCGTAAACTTGCTCGGCCGAGAAGGCGACCACCGCGGAACGGGGTGGGAGGCGGCTGAGCTTCGCGGCGCCTGCGTAGCGCAAGGTCGAGAAGCGCGGGCGACTGACGATCTCCGCCTCGGGCAGCAATTCGCGGACCAGCGGGCGTAACGTGTCCGAGCCGAGGATAAGCGTCTCTTCCCGGCCGCGCGCTCGAAGCATGCGGTCAGTGAACACATGGCCCCGCTCGGGGTCGCTGCCCAGCTGCGCCTCGTCGATCGCTGCAAAGGCGAAGTCGGCGGGCAGCGGCCCCTCGGCG
>DATFEO010000050.1:0-8787 GCA_035250985.1 Sphingomicrobium sp. | reverse complement strand
AAGGAGACGCTGCGCATCTCCGCCGGGCAGACTAGGGCCGAACCGCATTATGAGGCGCATGCCGGCCGCCTTGCCGTCCTGATCGGCGAGCTGCTCCGCATCCAGAACGGCGCCCAGCTGGCCGCCGACATGGCGGCGGGCCTCAGGGCAGGGCAGGCCTTCGCCGCGGCCTACACGGCCGCCAAGCGCAGCGCCGGTGTCGCCGACTTCGATGACCTCATCGCCTGGACCCGCCGGCTGCTCGCACAGGACGGCATTGGCGACTGGGTGCGCTTCAAGCTCGACCGGCGCACCGATCATATCCTGGTCGATGAGTCGCAGGATACCAACCGCGCCCAGTGGGACATCGTCCAGGCGCTGGCCGCGGAATATTTCACGGGATCGAGCGAGGCGGAGGCGCAGCACCGGACCGTCTTCATGGTCGGTGACTTCAAGCAGGCCATTTTCCGCTTCCAGGGCACCGACCCCAGGGAGTTCAGGCGTGCCGCCGACTGGGTGCGCACGCACAGCGCGGCCCTGCGTGACGCGGTGCAGGATAACGAGCAGGCCGTTCGGCCAGCCGAGTATCGCGAGCTGTCGATCGAAGCGAGCTTCCGCTCGGCGCCCGCCATCCTCGATGTCGTCGACGCCGTCATCGATGAGGTGGGCCCCGAGGCCATGGGCCTTGCCGATCGGCCCAATCCGCACCGCGCCTTCTTCGACAAGCGCCCCGGTGAAGTCGTCCTCCTGAAGCCCTTCGCTGTCCAGGATGACGACCCTGACGAAGGCGAGGAAGGCTGGCTCGGCGAAGACGAGCGCCTTTACGCCGGCGAGCTGGCGCGCTCGGTCCGCCGCTGGCTCGATGAGCAGCCAGTGCTGGCGACGACGCGCCGGCCGCTGACTCCGGGTGACATATTGGTCCTCGTTCGCAGCCGCGGCGAGCTCGCCTCGCTGATCGTCGCTCGGCTGTTCGCCGAGGGCGTGCCGGTGGCCGGTATCGACCGCCTGCACCTGCATAAGCCGCTGGCGGTCAAGGACCTGCTCGCCGCCATCCAGTTTGCGGTCCAGCCGCTCGACGACCTCAACCTCGCCAACCTGCTCGTCTCGCCTTTGCTCGGCTGGGACCAGGATCGGCTGCGAGAGCTCGCTTGCAACCGGAAGGGCCCGCTGTGGCCGGCGCTCGTTGCCCGCTCCGACGAACGGCCTGAGTTCGGCGCGGCCCGTGCTCTGCTCGGCTCACTGCTCGCGATGGCCGACTATACGACGCCGCATCGCTTCCTCGAAACGGTCCTCTCCGGGTCGATTGAGGGCCGGCGGAAGCTTTACGCCCGCCTCGGCCAGGCCGCGCGCGACCCGGTCGAGGAATTATTGTCGAGCGCGCTGGAGTTCGAGCGAGTCGAGACCGCATCGCTCGACCGCTTCCTCGCCTGGTTCAACGCCGGCGACGTCGAGATCAAGCGAGATCCGTCGGCACCGGCGAACGCCGTTCGGGTAATGACGGTTCACGGCGCCAAGGGTCTCGAGGCGCCGGTCGTCGTGCTTGCCGATGCGACTGTCGATCCGTCGCGGCTCGGTGGGCCGGCGCGCACGCTCGACTTTCCGATTCCTGGTGTCGGCAAGGTGCCGCTGCTGCGCCCGCGCAAAGCCGAGCGGCAACCACCATTCGAGGCCCTGATTGCCGAGGAGGAAGAGGCTGACCTCGAGGAGCATTGGCGGCTGCTTTATGTCGCACTGACGCGTGCCAGCGAGAAGCTGGTCGTCGCCGGGCTCGACACCAGCACCAAGGGCGGGCTGCCGGAGAATTGCTGGCACGTGCGCGTCCAACGGGCGCTCGATCGGCTGGGTGCTCAGGCGTTGCCAAGCGATGCGTGGGGTGAAACGTTGATGTATCGCGGCTTGGTGCCAGCTTCCCCGGTCAAGCCCAAGGCCGTGCCGAAGCCAATCCCGGGCCTTGAGCTGCCGGCCTGGGCGCGGCAGCCGGCGCCCGTCGAGACCCGGCCGCCGCGGCCGCTGGCGCCGTCGGCGATCCTCGAGGACAGCCTGCCGTCGCCACCGCCTGGCCAGTCGCAGGCCGAGGCGGCGCGACGCGGAGTCCTGCTCCACCGCCTGTTCGAGCGTCTGCCGGGCGTCGAGCCGGCGAGACGGCACGATGCGGCGCTGCGCTGGCTTGGCAGCTCCGCCGGTCTCGCCGACGAAGCCCTGCGTTCGGAGATAGCCGAGGCCGCCTGCGCCGTCATCGGCGATGCGGCATATGCCGACCTGTTCGGACCAGAGTCGCTCGCCGAAGCGCCGATCGCCGCGACTCTCGGCGATGGCCGGGTCATTGCCGGCACGGTCGACCGCCTGCAGATCGAGGCTGCCCGCATCCGGGTCATCGACTTCAAGACCGGGACGCGAGTCCCGGCGTCGGCCGCCGAAGTTCCGCGCGCGCACCTCGCGCAAATGTCCGCTTATGCCGCAGCGCTGCGGGTGATTTTCCCCGGACGGCAGGTCGAAGCAGCGCTACTGTATACGGCGGGACCGCGACTCATCGCACTCGGCTGTTGAGCATCGAACTCCGAGCCCCCATATGGCGTGCCAACCCGTACTCAGGAGAATCGACCATGGCCACCCGCAGTGTCACCGACCAGAATTTTGCCACCGAGGTGCTCGGGGCCGATAAGCCGGTGCTGGTGGATTTCTGGGCGGAGTGGTGCGGCCCCTGCCGGATGATCGCGCCGGCGCTTGAGGAGATTGCCGGCGACATCGGCGACAAGGTCGAAATCGTGAAACTCAACATTGACGAGAATCCCGACACACCCGGCCGCTATGGCGTACGCGGAATTCCGACCATGCTGCTCTTCAAGGGCGGCCAGGCGGTCGCGCAGAAGGTCGGCGCCGCCCCGCGCAGCCACATCCAGCAATGGCTGGAAGGCGAGCTTGCGGGGCAAGCTTGATTTCCAGCCATCTGGAGGGCGAGCTTTCAGCGAACGCTTGAGTCTTATCTCCGCTTTTTCCGCGCCGCATATCTAGCGTCGCGCGCAGCCTTTCGCTCGGCCTCGGTAGGGGGAGCGTTGGCGGCCGCCTCCGCGGCCTTTGCGATCGCCGCAGCAGCATCGGCGGCCTTCTTTGCCGCCGCCTTCTCCGCTTTCGCTTCGTCACGTTTTTGCGCCGCGGCGATGCGTTCCGCGACGTCCTTTTCATCGACCGACGGCCGCTGGCGGAGTTGCTCCAGGGCTTTGTGCTTGGCGTCCGCCGCCTGGCCGACTCGCTCCTGGTAGGTCGGGTTCTTGAATGACATGTTCTTACGCTTTCCTGTCTATTGCGGTGGCTCGGTGCCTTCGAGGCCCCTCGTATCAGGCCTGAACCGCTCATGCCGTGGCAAATCGTCGCCGGGCTCGAACCAGGCAATGCGGCTGGCCCAGAAAATGTGGAAGTCCGGTGCTAGCCGGCCGGGGTCGTCCAGCGTGCCGACGCTGAAGTCGACCGTTTCGGGCTGGTGGTCGACTTTCATGTAGAGCGGTGTCCCGCACTCGCCACAAAAGCCGCGATGGCCGAAGCTGCTGGATTTCACCGTTCGGATTGCGTCAGCCCCCTCGATTGCAACCCAGTCTCCCTCCGCCACGCTGGCGAACACCATCGCCGGCGCGCCGCTCGCCAGCTGGCAGGTGCGGCAGTGGCACCAGCCGCAGTCGAACGGCTCACTTTTCAGCTCGTAACGCACGGTTCCGCAAAGGCATCCGCCGGTCCAGTTCAATTGACTTGCCATAGGCCCAATCCTACATCGCCCGCGACTTACGCCATAGAGGGCCAACTCCGCCGGTCGGAGGCGAGGGCGCTCCTTCGATTGACTGGGATTTCGTGATGATCGCCTCACTGGCCAAGACCATCTTCGGATCGTCTAACGACCGCTATGTCCGCTCGCTTGGCAAGTATGTCGATGCGACCAATGCCTTCGAGCCGACGATCAGCGCGATGAGCGACGACGAGCTGCGCGGCCAGACCGAATTGTTCCGCCAGCGTCTGGCCGACGGCACCAAGCTCGACGACTTGCTTCCAGAGGCCTTTGCGACGGTTCGCGAGGCCGCGGTGCGCACGCTTGGCCAGCGCCATTATGACGTCCAGCTGATCGGCGGCATCGCTCTTCACCGCGGCGAGATCGCCGAGATGAAGACCGGCGAGGGCAAGACGCTGGTGGCGACGCTCGCCGTTTACCTGAACGCCCTGGCCGGCAAGGGCGTGCATGTCGTTACCGTCAACGACTATCTGGCCAAGCGCGACGCCGAATGGATGGGCCAGATCTACCGCTTTCTCGGCATGACCGTCGGGGTGGTCGTCCCGAACCTGACCGACGAGGAACGCCGCGCCGCCTACAACGCCGACATCACCTACGCCACCAACAATGAGCTCGGCTTCGACTACCTGCGCGACAATATGAAATACTCGCGCGAGATCATGGTCCAGCGCCCATTTCATTACGCCATTGTCGACGAGGTCGACTCGATCCTGATCGACGAAGCCCGCACCCCGCTCATCATTTCCGGACCGACCGACGACAAGTCCGAGCTCTACGCCGGGGTCGACGCCATCGTGAAGCAGTTCGTCGAATCCGATTACGAGAAGGATGAGAAGCAGAAGTCGATCGTGCTCACCGAAGATGGGACCGAAAAGGCCGAGCGCATGCTCGAGGCCGCGGGGCTGATCGAAGGACAGAACCTTTACGACATCGCCAATACGCAGACGGTTCACCACCTGAACCAGGCCCTCAAGGCCAACAAGATGTTCAAGCGGGACATCGACTACATCGTCAAGGACGACAAGGTCATCATCATCGACGAATTCACTGGTCGGATGATGGAAGGACGACGCTGGTCGGACGGCCTCCACCAGGCGGTCGAGGCCAAGGAAGGCGTTCGCGTCGAGCCGGAGAACCAGACGCTCGCTTCGATCACCTTCCAGAACTATTTCCGCATGTATCCGAAGCTCGCCGGCATGACCGGTACGGCGCTGACCGAAGCCCCGGAATTCTTTGACATCTACAAGATGAACGTCGTCTCGATCCCGACCAACGTACCGGTTCGGCGCATCGATGAGGACGACGAATTCTACAAGAACATCACGGACAAGTTCGGGGCCATCGCCAAGGAAATCCGCGCTCGCCAGGAAACGGGCCAGCCGGTGCTGGTTGGCACCGTCTCTATCGAGAAGTCGGAGATGCTGTCCGAGTTTCTTGAGAAGGAGGGCATCAGGCACTCCGTGCTCAATGCCCGCTTCCACGAGAGCGAAGCGCATATTGTTGCCCAGGCCGGCCGGGTCGGGGCGGTCACGGTCTCCACCAACATGGCCGGCCGCGGCACCGACATCCAGCTTGGCGGCAACCTCGAGTTCCGGATGCTGGACGAGTTCCCCGAGCTTGTTGAGGGAACGCCGGAGTACGATGCGCAGGCCGAAAAGATTCGCGCCGAAATCGTTGCCGAGAAGCAGCGCGTGCTGGAGGCCGGCGGCCTGTTCGTGCTCGGCACGGAGCGTCACGAGAGCCGTCGTATCGACAACCAGCTGCGCGGTCGCTCGGGCCGGCAGGGCGACCCAGGCCTGTCGCGCTTCTATTTGAGCCTTGACGACGATCTGCTGCGCATCTTCGGCCCGCAGACTGCCTTCGCTCGCCTGATGAACAAGAATCTGGAGGACGGCGAGGCAATCGTCAGTCCATGGATCTCCAAGGCGATCGAGACCGCGCAGAAAAAGGTCGAGGCGCGCAACTACGACATCCGCAAGCAGGTCGTCGAATTCGACGACGTCATGAATGACCAGCGCAAGGTCATTTACGAGCAGCGGGCCGAGATCATGGACGCCGACAATGTCAGCGACGTCATCGTCGACATGCGCATTGAAACGGTCGCCTCGCTGGTTGCCGCCCACTGCCCGCCGGGCACCTATCCCGAACAGTGGGACGTCCAGGGCCTCAAGGAAAGCGTCGATGCCGTGCTCGGCCTTGCGCCGCCGATCGACGACTGGTTGCAGGAAGAGGCGGTCGAGCAGGAGGCGATCATCGAGCGGCTCCAGCAAATGTCCGACGCGGTGATGGATGAAAAGATCAAGGGCGCCGACCAGGAACATTGGGTCGCTGTCGAAAAGAGCATCCTGCTGCAGACGCTCGACCATTTCTGGAAGGAGCACCTCGCGACCCTGGATGCGCTCCGCCAGGTCATTCACTTGCGCAGCTTCGCCCAGAAGAAGCCGATCGACGAATATAAGCAGGAGGCCTTCCTGCTTTTCGAGCGGCTGCTGGTCTCGATCCGCGAAGAGGTCACGCGAACCTTGATGCGAGCTCAGATCCAGATCCAGGACCCGACGCCACCGCCGCTGCCGGATTTCATCACCACCCACTTCGACCCGCTGTCCGGCGATGATGACACGATGGATTTCGACACGGGCCCGATCGCCGGCCTCGGCGGAGCGGCGCCGCGCACCGCACCATTGCCGCCGCTGCCGCCCATGCCGGAGGGCGCGATGCCGCCGGAAAGCCGCAACGCGCTCTGTCCCTGCGGGTCCGGCCGCAAGTTCAAGCATTGCCACGGCGCCCTGGCCTGACCGCGCAAATGGTCGACCGCACCGCGCTTCGCCACGCTTATCGGCCTGACGAGAACCGGATTGTCGAGCAAAGGCTGGCCGAGGCCGCGCTGTCATCGACCGAGGCGAAGGAAGCGGCGGCCATGGCCCGGTCGCTGTCGAAGTCAGTGCGCGCCCACAAGCCCGCCGGCATCGATGCCTTCATGGCGGCTTACGACCTCGGCAGCGACGAAGGCATCGCCCTCATGTGCCTGGCCGAGGCGCTGCTGCGCATCCCCGACGCCGAGACTGCCGACGATCTGATCGCCGACAAGCTCGCCGGTCCGAACTGGTCGGAGAGGCTCGGCGAATCTTCCTCGCCCTTCGTCAATGCCGCGACTTTCTCGCTGCTCCTGACCGGCAAGGTGCTCGACAGCGCCAAGGATACGACCGAGGGCTGGACCGCCGCGCTCGGCCGCGCCGTCGGCCGCCTCGGCGAGCCCGTAATCCGTGCCGCTGTGAGCCAGGCGATGAAGATCCTGGGCAGGCAATTCGTATTCGGGCGGACCATCGACGAGGCGCTGAAGCGGGCGGCGCCCGAGCGGCGGCAGGGCCTGACCCACAGCTTCGACATGCTTGGCGAGGCGGCGCGCACCCATGCCGATGCCGCGCGCTACGCCAAGGCCTATTCTTCGGCGCTCGACCGCATCGCCAAAGAGGCCAAGGACGGTTTTCGCTCGTCCCCCGGTATTTCGGTAAAGCTCTCGGCCCTGCATCCGCGCTATGAATGGAGCCATATCGAGGAAGCCAAGGCGGCGATGTTGCCGGTCCTCCGCCAGCTGGCGCTCAAGGCATCGAAAGCCGACGTCCATTTCACCATCGATGCCGAGGAGGCGGACCGGCTCGAGCCGTCGCTCGACATCATCGAGGCCTTGGCCGCCGACGACGCATTGTTTGCGAATGGCTGGGGCGGGTTCGGGCTCGCCATCCAGGCCTACCAGAAGCGCGCCGTGCCTCTTTGCGACTGGGTCGCCGACCTCGCCCGACGTCACAATCGCCGTTTCATGGTCCGGCTGGTCAAGGGCGCCTATTGGGACACGGAGGTCAAGGCGGCGCAAGTCGCTGGGCTCGACGATTATCCCGTCTTCACCCGCAAGGTCGCGACCGACGTTTCCTATATCGCCTGCGCCAGGCGGCTGCTGGCCGCAACTGACGTGCTCTATCCCGCCTTCGCCACCCACAATGCCAATACGATTGGCGTCATCAAGGCGCTGGCAGGCAACAAGGAGGTCGAGTTCCAGCGGCTGCACGGCATGGGCGAGGGGCTGTACGAGGAGCTGGCGAAGCTCGAGGAAGCTATTGGCGACGCGCGGACTCCGGTGCGCATCTACGCTCCGGTCGGTAGCCACAAGGACTTGCTCGCCTACCTCGTCCGCCGTCTGCTCGAAAACGGTGCCAATTCGAGCTTCGTTAACCGGATTGCCGACGACCAGATTCCGCTCGATGCCCTGGTGCGCGATCCGATTGCCGAGCTTTCCGCCCTCGAGCCCAGGCGCAATCCGGCGATTCCGCTACCCAACGCCATCTTCGGCGAGGGGCGGCTCAACAGCGCCGGCGTCGACCTCAGCGACCCGCTCGTGCGCGAGCCGCTCCTGGAGCGGTTGAAGGCGCTCGAAAGCCGCAACTGGACTGCGAAGCCGACGCTCGGAAAAGGTAAGAAACGTCCCGTCACCTCGCCCCACGACGGCCGGATCGAAGTCGGCATGGTGTTCGAGCCAAGCGTCGCCGAAGTCGAGCGAATGGTGGGCGCCGGCCATGCGGCGCAGGTCGCTTGGGACGCGCTCGGCGGTGAGTCTCGCGCAAGGCTGCTCGACCGCGCCGCCGACCTTTTCGAAGAGCATAAGGAAGAGTTTTTCTCGCTGTGCATTCGCGAGGCCGGGAAAACGCTGGTCGACGCCGTTCTCGAGGTCCGCGAGGCAGTCGATTTCCTGCGATTTTACGCGGCCGAGGCCCGCCGGCAGTTCACCAGGCCGCTGCCCTTGCCTGGTCCGACTGGCGAACATAACGAGTTGCGGCTGCACGGCCGGGGGGTGTTCGCCAGCATTTCGCCGTGGAATTTTCCGCTGGCGATCTTCACCGGTTTGACTTCGGCGCCGCTGGCTGCGGGCAATGCCGTGATCGCCAAGCCGGCCGGGCAAACACCGTTGATTGGAGCACTTGCGATCACGCTGATGCATCGGGCGGGAATCCCGAAGGATATCGTTCAGCTTGCCCCCGGCT
>DATFEO010000038.1:0-19284 GCA_035250985.1 Sphingomicrobium sp. | reverse complement strand
GGTCTGCTCCATCGCGCCCAGCTCGCGGGCCAGGCGGGACGAGGCCGCTTCGAAAATCTGCCGCTCCGAATAGCTCTGCTCGGGCTGGTCGTCGGCGCGGAACAGGTCGCGGGTCACTTCGGCGATCGAGGTCAGGTCGCCCGAATTGATCTTCGCTTCATACTCCTGGGCGCGGCGCGACCACATGGTGCGCTTGACCTTGGGCTTGCCCTTCAAAGTCTCGAGCGCGTCCTTCATCGTCTTGTCACTCGACAGCTTGCGCATGCCGACCGAGTCCGCCTTGCCGACGGGGACGCGAAGGGTCATCCGCTCCTTCTCGAAGCGCAGGACGTAAAGATCGAGGGTAGTGCCGGCGATTTCCGTGCTTTGCAGTTCGACGACCCGGCCGACGCCATGCTTGGGGTAGACAACATAATCACCAACATCGAAGCTCAACGCTTTCGCTGCCATTCCGTACACCTTTCTCTGGTCAGGCGGGTAACTCAAAGCCTTTCGTGGCCGCATCGTCCCCCAAACGATTTGCGGCCGGGCTCCCCCGCCTCTTGACGACAAGTCCTGCTATTGGCCGCCGCAGGGCGCGACGGCTTTCACAAGCGATTCTATATCATAAGTGTCATAAAATTGCCAGCCCGAGCTGGACCGGCTCGTCATTGTTGACTTCGATCAAGTTGTGCAGGCCCAGGCCGAGCAGCCTTATCCCTTTCGGCACGGGCATCAGTGCGGCGAGCAGGGCTTGGCCCGCGCCGAGGAATTCGTCCTGTCCGGTGATCGGCGTGGGAAAGCTCTTCGACCGGGTGATAATCGTGAAATCGGCGAACTTGACCTTCAGCGTCACCGTTCGGCCGGCGACTGCGGCGCGTTCGACGCGTGCCCAGGCAAAGCCCGCCACACGCTCCAGCTCGGCGGCCAGCGCTTGCGCGTCGACGAGGTCGACATCGAATGTTCGCTCGGCGCTAACCGACTTGTACGGCCGGTCGGACCTCACCGGCCGCTCGTCGATGCCGCGGGCGATCTTCCAGTACCATTCTCCTGAGCTGCCGAAATAAGCCTCGAGCTGCTGCCGGCTCCAGGCGGCGAGGTCAGCGCCGTTGAAGATGCCCAGCCGCTGCATTTTGGCGGCAGTGACCGGACCAACACCGTGGAAGCGCGAGACCGGCAGAGTCGCGACGAACGCCGGGCCCTTCTCGGGCGGAATGACGCACAGCCCGTCGGGCTTGTTCTGATCGGACGCCAGCTTGGCGATGAACTTGCAGTAGCTGACGCCGGCCGAGGCGGTGACCCCGGTTTCCTCGCGGATGCGACGGCGGATGTCCTCGGCGATCGCCCGCGCGCTACCCAGGCCTTTGCGGTCCTCGGTCACATCCAGGTAGGCTTCATCGAGGCTCAATGGCTCGATCAGATCTGTATAGTCGGCGAAGATGGCGCGGATCTGGTTGGATACCGCTTTATAGGCATCGAAGCGCGGCTTGACGAAGACGAGGTCGGGGCAGCGCCGCTTGGCGGTGACGCTGGGCATCGCCGAGCGGACGCCATATTTGCGCGCCTCGTAGCTTGCCGCGGCTACCACGCCGCGATGCCCGCCGCCGACCGCCACCGGCTTGCCCTTGAGCTCCGGATTGTCGCGCTGCTCGACCGACGCATAGAAGGCGTCCATGTCGATGTGGATGATCTTGCGGACGGGCACGGCGTTCACGCCCCGTTCCTAGCCTTTCTTTCGTCCGCGAGTCATGCTTTAGGCGCGGCCCATGAATATCCACGAATATCAGGCCAAAGAGCTGCTCGCAGCGTTCGGCGTCCCGGTTCCCGCCGGCCATCCGGCAATGAGCGTCGAGGAGGCGGTCGAGGCAGCGAAGAAACTGCCCGGGCCGCTCTGGGTCGTGAAGTCGCAGATCCACGCCGGCGGGCGCGGCAAGGGCAAGTTCAAGGAGCTCGGCCCCGATGCCAAGGGCGGTGTCCGCCTCGCGCATTCCATCGACGAGGTCCGCGAGCACGCCGTCGAGATGCTGGGCAAGACGCTGGTGACGGTCCAGACAGGGCCGCAGGGCAAGATTGTCCAGCGCCTCTACGTCACCGATGGCGTCGAGATCGGCAAGGAATTCTACCTGGCGCTGCTGGTCGATCGGGAGAGCGGACGCATCGCCGTCGTCGCTTCGACCGAGGGCGGGATGGACATCGAGAAGGTCGCCCACGACACGCCGGAAAAGATCGAGACCATCACCATCGACCCGGCGACCGGACTGATGCCCCACCACGGCCGGGCGGTCGCCGCAGCGCTTGGCCTCAAGGGCGACCTCGCCAAACAGGCCGCCAAGGTGCTCGCCAAGCTTTACGACGCCTTCATCGGCACCGATGCCTCGCAGATCGAGATCAACCCGCTCGCCATCACCGGCGCCGATCAGCTGATGGTCCTCGACGCCAAGGTCGGCTTCGACAGCAATGCCGAGTTCCGCCATCCGGACCTCGAGCAGCTGCGCGACATTAGCGAGGAGGACCCGATGGAGGTCGAAGCCTCCAAGTACGACCTCGCCTACATCAAGCTCGACGGCAACATCGGCTGCATGGTCAACGGCGCCGGCCTCGCCATGGCGACGATGGACATCATCAAGCTGGAGGGTGGCCAGCCGGCCAACTTCCTCGACGTCGGCGGCGGCGCCTCGAAGGAAAAGGTGACCGCCGCTTTCAAGATCATCCTCAGCGACCCTTCGGTCAAAGGCATTCTGGTCAACATCTTCGGCGGCATCATGCGCTGCGACGTCATCGCCGAAGGGATTGTCGAGGCGGCGCGGGAGATCCATCTCAGCGATCCTTTGGTCGTCCGTCTCGAGGGCACCAACGTCCAGCAGGGCAAGGACATATTGGCGATGAGCGGACTGCCGATCGTCGCCGCTGACGACCTCGGCGACGCAGCGCGGAAGATCGTTGCCGAAGTCAAGAAGCCGGTCGCGGCCTAAGGTCTGGAGAAGCGCATGAAAATCCTCGTCGCCGTCAAGCGGGTGATCGACTTCAACGTCAAGCCACGCGTGAAAATGGACGGCAGCGGCGTCGACCTCGCCAACGTCAAGATGAGCATGAACCCCTTCGATGAGATCGCCGTCGAGGAAGCCATTCGCCTCAAGGAAAAGGGCGCCGGCACCGAGGTCGTCGCTGTCTCCATTGGGCCCGCCAAAGCGCAGGAAACGCTCAGGACCGCACTCGCCATGGGCGCCGACCGCGCGATTCTCGTGCAAACCGACGACGAAGTGGAACCGTTGGCGGTCGCCAAGATTCTGGCGAAGATCGCGGAGGAGGAGCGGCCGGGCCTGTTCATCCTCGGCAAGCAGGCGATTGACGACGATTCGAACCAGGTCGGCCAGATGCTGGCGGCACTGCTGGGCTGGCCGCAGGGCACCTTCGCCTCCAAGGTCGAGCCGCAGGGCGACAAGGTCGCCGTCACCCGCGAGGTCGATGGCGGCCTGGAAACCGTCGCTTTGTCGATTCCCGCCGTGGTCACCACGGACCTGCGTCTCAACGAGCCGCGCTACGCTTCGCTGCCCAACATCATGAAGGCCAAGTCGAAGCCGTTGGCGGCCAAGTCGCCGGCCGATTACGGCGTCGATACCGCGCCGCGCCTCGAAGTGCTCAGGGTCACCGAGCCGCCCAAGCGCCAGGCCGGCGACAAGGTGGGCTCGGTCGACGAGCTGATCGCCAAACTCAAGACGCTGGGAGTCGTCGCATGAAGACTCTGGTGCTGGTCGAGCATGACGGCTCCGCCATCAAGGACGCGACGCTCGCGGCGGTGACGGCTGCCGCCAAGCTCGGCGAAGTCCACCTGCTCGTTGCCGCCGGCAATGAAGGTGTTGGCGGCGACGCGGCGAATATCGCCGGCGTCGGCAAGGTCCACCTCTCCGTTGCTTCGCATCTCGAGCATCAACTCGCCGAGGATGTGGCTTCGATCGCCGCGCGGCTGATGGCGGACCACGACGCCTTCCTCGCGCCGGCCACCACATTCGGCAAGAACATCGCCCCGCGCGTCGCTGCGCTGCTCGACGTCATGCAGATCTCGGACATCCTGTCGGTCGAAAGTGACGACACATTCACCCGGCCCATCTACGCCGGCAACGCCATCGCCACGGTCAAGTCGAAGGATGCGAAGAAGGTCATCACCGTACGCGGCACGGCCTTCGAGAAGGCCGCGCGGGAGGGGGGCTCGGGCAGCATCGAGACGGTCGATGCCGGCAGTCACGACGGCAAGGCCGAGTTCGTCTCCGCCGAAATGTCGAAGAGCGAGCGGCCCGAGCTGACCAGTGCCAAGATCATCGTCTCGGGCGGCCGCGCCTTCGGCTCCAACGAGCAGTTCCACGGCTTGCTCGACCCGCTCGCCGACAAGCTCGGCGCTGCGGTCGGCGCCAGCCGCGCCGCGGTCGATGCCGGCTATGCGCCCAACGACTACCAGGTCGGCCAGACGGGCAAGATCGTCGCGCCCGAGCTCTATATCGCCATCGGCATTTCCGGCGCCATCCAGCATCTCGCCGGCATGAAGGACGCCAAGACCATCGTCGCCATCAACAAGGACGAGGAAGCGCCGATTTTCCAGGTCGCGGACATCGGCCTGGTCGGCGACTTGTTCAAGATCGTGCCGGAGCTGACCGAGAAGCTCTAGCGAAGCCAGGATGGCAAGGGCATCGCCGCGCAATCGGCAAGGTCGATGCGCCGCCTGACCAGCGCCCAGTCCCTGCGGTCGACCAGTACCTCCGGGGTCAGCGGCCGGCTGTTGTAGCCGCTCGACATGGCCGCGCCGTAGGCACCCGCGCTGCGGAAGGCGACGAGATCGCCGGCCTCGACCCGGTCCATCTTTCGGGCGAGGGCGAACGTGTCGCCACTCTCGCAGACCGGGCCGACGACGTTCGCAACCATCGTGTCGCCACTCGGCTGGACGGCCTGCAAATGATGATAGGCATCGTAAAGCGCCGGCCGCATCAGGTCGTTCATCGCCGCATCGACGATCAGCCAGGGGTGCGTCTCGCCGGGCTTTACCCGGATGACGCGTGTCAGAAGGATTCCGGCATTGGCGACGATCAGCCGGCCGGGCTCGAACGCAAGGCGGACGCCCCAGTCTTTCGTCACTCGGCCGACCATCGCGCCATATTCGGCGGGTGCCGGCGGTTCGGGCTGGCCCGGCTCGTAAGGCACGCCTAGCCCGCCGCCGAGATCGGCGAGGCGGATGGCGATGCCTTCCAGGCGCAGCGCCGCGATCAGCTCGCCGACGCGCCGGAAGCTCGCCTCCAGCGGCGCAAGGTCGGTCAGCTGGCTACCGATGTGAACCGTGATGCCCTGGACATCGAGGCCCGGCAGTTCGCCGGCGATCCGGAATGCCTCCATGGCGTCCGCCGCCGGAATCCCGAACTTGCTGTCGGCCCTGCCGGTCGCGATCTTGGCATGGGTGCCGGCCTCGACGTCCGGATTGATCCTCACGCCGACGCAGGCGGTCTGGCCTGCCGCCCTGGCAACGTTGGAAAGTGCCTTCGCCTCCTCGACGGATTCAATGTTGAACTGGCAGAGCCCGCCGGCGAGGGCCTCGGCCATTTCCTCCGAACTCTTGCCGACGCCCGAGAAGAGGATGCGCTCCGGCAGCACTCCGGCGGCGCGCGCCTGGCGATATTCGCCGATCGAGACGATATCGGCGCCAAGCCCTTCCGATGCGAGAATCGTCAGAACCGCGGGATTGGGATTGGCCTTGACCGCATAGGCTATCAGTGGGTCGCCGAGACCCGACAGGGCCTTCGTCATGACCTGCGCATGGTGCCGGATAGTCGCCGTCGAATAGACATAGACCGGTGTTCCCGCCTCGCGCGCGATCTCGCTCAGCGCCACGTCCTCGCAGTGCAGCTTGCCGTCGTGAATGCCGAAATGGTTCATGCTTCAGCCGGCGCTCGGATGCCACCCGAGAAGCGCCAGCATCACGAAGAAACCCACGACATAGGCAACCGCTACGAACCAGCCTTGCTTGAGCCACTCGATGACCGAGCGGCCCTCGGGATACAGGTTGGTAATCGCAACGCCGGCCGAGGACCCGAACCAGACCATCGATCCGCCATAGCCGACGGCAAAGGCCAGCAGCGCCCAGTCATAGCCCCCCTGCCGCAACGCCAGCACGGTCAGTGGGATATTGTCGAACACGGACGAAACGAGACCGAGGCCGAACGCCGACTGCCAGCTCGGGTCGGGCAGTCCCGACAGAGGCATTAGCGACGCGGCTGCCACCAGCGCTGAAAGGAAGAAAGCGCCCTTGGCGCCGTGCCTCACGACAGACCAGTTCGGCTTCGCCAGGAGGCTGGTCAGCAACAACGCCGCCCAGAGCGCCATGCCTAGCCACGGTGCGGTCTCCTCACCTTCGCTCAGCGCGTTGGCAAGGATGTTGGCGGCGACAGCGCAGGCAAGGACGAAGGCGACGATCCAGATCCGCCGCCACTCGAGCGGGTGCCCGGGTTCATCATTGGCGAGAATCGGTTGATAACGTTGCTGGCACATTGCGCCCATCGGGCCGACGACCGCGAAGGCCGCGAAGGCGGCGACAAAGGCCGGAGCCACCGCAATCGGCGACACCCCGTTCAGCCACATGAGGGTTGTCGTCGTATCCCCGATGACGCTGCCTGCCCCGCCCGCATTTGACGCCGCGACGATCGAGGCCAGGAACCCGATGCTGACCCGCCCTTGGTAGAGATGCTTGGCCATGACCCCGCCGAGCACGGCGGCGGCGATATTGTCGAGGAATGCCGACATGACGAAAACAATGGCGAGCAGCGACAAGCCGCCTTTCCAGTCATCGGCGAGCAGGTTCGGCAAGTGGTCGGAAATGTTGCTTCGCTCAAACTGGTTCGACAGGACTTCGAAGCCGATCAGGAGAAGCAGTAAATTGCTGACGATGACCCACTCATGGCTGGCATGCTCAGCCAGCGCGGCGGCGCCCCGCCCAGTCGGGAACTGGGTAACCAGCCCCTCATAGGCCAGGATGACCGCGAAGCCGGTAAGACTGACCTCCAGCGCATGGTCGTGCAGCGCAGCGACCCCTATCAGCATGATCCCGAAAAGGAAGAATTCCACTGGAATGCCGAAAAGCGAGCCGGCCGACCCACCGCCGATCATCACGAGCAAGGCCACGGCGCCAAGGGCTGCGGCGATAAGAAACGAACGGCGGCGTAACTCTGGCTGGGGAGCTGTCTGCATGATGCCGCCCTGCTAGCCACCCGGCATTATCCAGTCGACCCTAATCGGGTTGGCGGCCCGCCAGGGGAGGGAAGAGAGCAGCGGGCCGCCGGAAATTACCTAATTGTCGTGACAGGCGCCTCCGCCCGACCGGCGAGCGCAAGGCCCTCGACGCGCTGCGTTGAACATGCCTAACCTCGCCGCCACGAGGAGGCGGGCATGGGCGATCGGCTGCTGGTCATCGACGAGGGGACGTCGAGCACCCGGGCGATGCTGTTCGATCTCGCCGGCCAGTGCCTGGGAATCGCCCAGAATCCGCTGACGACGAATTTCCCAAGGCCGGGCTGGGTCGAGCAGGACGCCGCCGAAATCTGGCGGCTGTCGCTCGCCGTTGCCCGTCAGATGGTCGCGAAAGCCGGCGGTGCACAGGGCATCGCCGGGATTGGAATCACCAACCAGCGCGAGACTCTGATCTGCTGGGACCGCCGCACCGGCGAACCGCTGGCTCCGGCGATTGTCTGGCAGGATCGGCGGACGGCGGCCCTGTGCTTCGAATTGAAGGAGGCCGGGCATGAGCCCTTCGTCCAGGAGAAGACCGGGCTGCTGCTCGATCCCTATTTCAGTGCCTCGAAGATCGGTTGGGCCCTGAAGCAGTGGCCGCAGCTGAGGGAGGCCGGCGAGAGCCTTTGCATTGGCACGGTCGACAGCTGGCTGGTGTTCAAGCTCACTGGCGGCCTTCATCTCACCGACGCGACCAACGCCTCGCGCACCGCGCTGATGGACATCGCCGCCGGCTGGGATGACGGCCTTCTCGACCTGTTCGATGCGCGGCGCAGCGCGCTGCCGGAAATCTGCGACAGCGCCGGCCGCTTCGGCGAAACGCAAGCCGACTTATTCGGCGGGCCGATCTCCATTTGCGGGATTGCCGGCGACCAACAGGCCGCAGCTATCGGCCAGGCCTGCTTCGGGCCCGGCGAGACCAAGGCCACCTACGGCACCGGCGCCTTTATCCTGACCCAGGCCGGCACGGATGTGCCGCGCTCGCGCAATCGCCTGCTTTCGACCATCGCCTGGCAGATTGAAGGCGAACGCCATTATGCGCTGGAAGGCTCGCTGTTCGTCGCCGGGCGCATGATTCAGTGGCTGCGCGATGAGCTGCGCATTGTCGAGGCTGCACCGGACAGCGAGGCGCTCGCGCGTTCTGTGCCCGACAGCGGCGGAGTCCAGATCGTCCCGGCTTTCGTCGGGCTTGGCGCGCCGCATTGGGATCCCGACGCGCGTGCCGCCATCCTTGGCCTGACCCTCGGCAGCGGACGCCCCCAGATTGTCCGGGCCGCACTCGAAGCAGTCGCCAACCAGACGGCCGAGCTGCAGCGCGCCTTTGCCGCCGACGGCGTCCGCTGGTCGTCGCTCCGGATCGACGGCGGCATGTCCGCCAATGGTTTCCTGGCCCAGGACCTTGCCGATTTGCTTGGCCTCGAGGTCCAGCGGCCGGCCAATTTCGAGACCAGCGCGCTCGGCGCCGCCATGCTCGCCGGCGTCGGCGCAGGGCTGTTCGGTTCGCTGGATGAAGCCGCCGCCGCTGTGCGTGGCCCGGTCGCAAGGTTCAGCCCCGGGTCGGATGACTCGACACGAAGGGATCGGATGGAACGCTGGGACCGGGCGGTGGCGGCGGCGAGAGGGGCATGAGGATGGTGCCCAGGGGCGGAATCGAACCACCGACACCGTGATTTTCAGTCACGTGCTCTACCAACTGAGCTACCTGGGCCCTTGGTTCCGGACAGGCCGTCCGGCGAGGCTCGGCGTCCCTAACGGGCGTCGTCGTCCCTGTCCACCCCGGCGAGATCGCTTTCCTCGGCCGGCGGGCCGGGGATGCGATAGCCCTCCCCGAGCCACCTCAGCAGGTCGCGGTCCCGGCAGCGGGGCGAGCAGAAGGGAACGTGCGCGGTCGACGCCGGCTTGCCGCACGAGGGGCAGCCCTTGGCGCGCGATTCAGGCTTTTTCGGCATGCCCGCCGGACATGGGGAGCTTCGGGTCGGAGCGCAAGCGGACCGCGCCGCCGACTTGGCGCGAGAGCTGCTCCGGCCAGTCGGGGTGGCCCTCGAATATGGCGATGACGGCGGGATGCGCGGCGAGCGTCAGCGCTCCGGTTTCATGCGCCGCCTGCCGGAGCAACGCCCGCGCCTCGAAAGCCGGCCGGTCGGCCGCCAGCTCGAACAAAGACGCATGGCGCCGTGGCCGGACGATCTGCAGGAAGCCGAAGCCGTTGACAGCGGTGCGCTCGAACGGATTGGGCAGGATCGCGTCCACCGCCGCGCCGACCGCCTTGCGCTGATCCTTGCCCTGCATCGTCGGCAGGTCGATGCCGATCGAGCCGCCAATGCCGTGCCTCAGGATCGCCCGTGCGGCCGCCTTCGCCCCGGCCATTGCCAGTTCCACGGGAGGCAGCGTGCCGTCGACGTCGATCAGGGTCATGGCTGGCGTCGGCGAGATGCGTAAAGCCCCTCCGGCGAAAGCGACGATGCCGGTGCGCGCTTCCTCGATAAGGTCTGACCAGCCGGCGTCTTCCAATTGGTCGTGCGGGTCCGGGAACGGCAGCTCCGCCGCGCTGAATTCCGCCTCGCGCGGCGGCTCGCCGCTTATCCGCGCCAGCGGACGCTTCCACGGCTCGGCGCCGGGAATCCGTTCCCGCACGACCTCGATGGCGATTGCCTGCCCCTCGGTCGCCGGCCCGGCACCGTCGCGCATGACATATTCGGCGCCGCCCGCCGCCGCGATTGCCGGCCTGCCGGTGCGGATGAGCTTGGCGGCAAGCACGGAGCCGGCACGCACGGTACCATGCAGCAGCACCCGCGCCTCGATGATCTCGCCGCCCGCGATTCGCACCGCCCGGCTCTCGCCGATGCCGCGCTCGATCAGCCGGTCAGGCGATTCCATAGCCCGCACTCTTCAGCAGCAGCCGGGTCTCGGCCAGGGGCAGGCCGACGACGTTGGAATAGCTGCCTGCGATGTGGCGGACATAGACTTCGCCATAGCCCTGCAGCGCATAGCCGCCGGCCTTGCCGCGCCATTCGCCGTGGGCCGCGTAATAGTCGATCTCTTCTCGGCTAAGCCGCTTCATGGCGATCATGGTCTCGACCAGTCGGGTGCGGACGCCGCTGCCCGGCACCGCCAGCGCGACGCCGGTCATCACCCGGTGCCGCCGGCCGCTCAACAGCGCCATGCAGTCGCGCAGGGTCGCTTCGTCTTCGACCTTGGGCAGGATCCGCCGGCCGACCGCCACGACCGTGTCCGCCGCCAGCACCAGCGCGTCGGTATGGGACGCCGCGACCGCCTCGGCCTTTTCGCGCGCCAGTCTGACCGCATGCTCGCGCGGCAATTCTCCCCGCGGCACGCTCTCGTCGATATCGGCCGGAACGATCGTATCGGGATGGACGCCGATGCGCGCCAGCAGGTCGAGGCGGCGCGGGCTCGCCGAGGCAAGGACGAGCCGCATTGGGCGTTACTTGAACCGGTAGGTGATCCGCCCCTTGGTCAAATCATAGGGCGTCAGTTCGACCAGCACTTCGTCGCCGGTCAGGACGCGGATGCGGTTCTTGCGCATCTTGCCGGCCGTATGGCCGAGAATCTCGTGGCCGTTCTCGAGCCGGACGCGGAACATGGCATTGGGCAGCAGCTCGACCACCTGCCCGCGCATCTCGAGAAGTTCTTCCTTGGCCATTCAAATCCTTTTCGACAGCATCAAAGCCGCGGCTGTTTAGCGGCGGGTAGGGGATAAGGAAAGGCGGAGCGTTTCCGCCCCCGCCTGACCCGAGGTTCAGGGCTGATCAGAAACCGGTCGTGCCAGCACCC
This sequence comes from Sphingomicrobium sp., assembly GCA_035250985.1. GTDB lineage: Bacteria > Pseudomonadota > Alphaproteobacteria > Sphingomonadales > Sphingomonadaceae > Sphingomicrobium. The sequence goes on along the minus strand of DATFEO010000038.1, from coordinate 8,250 downwards.
TGCGCCGCCAGCGCCGCAAGCAGCAGCAAGGCGACGATGTTGGTGATCTTGATCATCGGGTTGACGGCCGGGCCGGCAGTGTCCTTGTAGGGATCGCCGACCGTGTCGCCGGTCACCGCGGCCTTGTGGGCCTCGCTGCCCTTGCCGCCGTAATTCCCGTCCTCGATATATTTCTTGGCATTGTCCCAGGCGCCGCCGCCCGAGGTCATCGAGATAGCGACGAACAGGCCGGAGACGATCACGCCCAGCAGCAGCGCGCCGACCGCGGCCAGGCCCTGTTCGCGGCTGTCGGCGACCAGCGAAATGCCGAAATAGACGATGATCGGCGCCAGCACCGGCAGCAGCGAGGGGATGATCATCTCGCGGATCGCCGCCTTGGTGACGAGATCGACCGTGCGCGCGTAGTTCGGCCGGACCGAGCCGTCCATGATTCCGGGGTTGTCGCGAAACTGGCCGCGGACTTCCTCGACCACCGCGCCGCCGGCGCGGCCGACCGCGGTCATGCCCATCGCTCCGAAGAGGTATGGCAGCAACGCGCCCAGCAGCAGGCCGACGATGACATAGGGGTTCGACAGGCTAAACAAGGTGTCGAGGCTCGAGGTCACGCCGATCTCGGCGCCGAACTCGCGCAAGTCGGCGGTATAGGCGCCGAACAGCACCAAAGCGGCGAGGCCAGCCGAACCGATCGCGTAGCCCTTGGTCACCGCCTTGGTGGTGTTGCCAACCGCGTCGAGCGCGTCGGTGCGGGTGCGCACGTCGTCCTCCAGGCCCGACATTTCGGCGATGCCGCCGGCATTGTCGGTGACTGGGCCATAGGCGTCGAGGGCGACGACCATGCCGGCCAGCGCAAGCATCGCCGACGCGGCGAAAGCGACGCCGAGCGGACCCGCGAGCTGGAAGCTGGCGATGACGCCGGCGACGATGACGATGGTTGGCAACGCCGTCGATTCAAGGCTGACCGCCAGGCCCTGGATGATGTTTGTGCCATGGCCGGTCTGGCTGGCCTTGGCGATCGACTGAACGGGGCGATAGTGGGTGCCGGTGTAATATTCGGTGATCCAGACGATGAGGCCGGTCACCGCCAGGCCGACGAAGCTGGCCCAGACGAGGTTGATCGCTGGGAAGCTTTCCGCCGTCGTCGTGATCGTCTGGTCAAGCCCGCCGAGCGCGTAATCGGCGGCGAACCAGATGGCGGGGACGGCCAGCACCGTCGCCGTCCAGAAGCCCTTGTAGAGGGCGCCCATGATCGACTGCTTGGCGCCGAGGCGGACCATGTAGGTGCCGACGATCGAGGTGATGATGCACACGCCGCCGATCAGCAGTGGCAGGCTCATCAGCGGCATCAGCAGCGGCGACCCGCCCAGGGCCAGCGCCACCGACACCATGGTGATGCCGACCGTGACGACATAGGTTTCGAACAAATCGGCGGCCATGCCGGCGCAGTCGCCGACATTGTCGCCGACGTTGTCAGCGATCACCGCCGGGTTGCGGGGATCGTCCTCGGGGATTCCGGCCTCGACCTTCCCCACCAGGTCGGCGCCGACGTCGGCGGCTTTGGTAAAGATGCCGCCGCCAAGACGGGCGAAGATCGAAACCAGGGAAGCCCCGAGTGCCAAGGCGGTCAGGGCGGTGACGACTTCTCGCGCATCCGGCGCGAAGCCGGCCGGACCGGTCAGGTACCAGAAGAAGACGGAAATCGCGAGCAGCGCCAGGCCGGCGACGAGCAGGCCGGTGATGGCGCCGGCGCGGAAGGCGATGGTCAGGCCCTTCTGCAGGCTGGTGCGCGCCGCCTCGGCCGTGCGGACGTTGGAGCGCACGGAGATGTTCATGCCGATGAAGCCGGCAACCCCCGACAGGATGGCTCCGCTGACGAAGCCGACGGCACTGAGCCCGCCGAGGAAATAGAAGACCAGCAGGGCGACCACAACGCCGACGATGGCGATCGTCGTGTACTGGCGCTTGAGGTATGCGGCGGCGCCTTCCTGGATGGCGCCGGCAACCTCGATCATCCGCTGGTTGCCCTGGCTGGCGCGAAGCACCTGCCCGCTCGTGAATATGCCGTAAAGAACCGCGATAGCGCCGCAGGCGATCGCAATGAGGACCAGGTTCATGGAGACTTCCCCTGTAAGACCGGAGCTTGGCGGCTGAAGCCCGAACGGTCGCCGCCGATTGAAAACCGCGCGGAGCTTTAGGGGGTCGAAAAGTCTCTGTCTAGTTTGCCTTAAACGTCAGTTTAAGAGCAACGCCGTGGCCATTCCGGAAGCAAGGCCAACCAGGGCAATCACCCACTGCCTGGCGCTAAACGCGATGATGTTCATAGCCTCGTCTCTCCGGCAGCTCGACTGGCCCGGCGGCGTCGCGAAGTGCGATCGCGCATCCTTCGGCCAGCCGACCGATGGCGGTGATCCTGCCGTCGGAGGGTAAAGAAAGGCTTAGCGGGTCGATTCCTGCCGGCAATGCTACAAGCAATGCATAATCGTCGCCGCCGGTCGCCGCGAACAGGCGTGCCTCCCGGTCCTCGCCCCGCTCGGCGGCGAAGGCGCTCGACAACGGCAAAGCGTCAAGGTCGATCTCAGCGCCGCAACTGCTGGCCTCGCACAATCTCTGCAAGTCGAGCAGCAGCCCGTCGGACACGTCCATCATCGCGCTTGCCTCGCGGGCGAGGACCTGGCCGGCGGCAAGCAGCGGCACCGGCCGGCGATACTGGTCGACCAGCGGGCCGATGGCCTCCGGATCTTCTCCAAGCTGGGCGAGGCCGGCAGCGCTGTCGCCCAGAGTGCCGACCAGCCACAGGATGTCGCCAGGCCTGCCATCGCCGCGCGAGGGTACCCGCTCGCCTGCCTTACCGATGGCGGTCAGCCCCAGGACGCGGGGGGCGCCCTCGGGCAAGGCAATCGTGTCGCCGCCGATAAGCTGCACACCGTAGCTTTCGCACGCCGCCTCGATGCCGGACAGAAAGCCCTCGTCCCAATCCTTGTCGCCGATCGTCATGCTGAGCAAAACAGCGCGCGGGGCCGCGCCCTTGGCGGCGAGATCGCTCAGGTTCACCGCCACCAGCTTCCAGCCAACCGAAGCCGGTGGATCGACAGGCAGGAAGTGCACACCCTCCGCGATCGTGTCATGCGTGATGACCAGGCCGTCGAGCAGCGCCGCATCGTCGGCGAGGCCGCGGGCCGCCGGGTCGGTCGCGATGCGCTTCAGCCGCGCGATGACCTCGCGCTCGTTCATGGTTCAGGTCCGCGCCGCCTTGGCGATGGCGTCGAGCAAGCCGTTGACGAAGCCGGTCTCGCGCCGGTCGTAGAAGGCATGGGCGACGTCGACATATTCGCTGATGACTGTCGCCACGGGGACGTCGGCCCGGGCGATCAGCTCATAGGCGCCGGCGCGCAGGATTGCCCGCATTGGCCGGTCGAGCCGCTCCAGGCTCCAGCCCTCGGCCAGCCGCTGGGAGATGAGCGCGTCGATCTCGTCCCGGCGCGCATCGGCGCCGCTGACGATGTCGTCGAAAAAGTCGATCTCGGCCTCTGCGTAGGTTTCGTCCTCGATCGTGGCGCCCAGGCGGTGCTCGTGAAACTCGTGAAGCAGCTTGGCGACCGGCGTTCCCTCCATTTCCATCTGGTAGAGCGCCTGAACCGCGGCGAGGCGCGCGGCGGAACGGGAACGGGATCGGGTCGAGCTAGTCACGGGGCCACGCCCTTCGCGGCGGACGGCGTGCCAAGTCAACCGTTTCCTCGCTCGGCAACTCCAGGTTGATGATGTGTTCGGGCCGGAAAGGAAGTTCCGTGCCCAGCCAGAATTCGTCGTTCTGGGCGATCGAGTCCGGCTCATTGTCCAGCATGCCGAAATAGCCGCCATCAGTCTTCTCGCGGACGATGACCCACATCCGTTCGTATGCAAACGGATCGTCCGGGTCGTCGAGCGCGATTTTGAAGATCAGCTTGGCGAGATCGCCGGGATGAAGGCTCTCGCGGGCTTGGCGATCGGGGATCCAGAAGGTTTCGGGGGCGCGACGGTGATATTCCTCGCCATTCTCCAGGGACCATCCATCTGCCTCGATCGTCGGTTCACGCACGATCAGTCCTCCCGCAGGAATGGCTTGAGAGCGGCGGCGACCGCTTCGGACTTTTCCCATGGGACGAAATGGCCGGCGTCGGGAATGCGGTGGATGGTCAGATCGTCCACCAGCTCGTCGAGACCGTCCAGCTGGATCGGCAGCAGCGCCTTGTCGTTCATCCCCCAGATGACCAGGGTCGGCACGCGGATCTTGGGGAAGGCTTTCAGAAGCCAGTCGGGAGTCGGCACCTCCAGGCCAGGCAGCGGAACCATGACCTGCGAGGCACGGTACCAATTGAGCATGGCCGTGAAGCCGCCGGGCGCGGACCATTCGGCGATATATTGCGCGCGCTCCTGCGGATCGATTGTCGTCAGGTCGACATGGCCGCAGAATCCCTTTTCGAAGAAGGTCTCCCAGCCCATTGTCTTCACCGCCGTTTCGAAGCCCGGCGCTCGGAAGGCAGTGACATATTGCGAGGCGGCGCGCTGGTCGGGGTCCTCGATCACGCTCTTCTGGAAGATGACCGGGTGCGGGGCATTGATGATCGCCAGCCGGGTCAACCGCGGATCACCCCGCAGCGCCGCCGGCCAGGCGATCGCGCCGCCCCAGTCATGTCCGACCAGGGCGAAGCGCTCGATCGCCAGTCCTTCGGCAAGCGCGAAAATATCGTCGACCAATAGGTCGGCGCGATAGGCCTCGACCTCCTGCGGCCGGTCCGACCCGGCGAAGCCGCGCTGGTCCGGCATGACCAGCCGAAACTCGCCCTCCAGCAGCGGCGCCAGCCCGCGCCACGTCCGATGCGACTCCGGAAAGCCGTGCAGCAGGATAACCGGCGGGGCGTCCTCCGACCCGGCGAGCGCGACGTTGAGCGTCACTCCGGTCTTGAGTGCGACGCGCCGGAACTCGGTCAAGGATATCTGACCGTCTTGGGCACGGCGGGGAAGGGGATGAACTCCTCCTCGTCTCCGGGCACGAGCGGAAAGCGGCGGTCGATCCAGTCCTCCTTCGCCTGCTGGATTCGCTCCTTCGACGAGCTGACGAAGTTCCAGTAGACGTAGCGCCGCGTCGAAAAGGCCCCGCCGCCGAGCAGCATGGCCCGCGCCGGGCTTGATGCGCGGAGCACCGCCCGATGGCCAGGCGCCAGCACATAGAGCGAGAACGGCTCCAGCCGCGCGCCGTCCAGCTCCGCATCGCCTTCCGTCACCATGACCGCGCGCTCGTCCGCCTCGGCCTCGATTTCGAGGCTCGCGCCTGCGCTTAACATAATATCGGCATATATCGTCGGGCTGTGGCAGGTGGTGCTTGCAGTGGCGCCCCAAAGCGTCCCCATCAGCACCCGCGCCGAAACGCCTTCGCCCTCGACCGTTGGCAGGCCAGCCGACGACATATGCTCGAAAGCGGGATCGACCTCTTCCTTGCCGTCGGGGAGGGCCAGCCAGGTCTGCATGCCGTAGAAGCTGGGGCCTTTCGCGCGCATGTCAGCCGGCGAGCGCTCGGAATGGACGATGCCGGCGCCGGCAGTCATGAGGTTGATCGCTCCCGGCTCGATTCTTTTGTCGGACCCGAGGCTGTCCTTATGCTGGATGGCGCCTTCGAACAGGTAGGTGACTGTAGCGAGGTTGATGTGCGGGTGCGGGCGCACATCCATGCCGTCGCCTGGCATCAACTGCGCCGGCCCGAACTGGTCGACGAAGATGAACGGCCCGACCATCGTCCGCTCCCGCGCGGGCAGCGCGCGTCTGACCTTGAAGGCGCCGAGGTCATGAGTGACGGGCGTGACGACCTGCTCGATCATGATTGCGGCTCCCGGGCCGATATGGACAAGGCATGCACGCGCTCGTCCAGCAAGTCGCCAAGCGCGGCATGGACCATGCGTTGGCGCTCCACGCGCGACTTGCCGGTGAATGCGGCGCTTTCGATCACCAGGTGGAAATGGGATTCGCCGGCGGGGTTGTAGCCGCCATGCCCGCGATGCTGCTCGCTCTCATCGGTCAACACCAGCGTGGTGGGAACTAGCGCCGCCTCGAGCCGGCGGCGCATCTCGGCCGCGACGGGTCCGGTGCTAGCCTCGTTCATCGGTCCTATATAGAAGCGTTCAATGGCGACTAAGCAATCCAAGATGCATGGACGGGTCGAAGGCGCGGCGAAGCGCTGCGCCGCCCCGGGTTGCCGCCAGCCAGGCGAGTTCCGCGCCCCGTTGACGCCGGGCGACTTCAATGGCCCCGGCACTTGGCGATGGCTCTGCCTCGACCATGTTCGTGAACATAACGCCAGGTACAATTTCTTCGACGGCATGAGTCCCGAGGAGATCGAGGCAGCGCAGTCGCCGATCGCCGGATGGGACCGCCCGACGCGCCTTTTTTCGGCGCCCGGTGCAGACCCGGGCCCGGCTTGGGCGGACTTCAAGGACCCGCTTGACGCCATTTCCGCCCGCTTCCGGCCGGATCGCCAGCGAAAGCGGATCAGGCGCTTCACCGCAGACGAGCACCACGCGCTCAGCGTGCTCGGCCTGAAGGACGACGCCGACCTGCACGCCGTGCGCAAGCGTTATTCCGAGCTCGTGCGGCGTTACCACCCCGACCGCAACGGCGGCGACCGAAGCCAGGAAAGGAAGCTCGCGGAGGTCATTGCCGCCTGGCAGTCGCTGCGCAGAGCGAACGCGTTTGCATGACCCATGTCCGGCTTTGGCGTTTCGAAGTGTCGCCGGAAACCGAGACGCAATTCGTTGCAGCCTATGGGCGCGACGGCGACTGGGCCCGGCTGTTCGCCGCTGCCCCCGGCTTCATCCGTACCGAACTCTGGCGCGATGGCGACGGCATCTACCTGACGGCGGACCACTGGGAATCGGTTGAGGACTTCGAGCGTTTCCAGGCGGGCCAGGGTAATGCCTACCGCAAGCTCGACGCCGAGTTGGAAGGCATCGCCGGGATCGAGAGCTTCGTCGGCGCCTTCGACCTCGTCGGCTAGTCGCGGGCCGGGGCGCCCATCGGGAAGAATTTTCGGTAAGGGCGGCCCTCGTCGACCGCGCGGGCAACAATGGGATGGGCTAGCAGTCGGGCGCGATAGGCGGCGAGGTTTGGCCGGCTGGGGCCAATCTCCTCCAGCCAGTCGGCATAGAAGAGCGAGGGGGCCGCGGCGCAGTCGGCCAGCGTGAACCGGTCGCCGACCGCCCACGGCCCGTCGCCCAGGTTGGCATCCAGCCAGTCGTAAGCAGTCCTCAGCTCGGCTCGTGCAAGTTCGACGCCGTACGGATCGCGCGAGTCCTGCGGCCGGAGAATGTCGAGACCGGCCTTCTGCATGTTGGCCATGACATAGGTATCGAAGAAACGGTCGAGGAAGCGCGACCTGCGGCCCGCTTCCCCTTGGGGAATCCAGTCATTGGCGCCGCGGTGGCATGCATGCAGGTGCTCGATGATCGGCGTCGATTCAAACACCGCCTGACCATTGTCGATTAGCAGAGGGAACTTGCCGAACGGCGAGTTGGCGTTGAGCTCGGCGATATTCTCCGGGTGGTCTGGGTCGATCATTCGGTAGTCGAACGTCGTCTCGTCCGCCCAAAGCGCGATCAGCACCTTCTGCGTGTACGAAGAGAAGGGGTGCCCGAAGAACTGGAGCTTCACCAGGCTCCCGCTTCCATCTTCTCGCGCCGCTCCAATTCCTCTTCGCTCGGTTCCTTTGTCGCGAAGGTGCCGGTCCGCACTTCACCGTCGGGTTCGTAAGTCGCCGTGATCACACCTGTGTCGGACGCGAAGCTGTCGACCAGCCTCAGCGCGCCGGGCTTCTCCGAACCGTCCATAATGCGCTTCCCTTGGCCAAGCAGCAGGGGGAAGGTCATCAGCACCAGCCGGTCGATCAGGCCGGCACTGAGCAGCGGCACATAGAGCGTGCTGCTGCCCTGAATCAGCAGGTCGCGTCCCTCGCTCTTCTTGAGCTTCGCGACCGCGTTCGCCGTGTCACCCGACAGGCGATGGCTATGCTCCCATTCCAGCGGCTCGTCCGAATGGGTCAGCACATATTTGTTGATGCGCTGAAACTTGGCGCCGATCGGTATGTCCTGGTTATGGGGCCAGTAGCCGGCGAAGATGTCGTAGGTCCGCTTGCCGAGCAGGAGGTCGTATTCGCCATCGATGACCCTCTCGAACGGGCCCATGTTTTCGCTCCAAAAAGGCTGCACCCAGCCGCCGAAGCGAAAACCG
>DATFEO010000035.1:0-2936 GCA_035250985.1 Sphingomicrobium sp. | reverse complement strand
TCACGCTAGGCGCGTCACGATGCGCCTGATTCCAAGATTGATCGCCGCTCTGGCCGCCGTCGGCCTCTCGGCCTGTGCAACACCTACCGCTTCGCAGCCACAAACATCTCCGCCGGTAGCGGCCGCCCAGCAGGAAGCGTTTGTGATCGCCGCGAACCCGCTCGCGGCACAGGCGGGGCTGGAAGTGCTCAGGCGCAAGGGCAGCGCGGTCGATGCGGCGATCGCCGTGCAGGCGATGTTGTCGCTGGTTGAGCCGCAGAGCTCCGGCATCGGCGGCGGCGCCTTCATGACCTATTACGATGCTCGCACCGGCAAGGTCTCGATCCTCGACGGACGCGAGGTCGCGCCGGCGCAGGCGGCGTCGACCATGTTCCTGCGCGCAGACGGCACGCCGATGCCATTCCAGGAGGCAGTGCTGAGCGGGCGCGCGACCGGCGTTCCGGGGGTCGTGCGGATGCTTGCCGAGGCGCATTCGGAGCGCGGCAAGCTGCCGTGGAGCAGTCTGTTCGCCGATGCGGAGCGGACCGCGCGCGACGGCTTCATCGTCAGCCCGCGTCTCGCCCGGCTGGTGCGCGGCGACTTTCCCCAAAACAGGGCACCGGACGTCATTGCCTATTTCTCGAAGCCGGACGGGACGCTGGTCCAGGCTGGCGACCGACTCCGCAATCCGGCCTACGCGGACTTCATCCGGCGGCTCGCCGAGCAGGGACCCTCGGCGCTCTACGCTGGATCGACCGCGGCGAGGATCATCGCACGAACCAGCGCCGCACCGCTCAGCGGCTCGATGACTCTTGCCGACCTCGCAGCCTACCGCCCGGTGAAGCGGGAGGCGCTGTGTCGGCCCTACCGGGTCTACGTGATGTGCGTTCCACCGCCGCCGTCCAGTGGCGTCGGGCTGATCCAGCTAATGAAACTGCTGGAGCAGACGGACATCGCGGAGCGCGGGCCGAGCGATCCCCAGGCCTGGTACCTGTTCGCCGAGACGAGCCGGCTCATGTACGCCGATCGCGACCGCTATGTCGGGGACGTTCCGAACGTGCCCGTCAACGGCTTGCTGGACCCCGCCTATGTCGCCTCGCGCGCAAGGCTTATTGAAACGGCCGCCGGTCCTCCGCCGGTCGCAGGCGTTCCTGCCGGCGCCCAGGTCGCGGCCGCCGATTCGACGCTCGAGCCGACGGGAACCTCCCACTTCATCGTCGGCGATGCAGATGGGAACGTGGTGTCGATGACGACCACGGTCGAATCCATCTTCGGGTCCGGCCGAATGGTCGATGGCTTTTTCCTCAACAACCAGATGACCGACTTCGCGTTCAGGCCCGTGGACGACCAGGGCCGCCCGGCCGCCAACGCGGTTGCGCCGGGCAAGCGCCCGCGATCGTCCATGACCCCGACCATCCTGCTGGGGCCGGACGGCAAGTTCGCCGGAGCGATCGGTTCGGCTGGAGGCAATGCGATTCTGGCCTTTGTCGCCAAGTCGCTGGTCGCGGCGATCGACTGGGGCCTGCCAATGCAGCAGGCTCTGGCCCAGCCGAACCTCGTCGCGCGCGGGCCGAACTTCCAAGGCGAGGTGGCCAGATTCTCGCCCGAGATCCTGGCGGGGCTTCGCGCGAGGGGCATCGAGCTGAAACCCGGTCAGGGCGAGGATTCAGGCGTACACGGAGTGCTCATCCGCGACGGTCGGGTCGACGGCGGCTTCGACCCGCGCCGCGAAGGTCGCGTTCTTAGGCTGCCCGTAAGGCCCTAGGCCGCCGCGCCGACGGCTTGCGAGATACTGGAATAGCCTTCGCGCTTCAGCCGATCGGCTAGCCCCTGGGCGATGACCTTGCCGATATCAGGGCCCTTGTAGACCATCGCCGAATAAAGCTGGACGAGGCTGGCCCCGGCCTTGATCCGCTCCCAGGCGTCATCGGCATCCGCAATTCCGCCGACACCGATCAGCGGGATCTCGCCGCCGCTCGCGTTTCGGAACGCTTTGAGCGCCTCGAGCGCAAGAGGCTTCAGCGGGCGCCCGGAAAGGCCGCCGGCCTCGCTTGCATGACGCGACGAAAGCGGCGGCCGCGAAACGGTGGTGTTGGCGACGATCAAGGCGTCGATGTGATGGTCGAGGGCGGCCCGGACGATCCGCTCATGGTCGCCGGGCTGAAGGTCCGGCGCGACCTTGAGGAAGATGGGCTTGTCGGTGCGCACCTCCTCGACCGCGGTGAGGAGCGCTTGGAGTTCGCCTTCGTCCTGCAGCCCGCGGAGCCCGGGCGTGTTCGGCGAGCTGATGTTGACGGTCAGGTAGCGCGCGACCGGGGCGAGTCGCCTGATGCCCACGGCATAATCGGAAATGCGGTCGGGGCTATCCTTGTTCGCGCCGACATTGACGCCGATGACACCGTGCAGGTGCGTCGTTCGCCGCAGCCGCTCGAACGCCGCCGAATGCCCCTTGTTGTTGAACCCCATGCGGTTGATCACCGCTTCGTCCTCGACGAGGCGGAACAGCCGGGGCCTGGGGTTGCCCCGTTGCTGCCTTGGCGTGATCGTCCCGACTTCGACGAAGCCGAAGCCGAAGCCGAGCATCTGCTCGGCAACCTCGGCATCCTTGTCGAAGCCGGCCGCAAGGCCGACGGGCGACGGGAAGTCGATGCCGGCCACCGTCGACCGGAGGGAATCGGGGAATTGCGCGGGGTCCAGCCGAGGCATCATCCTCAGCCCGGCGATGGCCAGTCGATGCGCTCGTTCGGCATCGAGCGCGAACGCCAGTGAGCGGACCAGCGAGTAAATTGGCACGCAACCGGAATAACCTGTCCCGCGACCGCCGCAAGGTTGAGTTTTGCAGCGCAACGCACTAAATCGGATACAAATAGTCCGAATTGAACATGCGCCTGACCCACCTCGCCGATTATGCGGTCGTGATCATGACCGCCGCCGCCCGCCGGGAGGCAGGCGCGCGC
>DATFEO010000023.1:0-2560 GCA_035250985.1 Sphingomicrobium sp. | reverse complement strand
GCAACCGAGGTGGCAGCGGCGGGCCGAGAACCGTCCGGGCGAGATCTGCGCCGCGGCCCTCGAAGTCTTCGCCGAGAAAGGCTTCGCGGCGGCAAGGCTCGAAGAAATCGCCAGGCGGGCCGGGGTCTCCAAGGGCACGCTCTATCTCTATTTCAAGGACAAGGAGGACCTGTTCCGGGCCGTCGTACGAGACACGGTCGCGCCAAACATAGAAGTCATCCGGGCGAGCCTCGCGAAGGCGGAAATTCCCTTTGCCCAAGTCATTCGCCTGTTCCTGCCGCGGTTCGCGGAGATCACTGGCCGAGTTCCTGTCGGCGCGGTCGCCAAGATGGTCATCGGCGAGTCGCGCAACTTTCCGGAGCTCGCCAAGGTCTGGCACGACCATGTCGCGTCCAAGGCCATCGGCATGATTGCCGAGCTGATCGCGCAGGCGCAGGCCAAGGGCGAGGTCCGGCCGGGCGACCCGCGGCTGCACGCATTCACACTGATGGGGCCGATGCTGATGGGCCTGCTTTGGCGCGAAACGCTGCAGCCGGTTGGTGGCGCGGCGCTAGACGTCGAGGCCCTGGCCGCCCAGCACGCCGAGAGCGTTCTCGCGGGGCTGCTGACGGAGCGGGCGCGGTGAAGCGCCGCGCCGCCGCCCTCATTGCCGCACTCCTTGCCGGCTGCACGGTCGGCCCGGACTACGAACGGCCGGATGTCAGCATGCCCGGCGGCTATGCCGAGGCCGGTGCGGCCGATGCCCTGTCCGACGCAGAGCTCGCTGCCTGGTGGCGCAAGTTCGGCGATCCCCTGCTTTCAAGCCTCATCGAACGGGCGTTGACCCAAAACCTGGATATCGAGGCTGCGGCCGCGCGGATCCGCGAAGCACGCGGGCTCGAAGGCGTCGCCGGTGCGGCCAGGCTGCCCGAGGTCGCCGGCCAGGCGTCGGTGACACGCCAGCGGATCAGCGAGAATGCGATCCCGGTGCCGCCCGGTCCTGGAGGTGGCGGCGGGGCCGGCACTTTCGGCATCCTCGGCAGCGAGTTCACCACGTTCCGGGTCGGCTTCGATGCGGCGTGGGAGCTCGACCTGTTCGGCCGCAACCGGCGCGAACGTGAGGCCGCCGCGGCGCGGACCGGGGCGGCGATCTGGTCCGCGCGCGACACGCAGGTCTCAATCGCCGCCGAAGTCGCCCGCGTCTATTTCCGCCTCCGATCGGCCCGCGAGCGCTACCGCAACGCCGAGGCGGAGTCCGTCCGCGCCGCCCGGCTTGAACGCCTGTTCGCCGCGCGCGCGGCAGGCGGCCTGATCAACAGCGAAGAGGTGCGCCGCCTGCAGGCCGAGCGATCCGCAGCCGCGGCAGTTCTTCCGGCCATTCGCGCGGAGATCGATACGGAAACGCATGCGCTGGGCGTGCTTGTCGGCGCTGGCCCGGCCGCGTTCGCCTCCGGCCTCCATCTGCCGCCGGCGACAGCGGCCGAATCCGTGACTATCCCGGCCGGGCTGCCCTCAGACCTGTTGCGGCGACGGCCCGACATTCGCGCCGCCGAGCGAGAGCTCGCCGCCGCCACGGCCGACATCGGCGTCGCCGTCGCCGACCTCTACCCGCGCATTTCGCTGACCGCCGCCCCGACACTGGTCAGCACGGCGCTGGGCTCGCTGCTCGAATGGGGGAGCCGCGCCTTTACGGTCGGTGGAGCGCTCGACTGGCCATTGTTCGATGGCGGGCGCCGGCGTGCCAATGTCGAAGTCCATAGTTCACGCGGGGAACAGGCGCTCATCGCCTATCGCAAGGCAATCCTGAACGCCCTTCAGGAAGTCGAGGACGCGCTGTCGCGAGTCGAGGGAGACCGGGGCCGACTGCAGCAACTCGAGGGCGCGCTGATCGGTGCCCGCGCCGCCGAGGATCTGGCCGAGAGCCGCTATCGCGGCGGTCTCGTCACTTACTCGGACGTGCTGGTGGCCCAGGGCCGTCGACTCTCCCTGGAGGAAGAGTTGATCGAAGCACGCGGCGCCCTGGCCCAGGACACGGTGGCGCTGGTCAAGGCACTCGGCGGCGGCTGGCCGGAAGCGGGCCAACAGGCGGAGACACAATCATGAAATGGGCGCGGCCGATCATCATCGTCATCGTCCTGCTGGCCGCCGCCTTCCTTGCCTGGCGCCTGCTCGGCGGTGATCGAGAGGCTCCGGCCCTGTCCGGATACATCGAGGGTGAAACCCTTTTCCTTGCGGCACCGGTGGCAGGGACCGTGACGTCCCTAGCCGCCGTCGAAGGCCAAAGGGTCGGGCCCGGCCTGCCATTGTTCGCCATCGACCCGGCGACCCTGTCCGCCGAAGGCGAACAGGCGCGGGCGCGGGTCGCCGAGGCCGGCACGCAGATCGCGGCGGCGCAGGCCAATGTCCAGCAGGCCGAGGCCGAGGCCGCCGCTGCCGCTGCCGATGCGGACAAGGCGAGGCGCGACCTCAATCGCCTGCTCAATGTCCGGCGCATCGATCCGGCGGCGGTCGCGGGCACGGACGTCGATGCCGCCCAGGCGGCGCTTCGGGAAGCCAATGCCCGGCTCGCCGCCGCGCGCGA